>NZ_JBFUDK010000011.1:0-177940 GCF_056404755.1 Sphingomonas sp. P2_B6
GGAGGCGGCGGCCCCGGGGGCTCCGGCGACGGCGGAGGCGGCGGCGGTGACGGCGGCAGGGGCGCCGGCGGCGGGGGTGGAGGCGGCCCCGGGGGTTCCGGCGACGACTGCAGATACTGGATCGGGTCGGCCTGCGGCGCGGTATCGTCGCTCACCGCCTGTCGTTGTTCCAGCGTGGCGATGTGCGCCTGCAGCTGGTCCCTGGTGAAGGCGTAGCCGTGATCGTTGCCCAGCTGGACCGCCGCATCGAGGAACGCGTCGTGCGATTGCGCGCGCGCCAGCGTTTCCTGCAAGGCGGGATCCCGGAGCAATACGCGCTGGAACTGCTCGATGGGCGGGAGCGACTGGCTGACCGGTTCGGCGCCCGACGTCTCGCCCTGCCCCGTCAATGCCTGTCCGCCCGCGCGTGCGGCCCCGGCTGGATCGTTGGGTGACTTGGCACCCTGTTCGTCTTCAGCCATCGTTCCGCTCCCCGATTGGTAATTGAATACCACCCTATCATGGAAGGAAGCAGAGTCGAGATGCCGGGCGAGCCGATACCACCGCCTTGCCCCTTGTTTCACGACACCGTGATTCCGCGCCGCATCGGCGACCTGGATGACGATGGCCTTCGACCCGACACCGCGCTGCCGCTCGCCGACGCGCGCCTGGTCTTTGCCGACCATGCCTTGTTGCAGAACGACTTCCCCTTGTTGCGGGACGATGCCCTGGCAGCGGGCGGTTGCCGGCCCGATCAGTGCGACGCCGTGCGTGAGGCATGGCTGATCGAGCACGCCGCGCTCATCTCGGTGACGCAGGCGGCGCAGGACATCACGAACACGCCAATCGCCACCCGCGACGAGCCCCGCCGGGTGTGGCGACCCACGCGCTATGGCCGTGCCTTTCTGTCGGACACCGGATGCGGACTGCTGGATCTGAAGGGCACCGGCCGGGAACCGAATTGTGCGCCCGCGCTCGACGTGCACAGCAACGGCCTGCTGCTAATGCGCGACGGATTGCGCGAGATCCTGTTCCAATGGGTCATCGAGGCCGTCTTCCGGCATGCGGCGCCCCATTTCTCCACCGTGCCGGTCTATGGGTTCATCGACACGGGCTTCGGCGCGACCTCACGGTCCGGGGCCGTCGAGCCCGCGGGGATCATGGTGCGACGCGCCCATCGTCGGGCACGGGGCAATGTCGATCTGCCTATCAGCGGCTCGCGCGACGAGGCGGTGAAGGTCGAGATCGAGCTGTTGCTGCGTCACTATGGGATCACCTCGGCGAACCGCGGCACACGCTTCCTGTTTCACGACGAGGAGGAACTGATCGCTTCCTACGCCGGAACGCTCGTGTCGAGCCTTTCGCCCGACGATGCGGCGACGGTGCGCGGCTGGATGCGGGGTGCGCGCCGGCTCGCCGGGGACGGCATGAACATCCAGACCGTGCGCGCGCCGGACGACCGGACATCGTTCGACGCGCAGCTGGTCGATTTCGGCCAATATCAGGTGCGCGAGCGTTTCGACGATCCGCTGGTCAGCATGGGATATGGGCGCCTGCTGAACTGGAGCGCGGGATTGTGGCCCAACGACCCGCATTTCGTGCAGCCGGTTCCGGCGCTTGCCCTGTCGGTCGAGAGATGGGGGTTCGGCGCACACAGCGCGACCAATCCCGGCCGAGGCAAGCGCAAGGACGGCGAAGGAGCGACGCTGTTCACGGCGGCGCTCACGCGCGATTTCCGCGATGGCCGGCTTACCGGCGGCGAGGTGCACCGGGTGATGCGCGACTATATCGCGGAGACGGTGCGCACTTGGCCCGGATTTGCGGCGTGAACATGGACGAACCGCGCGACGCCGGTCAGGCCGGGGGCTCCCTCAACCCGACCGTTCCTCGAACATCTGCCGCACCAGCGGCTGCATGCCGTCGTCGAACGCCGCGAGGATGGCATGGTCCTGCACGGTATCGAAATGGCTTGCCAGGCGTCCCCCTTCCCAGCGGTGCAGCGTGTAGCCGGGCGGACCGTCGCTGACCATCGGGCGGCCGTCCGGACGGTCGGGGTCGATCGGCGAAAGGTCGAGGGACAGTTCCGCCCCGGTGGCGCCACCGATGGTGACGGCGATCCCGTTCCACAGGGTGACGATCGGCCGGTGGAGATGGCCGCACCAGATCGCGCGGATCTGGCGATGTCCGGCGATCGCGTCGGTGAAGCGCGCGATCCAGGGCTGGTCCGGGCCCGGATCCATCCATTCGATGCCGACATCGAGCGGCGGGTGGTGCATGACGATCACCGTCGGCGTGTCAGAATCCTCGGCGAGTTGGGCCCCGAGCCATGCCGCACGCACCTCGCAGAAGCCGCCGCCGTGCCGCCCAACCTCCAGCGTATCGAGGACGATGATGCGCAGCCCCGGCAGCATGATGCCGTACTGAACGAAGCCCGCGACCGACGGCACCTGCGGGAAGGCCCGGGCGAAATTGGCGCGGTCGTCGTGATTGCCGAGACAGGGATAGACCGGGAACGGACAGGCGCCGAGCGCTTCGGCGAGGCGGGCATAGCTTTCGGCATCGCCGCGATCGGCCAGGTCGCCGGTCGCGACCATCAGGTCAGGGCGATTCCGGCCTGTCGTCAGTTCGGCCAGCACCCGGTCGAGGCGCTGGCGGTTGGTCTCGTCCGGATTGCCCGGATCGAAACCGAGATGGATGTCGGTGATCTGCGCGATCAGCATGATCCCCTCTCCCTGGTTGTTATGGCGGACCCGACGCAGGTACGGCGACCGGCAGCGTGCGGATGCGGGCCCTGATTGTCGAGGGCATCCAGGGCGCGCCAGCACTGGCGTGATAGCTGTGGCACATGGCGCAGCCCGACGGCACCTTGGCCGCCGTGCTCTCGCCGGCGTGGCAGGTGCGGCAAGTCCTGATACCCGGCAGGATCAGGTCCTCCGCCGAGCTGGATTGCTGGGCGGTGTGGCAGCTCTCGCACTTCTCGGTCCGGTGCGCGGCGTGATCGAACCAGCCGTGCATCATGTAGCGCATCGGCTGATGCACCGGCAGCACTGTCCAGTCGGCCGCCCCGCCCGCCCCTGGTGGCGTGACGACATGGCAATCAAAACAGGCGCCGTTCTTCGTGAACACCGCCCTGATCGCGGCATCGGCATTGCCGGGCCGCCCGCCCGGGCCGAAATAGGCGTGATAGACCTGGCCCGGGGCATAGACGCCGGGGCGGCGGCGATCGCCCGGGCCGGGCGCGCTGGGCAGGTTCGCACGGTAGGTCGCGCGCAGATCGGCGATCATCTGCGGGACGTCGCCGTGCCGCAAGGTGCGCACCGTGCCGCCGATCCGGTCGAAGCCGAGGCTGTGGCACATCTGGCAATTCTGCTCCATTTGAACCGGCAGGAAACGGACGCCATCGGCACTCGGCTTGTGGCAATCGGCGCAGACCAGCGCATCGCCGAAACCGTTCCGCGCCTTCATCGTCTGCGCCATGCGCGCGACGCCGCCGCGCGTGTCGAGGTGGAGCTTGTGGGGGAATTTCAGGCCGTTGTGCTCGGTCGGCAGGCGATCGAGCGACGCACGCGCCAGCACGGGCGTGGCACCCGGCACGGTCGCGATCAGCGGCTGGAATTGCGGATGGCTGGTGCCGAAATCGCCGGCGTTGCCGATTTTCGTGTCGGTCAGCCGAGTCTTGAGCGAGCCATGGCAGTCGGCACAAAAGGCCTGAGGCGTCGGCGGCATCGGCCCGGCGCCTTCATGTTCGGTGTGGCAATCGACACAGGCGCCGGGACCGGGCTTGCCGAAGGTCTGGGCGACTTTCGCCAGCATCCGGCCGGTGAAATCGGGCGCTTCCCGGGCACCCGCTATACGCGCGGGCGGCGCGTGGTCGTGCACGTCCTTGTGGCAGGCCCTGCAGCTGTCGTCGCGGACCGAGACGAACGCCTTGACGTGGCAGGCCTCGCACTTGCCCTCCAGCGCATGGTGCGCCTGGCTGAGCGGGCCGCTCGACCAGCTATGGTCGGCCCTGAGCGTATAGATGCTGCGGGTATCGGCACGGTCGCGGTTGAGATAGCTCCAGACAGGCCAGGCGAGGAAGCCGAGCAACACCGCCGCGACGAGTAGCCAGGCGGTCGAGCGCTTGCCCGGGAGCAGGCCCTTGAGCGAATAGGCGTTCGCTTCCTCGCGCTCTTCCGCGGTGTCGGAGATCGCCCCGACCCGCGCGACGGTCAGCACGATCTGCCCCCCGGCATCGCGCGTCACGGTGATGCGGTGGCCGCCGAAACCGAGCTCGGCGCCCCTGGCGGCGTTGATCTCGCCGCGCCGTACGGTGCGGCCGTCGATCTCGAAGCCCAAGGTGCCGAGCGCGACGACGGCAACATAACGGTCGTCGCGGCGCTCGATCCGGGCGTGGCGTGGGTCGACGCCGAGATCGGGCAGCGCAATATCGTTCTCGGCACCGCGGCCAATCGTCACGGCATCGCTGTCGATCCGGGTCGTCCGCACGATCTCGCGGTGATCCGCGGTGAAGCTGATCTGGCGGAGGAGAAAGGTCACGCGCCCGTCACCAGTAGAAGAACACGCTGACGATATGCGCGGTGAGCGCGGCGATCAGCGCGAAGGTGAAGGGTATGTGGATGTAGAGCCAGATCTCCAGCATCGCCTTGAGCCGCAGATGCCGCCGGAGCTGCGCCAGCATCGCCAGCTTGCGGTCGAGCAGGGCGTCGACGCGTTCGAGCGGATCGTCGCCGATATCGGGGCGCGGGCCGGTGCGTTCGCGAATGGTGTCGAAGGTGCGCAAGGTCGCGCAGCGCGGGTAGCGGCCCGACAGGCGCGCGATCAGGCCGCCGCCGAACGGGTCCTGTTCGAGCGAAATGCGAACCAGCTCGGCCTGGCGCTGGCCGAGCGGCTGGGCGGCGTCGTGGAGCTGGCGATCGATCGCGCGGAGCGCATCGAGCATCTGGGTCTGAGTCATCTCCTCGCGATTGGTGCTGAGATAGCGCGGAATCGCGGCGTAGACGGTGATGCCGTAGAGGCCCGAAAGGACCACCAGCAGCATCAACGCATAAGCGAGGGTGTGCACGTTCCAGCCGAACTGGAAGCCGGTGTGCAGGGTCGCGATGACGATCAGGCTGAGCCCGAGATAGACATGCGCGCTGGTCCAGGCCTTTAACGACCATCGGCCGCTGGTCATCGCGCGTTTGCGCACCCCCAGCAGGCTGAGCCAGAGGATCAGCAGCACGCCGATCGTGCCGAGCGTATAGCCATAGGGCGAGCCGCCATTGGGACGCGGCGTCACGTCGATCAGGGCATAGCCGAGGATCGCGATCAGGCTGACGGCGAGCGCGATCTTGAGCCAACGGAAGCTTTTGTGGCGCAGGAATCCCTCGTGCAGCGCGACCTTGCCCGGGCGCGCCACTCCACGGGAGGCGCGGCTGGCTATGACTGAGTCCCTTGTTCGAGCCGCGCCACGTCGAGAAATTCCTCAGGCGCGACGCGGATCGCGGCGCCCGTCGGGCAGGCGCGGACACAGGCCGGGCCGCCATCGATGCCTGAGCACATGTCGCACTTGATGGCTTTCTTGGGTTTCTCGACCCCTGGCTTCGCGTGTTTGTACCGCCATTTCTTCGTCGGCTCGCCCGGGCCGGGGCCGATGCCGAGGAACATCCAGCTGAGCAGGCCCGGTTTCTTCGGCGGCACGCTGTCCATGCGGATCACGCCATAGGGGCAGTTGCGCTGGCAATTGCCGCAGCCGATGCAGGTGTCGTCGATCACCACCTCGCCGTCCGGACCGCGATGGATCGCGTTGGGCGGGCAATCGGCCATGCAATGCGGGTGCTCGCAATGCCGGCAGCTGGTCGGGACGTGGAGATGGGCATAAGTGCGCCCGGCCTCGCGATCGAGCCGGGACAGGCCTTCATGGCTGTCGGCGCAGGCCTTTTCGCAATTGTCGCAGCCGACGCACAGATTCTCGTCGATCAGCAGTACGTCGGTCGCTTCGCCGATGCCGTTTTCGACGAGGAAGGTCGCGGTTTGCGAATACATGTCGACCACGCCGGAGAAGCTGTCCTTGCGGCTCTCGACGAACGCATTGATGTTCTGGCGCTGCGCCATGTCGGCGCGGGCCTTTTCCAGGAGGCGCGGTTTCGCCTCCATCAGGCGGCGGAAAGCGGCACCGGGGAGCTTGATGACCTCGGACTTGATCGCTGCCTTGACCGTGGCGGTGCGCTTGCCGCCGCCGATCAGCGCCATTTCGCCGACATAGGAGCCGGCGGGAAGATAGGAGAGGAAGACGGGTTTGCCGCCGACATTCTTCTCGACGATCATGCTGCCGACGCGGATGACGAAGATGTCCTCGCCCGCCTCGCCTTCCGTGATGATCGGCTCGCCAGCGCGCACCGTATGGATTTCCGACGAATCGAGCAGTTCGGCGATGTCCGTTGAGGTGAGGCCCGAGCCGAACAGCTGAAGCAATTGGCGCTCGACCGAGATGCGCGTCACCGCGCGCTTCGCGGCGGGAACCGACGCCATCAGCTTGAGCGCGGCGGTGCGCGAGACCTCGACCGCGATCATGTCGGTGCCGGCGCGCACCGTGGCGCCGCGGCGGCGGCCGGAGATCAGGCCGACCTCGCCGAAGATCGAACCCTGTTCGATCGGGACGGTGATCGAGGGATCGCCCCTGTCGACTTGAACCAGCGCGGTACCCTCAGCGATCGCGAACAGCGAGGAGCCGGGATCGGCGCGTTCGACGATCACTTCGCCCGCCTTGTAGGAGCGCACTTCGGAATCGAGCATGAACTCGCGCATCTGCAGCGGCGACAGGTCGTGGAGGATGGTGATGTTGGCGCGGAGCATCTCCAGCCAGTCGTCGACCGAGCGCTTCGCCTTGAGGCGGGCGAATTTGGCCTGGAGGATCGGCTCGTCAGCGGGCTTCAGGCTGATATTGCCGTTGATGAACTCGACGACGTCATAGCCCTGGTTCATGCAATGCTTGATCAGCGGATAGCCGGCGAGCGCGCCGATCACGAAGATGCCGGGCTTGGTCGATTCGAACACGGGCGAGAGTTTCGGGAATGCCTCGCGGTCGGCGCTGCTGAACTCAATGCCGCAGCTTTCGACAAAAGCGCGGGGTGCGGCGGAGCCCATGCGGGCGATGATCCGGTCGCAACGGATGGTCTCCTGCCCGTCGCGGGTTTCGAGCACCAGTTCGCCCGGGCGAACCTCGGCGGGGGTGGTCTCCAGCCGGATCGAGATGCGCCCGGCATCCGCCGCCTCGTTGAGCAATTTGACGTTGGCGGTCTTTGACCGGGCGAAATCGGCGGAGCGGTTGAGGATGGTGACGACATTGCCCTGCGCCATATCGGCGGCGAGGCCGAGCGCATTCTCGATGCCCGCATCGCCCGAGCCGATTACGGTGATATGCTCGTCGACATATTCGCCGGGATCGTCGAGCTGATACTGGACGTGCGGCAGGGTCGATCCGGTGCAACGCATCAGATTGGGATTGCCCTGGGTACCGATCGCCAGCACGACCGTTTCGGCGTTGACGACGGAGCCGTCCGTGAGCGCGATGCGGAAATCGCTGCGCTCGCCTTCGATCGCCTTCACCTCGCTGCGGTAGCGGATATTGATGCCGTGGCTCGCGGCGAGCTTGTCCCAGATGCCGAGGATGACCTCACGCTTGCCCGCGTCGAACTCCATGTCGGAGCGGAGCACGAGCTGGCTGGGCGTCGCCATGACGTGCTTGCCCTTCTGGTATTTGAAGATCGTGTCCGAGAGATGGTCGGTCTTTTCCAGCAGGACATGGCTGAGCCTGAGCTGGGCGGCGCGCGCGGCGGCGCTCAGCCCCGCGGGACCCGAGCCGATGATCGCGATGCGGACCCGGTCCGTCACGCACACTCCCCCAAAGCACCCGCCGCGGCGGATGCAGGTCCGTTCAGGATTGCATTTGCCGCTGGCCGGTACACACTAGCAGGATGTGCGCTCGGCGCCAGCCTCAACAAGGTAAAGCCAAAGGATAGTGATGGAACCGGGCAAGCAAAAGTCGAGGACCGGACTGATCCTGCTGGTATTCGCGGGGGTGATTCTTGTCGTCGCGATAGGCTGGTCGGTGTTGGGTAGCGGCGGTCTCGAGAAAAAAGACCCTTCCTCCGTGGCTTCGCCTGCGCCCGGCGGGCCGCCAACACTTGCCGCGATCGAGGAACGGACACGAACGACGCCGAATGATCCTGAGGCATGGCTCGCGCTCGGGCAGGCGCAGACCGATCTCGGCCGCCATGCCGAGGCGGCACAGGCCTATGAGCGCGGCACCCGGATCGCCGCCGGACGCGCCGATCTCTGGTCCGCGCTGGGCGAAGCGCGGGTGATGGCCAGCGCCGACAGCCCGATGCCGGCGCCGGCGCTCGACGCCTTCCGCAAGGCAGCGGCGATCGACCCGAAGGACCCCCGCGCGCGTTATTTCCTGGCGGTGGCGCGCGACCTGGCGGCCGACCACAAGGGCGCGATCACCGACTGGTTCGCCTTGCTGCAGGACACGCCGCCGGGCGCGCTCTGGGAACGCGATCTGCGTCGGACGATCGAGCAGGTCGGCAAGATCAACGGGATCGACGTGGCCGGCCGGCTGGCCGCGGTGAAGCAGCCGGCGCCGCATCCGCTGGTGCCCGACGGCGCGACCGCGACGGCGCCGATCCCCGGACCGAACGCCGAGCAGATGCGCGCCGCCGCCGCCCTGCCGCCGCACGAGCAGGATGCGATGGTGCAGAACATGGTCGCGGGGCTGGAGGCGAAGCTCCAGGCCAATCCGGACAATGTCGATGGCTGGGTCATGCTGATGCGCAGCCGGATGACCCTGGGCGAGCCGGCCAAAGCAAGTGCGGCACTGAAGAGTGCGGTGGCGGCCAATCCGGGGGCGCAGGCGCGGATCGAGGCGGAAGCGAAGGCGCTTGGGGTGCCGGGATCGTAGAGCCCTATTTCTCGGTCGCCGAGAACACCCCATCCCAAGCCTCACCCGGCGGATTGGCCGCGAAATGGGCGATCCGATCGCGGATCAGCAGATAGAATTTGCGCAGGCCATAGCTGGTCGCGGACCCCTGCCCCGTTTCGGCCAGCGCGTCGGCCTTTGCCCAGTCCTGCGCTCGATAGGCTTCGAGCATGGCCTGATGGCGTAGCGCGAAGTTGCGGAAGCTTGCCTCCTGCTCCAGGCTTTCGTCGCCGAGCAGGGCGAAGATCTCCTCGGGCGCGTCACGGCCGACGACGCGGACATGATCGAGTGCGACGATGGCGAACTGGGGCAGATGGCGACGCAGGTCCTCGCCGATCGCGATCTGCACGCCGTAATATTTGGTCAGCCCCTCGATGCGCGAGGCGAGATTCACCGTGTCGCCGATCAGCGAATAATTGAGCCGCTGCGCCGAGCCCATATTGCCGACGCAGCAGGGCCCGGCGTTGAGGCCGATGCCGATGCAAACCTCGCCCGGCCATACGCCCCCGGTCTGGCCGCGCATCGCGAGATTGATCTCGCGCAGCCGCCGGGTCATGCCGAGCGCGCCGCGGGCGGCATTGGCATATTGATCGGGGTCGTCGAGCGGGGCGTTCCAGAAAGCCAGCACCGCATCGCCGATGAACTTGTCGATCGTCGCCTTGCGGGCGAGCAGGATGTCGCACATCGGCGTCAGGAACGCGATCAGGAACTGGATGATCTCCTGCGGAGTCAGCTTCTCCGATAGCCTGGAGAAGCCGCGGATGTCGCAGAACAGCACGGTCATCTCGCGCTCCTCGCCGCCAAGCTCGAGGCTGCCGGGATCGTCGACGATGCGCTTCACCATGTCGGGCGAGAGATAGCGGTCGAACGCCTGGTGGATATACGCGCGCTGCCGTTCCTCGCGGTAATAGGTCAGTGCCGTCTCGATGACATAGACCAATGTAAGGCCGAGCACCGGCCAGGTGGGATCGAGCAGCAGCTGGTCGCGGCTGAACGCCATCCAGCTGCCGCCGGCCAGGCCGCCCACCATCACCATGCCGAGGACCGCGCCGCGCGTCGCGCCGAGCCAGGGCAACGAGAAAGCCATGATCAGGCCGAGGACGAGCAAGGCCGCGCGCTCGGCACCCCGCGCCCAGTCGGGCTGGCGCAGGAAGCTCTTCGTGATGATCTGCTCGAGCGCCTGGGCGTGGATCACCACGCCGAGCTCGGTCTCGGCGAGCGGGGTCGATTTCAGGTCGTAGAGTCCCTGCGCGCTGGTGCCGACAAAGACGACCTGCCCCGCGAAGTTGCGCTCCATCTCGGCCGCCGACATCCGGCCCGTCATGACCTTCCACGCCGGCACGATCCGTTCGGGATGCGGCGCCGTGTAATATATTACGAGCTGGCCCGACCGAGTCGTCGGCACCTCCGAATCGCCGACCTTGAGCGACACGACGTTGGGCCCGCCGCTTCCCAATTCGCCACTGGCATCGCTGGATTTCACGATCACCGACTGAGTGCGATAGGCAGTGCGGAGCGCCTCGAGCGAGAGCGCGGGCAGCAGCTGGCCGTTCTGAGTCGAAATCAACGGTGCCTTGCGCACGATGCCGTCGCTGTCGGGCGGCAGGCTGACGAAGCCGAGGCCGGCGGCCGCGTCGCGCAGTATGGGCAATGGCTGGATCGCGCCCGTATAGGTCGCCTTGCCAGTGCTCGGCGGCGAGCCGGCAACCGCGAAGCCCATCTTCGGCTCGACCTGACCACCCTTCTTCTCGCCGGTCAGGAAAAAGGCCAGCGCGACGGTCGACGTCCTGAAGGTATCGGCGAGCACGGCATCATTGTCGGGCAGCGTGTCGAGCGCCGCGACGACCCGCGCATCGCCGCCCTGCCGCTTCACGCGCTCGGCCAGCTGAGTCGGCGAGGTGCGGTCGGGTTCCGAAAAGACGATGTCGAAGGCCACCGTGGCGGCGCCTGCCTCGGTCAGGCGCCTGGTCAGCTCGGCAATGTCAGTGCGGGGCCAGGGCCATTGGCCCAGCCGGCGCAGGGTCTCGTCATCGATATCGACGATACGGACGCCGGCATCCTGCCAGGGTCGCGGCTTGGCGCGCTGATAACTGTCGAACAGTAAGGACCCGATTCGGTCGATCGCCGGCACGCCGACCATCTGCAGGCCCAGCGTGACCGCGAGCACGGCAAGCCCGGGCAGAATCACCCAGGCCTTTGCCCGCAGGCCCTTGAGCAAAGGCCGTCCCGCCATTCTCCCTCCCCCGGGGTTCGCCCACCTGTGTGTATCACAGAATACGGATCGGCCCCAGTTTCGGACGCCTTGCTCAGACCAGCGCCATCAGCCGCCCGATCAGCGGCAGGTCAGCGGGCGGCATGTCGAGATCGTGCAATGCCTCCGGCAGGCACCATAAAAGTTCCTCCGCATGCAGCGCGCGCGGCGTGCCGTGCCAGGCCCGGCAGATATAGAGCAGCAGCAGCAGGTGACGGCCGGCAAGGGGCTCGCTGGCAAAGGCGGCGGGTTCGAGCTGAGCCGGGTTCACGACGATGCCCAGTTCCTCGGCGAGTTCGCGGATGAGTGCCGCTTCCGGCGTCTCGTCCGGCTCGACCTTGCCGCCGGGGAACTCCCAAAGGCCCGCCATCATCTTGCCCACGGGTCGCTTCTGCACCAGCACCCGGCCTTCACGATCGATCAGCGCCACCGCGACGACCGGAAAAAGCCCTGCTATGACAACATCTTCCATGGCCTTCGCCATTCATTAACGCTCCTACATTAACGTTCGGGGGATTTTTCCAGCCGGGACCAACCATCAATGGCGCGCAACATGATCAGGACGCTGGTGAAGAACCGCAAGGGCGCCACCGCAATCGAATATGGCCTGATCGCGGCGCTCGTCGTCATCACCATGATCGCGTCCTTCACCCAGGTCGCGCGGACCACGACCGACATGTGGGGCAACGTCAACACGAAAATGGAAAACGCGCGCTCGGGCCACTGACCGACCCCGTAAAATTTCCTGGAGCGGCTTAAATGTTTCTCAACCTTGCGATTCTAGTTTGAGCTTGCTGGCCCGGTTCACCGGATCAGCCGGGTACTGAAGCTTTAGACCATTGGAGACCGGAATCATGCAGACCATCCGCAAGTTCATCAAGAACAGCAAGGGCGCCACCGCAATCGAATACGGCCTGATCGCCGCACTGATCGCCGTCGCCGCGATCGCCGCGATGCAGGGCCTGGGCAACCAGCTGCGCACCACCTTCGAGAACGTCTCGTCGAACATGAAGGCTTCGTAAGCTCTTACCAGCTTGACGAAATCGGGGCGGCGGAACTTCGGTTCCGCCGCCCTTTTCGTGTTGCCATCGAAAATATACTTCTTTCCTTCAGCTCCCGCTCGCGGAAAGACAGGGCAGATTTTAGAGCCTGCCGATCGCCAGGAATTTGTCGCGTCGCCCGCGGCGCAACTGATCGGCGCCCTGATTACCCAATTCAGCCAACGCGCCATCGAGCGCATCGCCCAGGCTGGCGATGGCAAGCGCGGGATCGCGGTGCGCGCCGCCCAGCGGCTCGGGCACGATCGTGTCGATCACGCCCAGTTCCTTCAGGTCCTGCGCCGTCACCTTCATCGCCTCGGCCGCCTCGGCCGCCTTGTCGGCGGTGCGCCACAGGATCGAGGCACAGCCCTCGGGCGAGATCACCGAATAGACCGCGTGCTCAAACATCAGCACCTTGTTGCCGGCGGCGAGCGCGATCGCGCCGCCCGAGCCGCCCTCCCCCACCACCGCCGAGATCAACGGCACGCCGAGCGCGAGGCATTGCTCGGTCGAGCGGGCGATGGCTTCGGCCTGGCCGCGTTCCTCGGCCTGGACGCCGGGAAAGGCACCCGAGGTATCGACCAGAGTCAGCACGGGCAGGCCGAACCGGTCAGCGAGCTGCATCAGGCGAATCGCCTTGCGATAGCCCTCGGGCTTGCCCATGCCGAAATTGTGGCGGAGGCGGCTGGCGGTGTCGTCGCCCTTTTCATGGCCGATCACCATGACCTTGCGCCCGCGGAAGTTCGCGAAGCCGCCGAGGATCGCCTGATCGTCGCCGAACGCGCGGTCTCCGGCGAGCAGCATGAAATCGTCGAACAGCCCGGCGACATAGTCCTTGAAGTGCGGGCGCTCGCCGTGACGAGCGACCAGCGTCTTCTGCCAGGGCGTCAGCCGGGAATAGGTGTCGCGCAGGAGCTTGTCGGATTTCGCCTGGAGCCGGGCGACCTCCGAATCGATATCGACCGCGCCATCGGCTGCGGTCTCACGGAGTTGGTCGATCCGGCCCTGGAGCTCGGCGATCGGTTTCTCGAAATCGAGGAAGCTTGCCATCGGCCGCGTCGGTTAGGCCCCGCGCCTCTTCACGTCAACGAGGGGATGGCGGGTGTTAACCAACTCTACCAGCCGACTGGCATCGACATGGGTATAGATTTCCGTCGTGGCGATATCGGCATGGCCCAGCATCGACTGAAGCGCGCGCAGATCGGCGCCACCCGCGAGCAGATGAGTCGCAAAGGCATGGCGCAGGACGTGAGGGCTGACCCGGTCGGGCGGGATGCCCGCCTCCGCCGCGAGCCCCTTGAGCAGCTGGTAGAGCCGAACGCGCGACAGGAAGCTCTTGCCCGAGGGGAAGAGCCACGGGCGATCGGTCGCGACATGAGCGCGCCACGCCGCCACCGCGGCACGGGCGCGATCCGAGATCGGCACCAGCCGTTCGCGACCGCCCTTGCCGCGCAGGATGAGATAGGGGCGATCGGGCGCTATCGCGTTGCGCGGGAGCGAGACCAGTTCCGTGGCGCGCAGGCCCGAGCCGTAGAGCAGCTCGACCAGCGCGGAGAGCCGGAGATCGTTGGGATCGGGCGGCACGCGCTCGATCCGCTCAGCGATCGCCGCGAACAGCCGGTCGACATCGTCATGACCGAGCACCTTGGGCAAAGCGCGCTGCGCCCCCGGCCGGGGCAAGGCGGCGCCGGGATCGTCGGTGCGGTGGCCTTCATCGGCAAGAAAGGCGAAGAAACGGCGAAGCGCGGCCGATTTGCGCGCGACGCTCGATCGGGACAGATCGAGCCACTGATCACCGAGACGGGCGAGATCGGCCGCCGAGGCGGCCGCGAGACCGCCCGCCAGGAAGGAGGACGCAAGCGCTAGGTCGCTGCGATAGGCAGCGATGGTGTTCTTCGCGGCCCCGGCCTCGGCGGCCATCATCTCGAGGAAGCGCTCGATCAGCGCTCGGTCGCTGCCCGGGCCGGGCGTGCCGGTCAAAGTCGCGCCAGCGCCTCGGCGGCGATCATCCGTGCCTCCGCCTCGAGCCCCACCACCCTCAGCGCGGTGACGATATGATAGAGCGCCTCGGGCGGCACCCCCCGCCACAGCCGGGTCTGCATGCCGACCGCGGCCAGCAGCAGCACCGTTCCGGGCTCACGCCCGCGCGCGGCACGGCTGAGCGCGCGAGTCCAGGCATTGTCGACCCCGATCGCCACATCGAGCGAGCGCGCACCGCGCTCCACGTCGTCCGCCGACAGGCGGCCCAGCCCCGCCATGCCGGCGAAGAACAGGCGCTTCTTCAGGCCGCTCGACTCGCCAGCACCCGCGTAGCGGTTGACGTCCGACCAGCTCGACGAGGCCGATGCCGGATCGGCCAGGGCAAGCATCGCCCAGGCATCGCCGCCGGCAGGCACGCTCGCCCGCCAGCGCATCGCACCACGATCGATTCCGGCCGTGAGCATCGAGGCGACGATACGGTCGGCGTCAGCGCCCTGCGTGCCGGCGGGGATCCGCGCCGCGGCGCGCGCGGTCAGGATCAGGCGAGCGAAACGCGCGTCCGCCGTCTTCGGCTGATCCCAGAGCTGCTTCAGCGCGTCGAGCCGGCCCTGCATGTCGGCCGCGGAATAGGCGCTGCGCAGATCCCGGGCGACGCCATTCTCGGCTGAGGACTGATCGTCCTCGTCGATCTCGCCGTAGAGGTCGACCAGCGCCGCATTCGAGAAGACGCCGCGCACCGCGGCCTGCTCGGCGGGCGCCGCGCGCATGCGGGCCACCAGCACAGGGGATTGCGCGCGCCACGCCTGGACGTTGGGGGAGACGGTGGCGAACAAGGCTTCGGGGATCTCGACCGCCGTCGCGCTGGCGAGGCCGTAGCGCCACGCGGTAAGGCGATCGACACTGTCCCATTCGATCGTCACCGCCTGCTGCCCGCGCGCGCCGGTGCCGGCGACCTTCTGGGCCAGGAACAGGTCGATTCCGTTGACGAGACCGTTGTTGCGCGCCGCCTTCATCAGTGCCTCGGCCTTGCGCGGTTCGCCAGCGAGACCGGCACAGATTGCCTGCGCCACGACCCAGGCGCGCTCGCGGCGCAGCTGGGCGCCGCCGTCAGCGACTGGACACAGGGCGCCGGGATCGCCCGTCGCCAGCGCGGCCTGCATCGCGATTTCGTAGAGTTTGGGCGTGAAGTTGTCGCCATCGACGCTCTGCACCACGCCGCGTGCCGCGACCGATTCGCCCATGCGCAGCAACAGCCAGGCGCGCTCGGCGGCGAAATCGGCGCCATTGATGCCGCGCGGCGTGTCGACGCGCGAAACCAGCGCGCGCCTGAGGGCAATCGACAGCCAGCGCGACGCGATCGGCACATCGAGACGGCGCATCAGCGTTTCGAGATAAGGACCATCGGCATTGCCGAAGGCGCGCGGCGTCAGGCCCCCGCCATCGGGGCCGACCGGACCGACCGATGCCAGCGACCGGCGCGCATAATCGGGCATGTCGTAGCGCGCGAGCAATGCCGGATCGACCGGCGCGGGAACACCCGGCGTGGCGGACGGTGTCGGACTTGGTGTGACACCGTCCTCCGGCGTCAGCGTCGTCGCCGCAGGGCGCGGCGTGGCAGACCCCGAAGGCGTGGCCGCGGGGGTCGGCGCGGGCGCCGCGACGGGATCGCCGAAGCCGGGCGGCAACAGCGATTCGGGCTTGTCCTGACCCAGCGCGGGAAGCCCCACGCCGACAAGTACCGCGGCGATCGCGCCGAGCGCGACGCTAGTTCGAGAGATTCGCAAGCGGCACTACCTTCTCGACGCGGGTCAGCGGCTTTTCGTTCGTACGCCCGGCCAGGAAAAACAGGCCCCCAACCACGACGACCAGGATGACGATGAGCGCTATCAGCGAACGGGACATGAGCGAACCTTGTACAGACGCGTTATTACGGACGTGAGAAAATCTACTGCGCGCGGCCTTTTGCCCGAGACGCGGGCTCGCTGTATAGCCCCCGCTTCCATGTTGCAAAGACACACCCCTCTCCCGGACTGGACCGGCCAGCCGATTGTCCTCGTAGGGCTGATGGGTGCCGGCAAGTCCACCGTCGGCCGCCGCCTGGCGACGCGCCTGCGTCTGCCCTTTGTCGACGCCGATTCGGAGATCGAGGCCGCCGCCGGCATGTCGATCACCGAGATCTTCGAGCGATTCGGCGAAGCGCATTTCCGCGACGGCGAACGGCGCGTGATCGCCCGGCTGATCGACGGCACGCCGAAGGTGATCGCGACCGGCGGCGGCGCGTTCATCAACGACGACACCCGCACGCTGATCCTGAACCAGGCGCTGGCGATCTGGCTCGACGCGAATCCGGCCGTGCTGGCCGACCGGGTGGGCCGCCGCGACACGCGGCCGCTGCTGCGCGACCGCGATCCGCGCAAGGTGCTCGACGAACTGGCCAGGATCCGCAATCCGATCTACGCGCTCGCCCATATCCGTGTGCCGAGCCATCACGCGCCGCACGAATCGACCGTGAACTCGATCCTGAAAGCCCTGCGCTTATGACCAGCATCACCGTTTCCCTCGGCGCGCGCAGCTATGAGGTGGTGATCGAGGACGGGGTACTGGCACGGGCGGGAGAGCGCCTCGCGCTACTGTCGCGCGGGCGGACGATGGCGATCGTCACCGACGAGAATGTCCTGCCGCATCTCGGCACGCTGCAAACGTCCCTGACCAAAGCGGGCGTGGCGAGCGAGGCGATCGTGCTGGCGCCGGGCGAAGGCTCGAAGAGCTGGGCGACGCTCGAGCAGCTTACGGACCGGCTGCTCGACCTCGGCGTGGAGCGGGGCGACCATGTGATCGCGCTGGGCGGCGGCGTGATCGGCGATCTGGTCGGCTTCGCAACCGCGATCGTCAAGCGTGGCTGCGGTTTCGTGCAGATCCCGACCACCTTGCTGGCGCAGGTCGATTCCTCGGTCGGCGGCAAGACGGCGATCAATGCGCGCGCCGGGAAGAACCTGATCGGGGCCTTCCATCAACCGGCCGTGGTGCTGATCGACCCGCAGGTGCTCGATACGCTGCCGCTGCGCCAGGTCCGCGCGGGATATGCCGAAGTGGTGAAATATGGGCTGATCGACGATTTTGCCTTTTTCGAGTGGTGCGAGGCCAATGCGGCGGCGCTGCTCGCCGGCGACCCGGCGGCGCGCGAACATGCCATTGCCCATTCGGTCGCGGCCAAGGCGCGCATCGTCGCTGCCGACGAGCGCGAGACGACTGGCGTCCGCGCGTTGCTGAATCTCGGCCACACCTTCGGCCACGCGCTCGAGGCGGAAGCCGGTTTCTCGGACCGGCTGCTGCATGGCGAGGCAGTCGCGGCGGGCATGGCACTGGCGTTCGGCTATTCGGCGGCAAGGGGCCTCGCGCCGGGCCAGGACGCGGAACGGGTAGCGGCGCACCTTCGCGCCGTCGGCCTGCCCGACAGCGTCGCGGCGGCGGGGATTCAGGCCGACAGCCACACGCTGGTCGGGCATATGCTCCATGACAAGAAGATGGATGCGGGCACCCTGCCCTTCCTGCTCGCGCGCGGGATCGGCCGGACTTTTCTCGACAAATCGGTGGACCTGAAGGACGTCGCCGCGTTCCTCGATGCGGACGCGGGCCGGGCCGGATGAGCACGAAAGTGCGATGCCGGCCATGATGATGATCCTGGCGCTGGCGCTTGCGGCCCAGGAGGGTTCACCCTCCTGCTCGACCCGGGCGGGATGCGATGCGGCAATGACCGCCGTCATCCGCGCGTCCGACTCCGATCGCGACGGTCGGCTGAGCCGGGCCGAATGGACCGCCATGGGCGAACGTGCGCTGGCGCCGCTGCCGGCCATTCCGGGTGAGATCGCGCGCCTGAGAGGCGATATCGCGGCGGATTTCCGCGCCGAGGATGCGGATAACGACGGCTATCTCACGCATGACGAGATGCTGAAGGTGCGGCTGGCGGCCTTTGCCTGCATCGACGCCGATGGCGACGGAACCCTTTCGAACGAAGAACGGGAGCGCGTTTCGCTATGCGCGCCTGAAGCGCGCCGCTAGCCGGCTCGCGACGGTGCTGCCGAATCGGCGCGGCGATGGATCGCGAAACAAGGGAGATATGGGACACCAGCTTGTCCCATATCCCTTGTCCCACCGATGCGGATGATTCAAAATATCTTATAAATCAAATACTTGAAGAAATACCGGCAACCCAAATTGGGTCGGCTGGCGGGACATGCGAGACGGGCGTGAGCCTCAGACCCTGCGCGTGGCCAGCCAGGCGAGCCATAGCCAGCCGGCGATCAGCAGGGCGCCGCCGATCGGGGTGATCGCGCCCAGCCAGCGCGGCAGGCCGAGCGCCATCAGGTAGAGCGTGCCGGCAAAAATTGCCCCGCCTGCGAGGAAAAGGACTGCCGGCCCCTTTGCGTCGAGACGGAGGATCGCGAGCGCGGCAATGGCGTGAAGCAGCTGATATTGCGCGCCGGTCTTCAGCCAGTCGGCCGCCGCCCCGCTTGCACCATGGGCGCCGAACGCCCCCGCGGCGACGGCGAGCGCCCCGGACAGCGCCGCGAAAAGCACGATCGGGTTCATGGCACTTCCTTCAACTTTCCAGCGCGAGCAAATGCGCCCAGACATAGGCGGCTCCAAGCACGATCGCCCCGAACAGCGCGGCGCAGCTGACCGCCAGCACGGCACCCGCCAGCATGTCCTTGATGATCTTGATCTCCGGATGGACCCCGGGATGGAGCAGGTCGATCAGCGCCTCGACCGCGCTGTTGATCAGTTCGAGCGCGAGCACGAGGGCACAGGCGAGCATGACGAACGCCCACCAGATCGGCGGCGGCTGAAGCAGGAACAGGGCGAGCAGGGCGAGCAGCGCGCACCATGACTGAGTCCGGAAGCTCCGCTCGCGCGCCCAGGCCGCCTTCCAGCCAGCCAGGGCGAAACCGACGCGCGCGGCGAGCGACCGGTTCTTCATCCGGCGTCTTCCGCGCCGCGCAGCGGCTGAGTGATGACCTTCTCGACCGCGGCGCGAAGATCGCCGGCCTCGACCTGGGCCTTGAGCCGTTCCTTGTCGCGGGCGCGATACATGTCCTCCGTGCGGGCGATCTCCTCATCCTCGATGCCGAGGCTCGACAGCGCCATGCGCGCCATCTTGATCGCGGATTCGAGCACTTCGCGCACCACGCCGCGCACCGGCGCACCCTTGAGCTTGATCAGCGAGCGCCGATCATAGGCGCGCACGAAGATCGCCGCCTGGGGGAAAGCCTCATGCACGGCCTCGATCATCTCGGGCGTGATCTGGTCGCCGTCCGTGCAGAACAGGATCAGTTCCGCATCGGCGCCGCCTGCCTGGCGCAGCATGTCCAGCCTGGTGCCGTCGCCATAATAGACCTTGGCGCCGAAGCTGCCGGCGATATCGATCATCTCGATATCGGTATCGATCAGGGTCACGGGCACGCCCTGCGCGATCAGCATCTGGCCGACCGTCTGGCCGAAACGGCCGTAACCGACGATCAACGCATTCGCGCCGTCCGACATCGGGCCTTCGCGGGTGCCGCCGTCGGTCTGCGGCTCGGTGCGGATCCGCTCGGTCGCCTTCATCAGGAACGGCGTGGTCGCCATGGACAGCGTAACGATCGCGCCGAACAGGCTGGCGGCCTCGGGCGCGATCAGCATCGCATTCTGCGCCTGGGCGAACAGCACGAAGCCGAATTCCCCGCCCTGGCTGAGCAGCAGGCCGAGCGCGAGCGCACCGCGCCAGGTCATCTTGAAGATCAGGCCGATGCCCATGATGATCACGAGCTTGGTGACGATCAGCGCCACCGCCATGCCGAGCACGAAGAGGGGCCGCTCCGCAATGGCATGAAGATCGAGCATCATGCCGACCGCGAGGAAGAACAGGCCGAGCAGGATCGAGCGGAACGGCTCGACATCCGCCTCCAGCTCGTGCCGGTACGGGCTGTCCGCGAGCATCACGCCCGCCACGAACGCACCGAGCGCGGTCGACAGATGCAGCGCCTCCATGAGCGCGGCGGCGGCGATGACGGTGAACAGGCCGGCGAACACGAACATCTCGCGCTCACCGAGATTGCCGATGGTCCGGAACAGCGGGCGGAGCGCATAGCGGCCGATCAGCACCAGTCCCACCACCGCGAGCACGGTGTAGAGAAACAGCTGCCAGCCGGGAGGCCCCGCGGCGTCGGCCGGGTTGCGCGACATCACCGCGACGATGGTGATCAGCGGGACGATCGACAGATCCTGGAACAGCAGGATCGAGAAGGCGCGCTCGCCGAAGGGCGTGCGCAGGCGGCCGGCCGATTGCAGCATCGGCAGCACCTGCGCGGTCGAGGACAAAGCGAGCGGCAGACCGAGCGCGAGCGCGGCGGCGGGCGAGAATTGAGTGATGACCCACACCACACCCGACACCGCGATACCGCACAGCACGACCTGCATCAGGCCGAGCCCGAAAATCTCCTTCTTCAGCTGCCATAGCCGCTGCGGATTGAGCTCGAGCCCGACGATGAACAGGAGGAGGGTGATGCCGAGCTCGGCGACGCCGATCTTCGACTCCGCGCCGCCGACCAGGCCGAGCGCCTGCGGCCCGACCACCGCGCCCGCGACGAGATAGCCAAGGGTCGCGCCGAGCCCGAAGCGACGGAAGATCAGCACGAAGACGAGCCCGAAGCCGAGCAGGACGACCGCGTCGAACAGCAGCGATTCGCTCATGCGTGGAGCCTTGCGCGCGCGGCCTCGGCGGCGTCGGCGGCGGCCTCGAACGCGAGGCGGATCGAGGCGTGGCGCGCGCTGTGCGGCAGCGCGGGCGTGAACAGCTCGAAACCGGGCCAATCGGGCAAGGGCCCCTCCCCCGCGAGCCAGGCGGCCAGCGCGTCGCGGGCGGTGGCCAGTTCCTCGGGTGTCTTGCCGATCACGCTGGCACCCATCAGCGACGAGGATGCCTGGCCAAGCGCGCAGGCGCGCACCAGCAGGCCGACCTCGCTGACTCGGCCGGATTCGTCGACATTGACGTCCACGGTCACGCGACTGCCGCACACCGGCGAACGCTTCTCCGCGCTGCCCATCGGATCGGACAGGCGATCATGATACGGGATGGTCGCGGCGAGGCGCAGGATCTCGGCATTATAGAGTGGCGCGTTCATGGCCGCTCCTCGCTGCTATTGGTGGGCGTGGCGGCATTGTCCGCCGGGCCGAACACCGGTTTTCCCTTGCGCCTGCGGTCGACGAAGTCGGCGATGCTCGCGCTGGTCGTGTTGAGCAGCGGGTAGGTTCGGGCGGCGGTCAGCCACTCGGGCCGATGACTCGGGCCGCCGCTCATCGTGTCGGTCACCAGCGCGACGAGCAGGAAGCCGAGGCTGGCAAGGATCAGGCCTTTCACCGCGCCGAAGCCGAAGCCCAGCGCGCGATCGACCGGGCCGAGGATCGAATCGCGCGTGCGCGAGCCCAGCGCATTGGCCACCGCGCGTCCGGCGAAATAGGTGATGCCGGCGATGAGCGCGAAAGACAGCACCGCAGCGCCGGTGACCGTGCCGACCGACCCCGACAGGAGCAGGGTGAGCGGCGCGTGGAACAGCTTGATCGCGAAGACGATCGCGACCCAGGCGAACAGCGACAGGATCTCGGTCACGAAGCCGCGCATCAGGCCGAGGATGGCGGCGCCGCCGACCGCGATCAGTACGAGGATGTCGAGTGCGGTCAGTCCCATCAGCGTCCGTTACCTGCCCGTTCCGTTCGTCCTGAGTAGCCGTTGAGCTTGTCGAAATGGCGTATCGAAGGACAATGCCCCAAGCGAGGGCGCTTCGATACGGGTCTTCGACAAGCTCAGCCCCTACTCAGCACGAACGGGGTTTTGGTTGGCCGCCTATGTGGCGACGATTTGCACCGTCGCTAGCCGCGCCCCAGCATATGGTCAACGAACTGACCGAGCGTGCGGAATCCCGACAGCTTGAGCGGGGTCTTCTCGCTGGTGATCGCGGCCGGCACCAGCGCGCGTTCGAAGCCGAGCTTGCCCGATTCCTTGAGCCTGAGCGCGCCGTGCGCCACCGGCCTGATTTCGCCCGACAGCGCGATCTCGCCGAATGCCACCGCATCGGGCGGCACCGGACGCTCGGACAACGCGGAGACGAGCGCCGCCGCCACGGCCAGGTCGGCCGCGGGATCCTGCACCCGGTAGCCCCCGGCGATGTTGAGATAGACTTCGCAGGACGAGAAGCTGAGGCCACAGCGCGCCTCCAGCACTGCGAGCACCATCGCCAGCCGGCCCGAATCCCAGCCGACCACCGCGCGCCGCGGCGTGGCGCCGCTGGCGAGGCGGACAACCAGCGCCTGGATCTCGACCAGCACCGGGCGCGTGCCCTCCAGCGCGGGAAACACCGTCGTGCCGGTCACGCCTTCGTCGCGCTGCGTAAGGAACAGCGCGCTGGGGTTGGAGATTTCGGCCAGCCCCTCCGCCACCATCGCGAACACGCCGATCTCGTCAGTGCCGCCGAAGCGGTTCTTGATCGCGCGGAGGATGCGGTACTGATGGCTGCGCTCGCCTTCGAAGCTGAGCACCGTATCGACCATATGTTCGAGCACGCGCGGGCCGGCGATGCTGCCGTCCTTGGTGACATGGCCGACCAGCACCACCGCGGTGCCCCGTTCCTTGGCGAAGCGGATCAGTTCCTGCGCCGAGGCGCGGACCTGGCTGACCGTGCCGGGGGCGCCTTCGATCAGGTCGGAATGCATGGTCTGGATCGAATCGATCACGAGCAGCGCCGGTGCGGGCCCCTGACGCATGGTCGTCAGGATATCCCGAGTAGAAGTGGCAGCGGCCAGCTGCACGGGCGCATGGCCCAGGCCGAGACGCCGCGCGCGCAAGCGAACCTGATCGGCGGCCTCTTCGCCGGAGACATAGGCGACCGAAAGACCGGCCAGCGCCATTTTTGCCGCCGCCTGAAGCAGCAGGGTGGACTTGCCGATACCGGGATCGCCGCCGATCAGCGTTGCCGAACCCTCGACGAAACCACCGCCCAACGCCCGATCGAATTCAGCGATGCCGCTCGGCAGGCGTTCGGGCAAGGCGACTTCAGCGTCGAGGCCGACCATCGTCATCGCGCGGCCGCCGGACTGGAGGTTATGCTTGGCCTGGAAGGGCGTAACGGTACCGCCCACCTCCTCGACCAGCGTGTTCCATTCCGCGCAATCGGCGCACTGCCCCGCCCAGCGGTTCGCGACCGATCCGCAGGCCTGGCAGACATAGCGTTTCTGGGGTTTCGCCATGTGCGAGGCCTTAGCGGGAAAAGAACGGGAGGGGAACAAACTTTTCTTTTTTCCGACCGCCGGCGACGCTGGTGGTGGAGGGGCATGCCACGACCGCCAACGCCTGTGGCCTTCCCCTCCACCACTCGCTGAAGAAGCGAGTGGTCCCCCTCCCCATGTTCCATGGGGAGGAAAAGAGGGTCAGGCCGGTTTTGCCGGAATAGTCAGTCCGCGTTGCACCGCGGGGCGGGCGAGGCCGCGCTCAAGCCAGGCCGCGACGTTCTCGAAGTCATCGAAGCCAACCAGATCGCGCGCTTCGTAGAAACCGATCAGGTTGCGGACCCAGCCGAGCATCGAGATGTCGGCGATGGTATAGTCGTCGCCCAGGAACCAGTCCTTGCCCGCCAGCGCGGCATCCATCACGCCGAGCAGGCGCTTCGATTCATCGACGTAGCGGCCGAGCGGGCGCTTGTCCTCCCAGTCCTTGCCGGCGAATTTGTTGAAGAAGCCGAGCTGGCCGAACATCGGCCCGACGCCGCCCATCTGGAACATCACCCATTGCGTCGCCTCCCAGCGGCCGGTGGGATTGTTGGGGATGAACTTGCCCGTCTTGCCGGCGAGATACAGCAGGATCGCCCCGCTTTCGAACAGGCCGAGCGGCTTGCCGCCCGGCCCGTTGGGATCGATCATCGCCGGAATCTTGCCATTGGGATTGAGCGAGACGAATTCCGGCGATTTCTGATCATTGGTGGCGAAATCGACGAAGTGCGGCTCATAGGCCAGTCCGGTTTCCTCGAGCATGATCGATGCCTTCACGCCATTGGGCGTTGGCAGCGAATAAAGCTGGATGCGGTCGGGATGCTGCGCAGGCCAGCGTTTGGTGATCGGGAAATCGGACAGATCGGTCATGAAGGTCTCCTTTGCGGATGAACGTAGGGGCCTGCGGCCACGATGCACCTCTCGCCATGAACTGAATTTAACGCGAATGCGACCAGAGCAGAGATTGGCGTTTGGCTCCGGGGGGTCTATGCGCCCGCCATGCAAGCGAAAGACCTCCGCGTCGCGCTGTTCAGCGGCAATTACAATTATACGCGCGATGGCGCGAACCAGGCACTCAATCTCCTCGTCGGCCACCTCCTGAAACAGGGGACGACGGTGCGCGTCTACTCCCCGACCAGCCGCCGCCCAGCCTTTGCCCCGACCGGCGATCTGGTCAGCGTACCCTCGATCAAGCTTCCCGCCGGGCGCGCCGAGTACAAGCTCGCGCGCGGCATGCCGGCGAAGACCCGGGCCGATGTCGACGCCTTCGCACCGAACCTGATCCATGTCTCGGCGCCCGACTTGCTGGGGCATGCCGCCGTGCGTTATGCCGAGCGGAATAATATCGCCTCGGTCGCGTCGTACCATACGCGGTTCGAGACCTATGTCCGTTATTACGGCATCGGTTTCCTCGAACCGATCATCATCAACGCCCAGCGCAAATTCTATTCGCGCGTGGACGAGGTGCTGGCGCCGAGCCAGATGATGGGTGAGATCCTGCGCGACTGGGGCGTGACGGCGCATATCTCGCGCTGGTCACGCGGGGTGAACCACGACCGATTCAATCCCGGTCGCCGCGACATGCAATGGCGACGCGGCCTGGGCATCGCGGACGACGAGATCGCGGTCGGCTTTCTCGGTCGGCTGGTGAAGGAAAAAGGCCTCGACGTATTCGCCCAGGCGATGCACGCGCTTGATGCGCGGGGTGTGCGGCACAAGACTTTGGTGGTGGGCGAAGGCCCGGCGCGCGACTGGTTCGCGCAGGAAATCCCGGATGCGGTGTTCGCCGGATTCCAGTCGGGCGACGATCTGGGCCGGGCGGTCGCTTCGATGGACGTGTTCTTCAATCCCAGCGTGACCGAAACGTTCGGCAACGTCACGCTGGAGGCAATGGCGGCAAAGGTGCCGGTGGTCGCGGCGCGAGCATCGGGCGCGGTCGGGCTGATCGATGACGGCGTGACCGGGCTGATCGTCGATCCAACCGATATCCAGGGTTATGCCGATGCCCTGCAGCGTTTCTGCGAGGATGATGATTTCCGCCATTCAGCCGGGGAAGCCGGACACGCCAAGGCCGCCGGTTATCGTTGGGAGACGATCAACCAGGCGGTGCTGGATACGTATCTGGCGGTGCTGGAGCGGCGGGGGAAATAGCCCCAGCCCGGGTTACTTCCAGTCGAACGTGAGAGGCGCTTCGCGGAAGGCGAAGCGATCGAGGTGCCGGGCGACGGCGCCCTTCAGGCCTTCGAGCTGTTCCGGCGAGGTCGCATCGATCCGGACATCGAGTGCCTCGGCACGCGCATCGAAGGTGACCAGCCCGTCGCCGGGATGATCGGCACCGCGCGCGTCTTTCGGGAACACGACGGTGCCGTGTTCGGGCGTAAACTCGACGGTCAGGTTGTGCTGCCAGTGCTTGCACAGCTGCTGGAGATATTTGCTGCCGCTTGTGGTGGGCACGCTGGCGGTTGCGCTGTCCATGAGCGCTGTCCTTTCTTCATTCGGTCGTCGGTGCCGGCGGCCGGGCCGATGCCCAGCCGCCGGCGCAGGAGTTGCAAACGCGTCACGCGTTATTTCAGCCGCTCGATCTTCTGCGCGGCTTCGTCGATCAGCGCCGCGATATGGTGCAGCGTGTCGCCATCGACCTCGCCGGCACCGAGCTTCTGCTGGAGCACTGCCTTGAGGTTGCCCATGGCACGGCGGACCGGGCCGCCGCTGGTGCGCTCGCGCATCGAGCCGAGGTCCTCGAGCCGGGCGAACAGCGCCTCGACCTCTTCCTCGCGCTCGGTGAGCAGCGCCTGGCCCGCATTGGTGATCGCGAAGAGCTTCTTCGCGCCTTCTGACTTCTGCTCCTCGATCAGGCCCATATCGTCGAGCATGGTCAGGGTCGGGTAGATCACGCCGGGGCTCGGCGCATAGGCGCCGCCGGTCCGCTCCTCGATGTCGCGGATCAGGTCGTAGCCGTGACGCGGCTGCTCCTCGATCAGCTTGAGCAGGACGAGCCGCAGCTCGCTGCCATCGAACATCCGGCGGCTCCGGCCGCCGCGTTCGCCATGGCCGTGCACTTCCCATTGGAAGGAGAAGGGACCGCGCGTGAAGCGTCCGCCCCGGGGACCGCAATCGCGGCCGCGCATATGATGAAACATGAGTCTTCCTTTTTGTGTATCACGATGCGTCTAAGATATATCTTGAGTCGGTTTTGACAAGAGGGAATTTTTCACGGGGTGCAGCGCGCCATGGCGGGGTGGCACCTTCCGGCCGTCCACCCTATGTTCCGGGCATGGCCGACCTTTTTGCCACCTATGATCCCCCTGCCCGCGAAGCGGTTTCCGAGAATGCGCCGCTGGCCGACCGGCTGCGGCCGCAACGGCTGGAGGAGGTCGTCGGGCAGGAGCATTTGACCGGGCCCGAAGGCGCGATCGGGCGGATGGTCGCGGCGGGGCGGCTGTCGTCGATGATCCTGTGGGGACCGCCGGGCACGGGCAAGACGACCATCGCGCGGTTGCTCGCCGATGCGGTGGATTTGCGGTTCGTGGCGATCTCGGCGGTGTTCTCGGGCGTGGCGGACCTCAAAAAGGCGTTCGCCGAGGCGCGCGAGCATGCCCGGATCGGCAAGCGCACCCTGTTGTTCGTGGACGAGATCCACCGCTTCAACCGAGCGCAGCAGGACGGTTTCCTGCCTTATGTCGAGGACGGCACGGTGACGCTGGTCGGCGCGACGACGGAGAATCCGAGCTTCGAACTCAACGCCGCGGTGCTCAGCCGGGCGCAGGTGCTCATCCTCCATCGCCTCGACGCGGCAGCGCTCGGCAAACTGCTCGACCGTGCCGAGGAGACGATGGGGCAGCCCCTGCCCCTCACCCCCGAAGCGCGCGACGCGATGATCGCCAGCGCGGACGGCGACGGCCGTTTCCTGCTCAACCAGGCCGAGACGCTGTTTTCGGTGAACCTGCCCGAACTGCTCGACCCGGCCGGTCTCTCGGCGTTCCTGCAACGGCGGGTCGCCGTCTACGACAAGGATCGCGAGGGGCATTACAATCTCATCTCCGCGCTGCACAAATCGATGCGCGGATCCGACCCGCAGGCCTCGCTTTATTATCTCGCGCGCATGCTGACCGCTGGCGAGGAGCCGCTCTATGTGCTCCGCCGGATCACGCGCTTCGCCAGCGAGGATATCGGGCTGGCGGACCCCAATGCGCTGGTACAGTGCCTCGCCGCCAAGGATGCCTATGATTTCCTGGGGTCGCCCGAGGGCGAGCTCGCGATCGCTCAGGCGTGCCTCTATTGCGCCGTCGCGCCCAAATCCAACGCGGCCTATGCGGCACAAAAGGCCGCCTGGCGCAGCGCGAAGGAAACCGGATCACTGATGCCGCCGCAGAACATCCTCAATGCGCCGACCAAGCTGATGAAGGATATCGGGTACGGCAAGGGCTATGCCTATGACCACGACACGTCGGAAGGGTTCTCCGGGTCCAATTACTGGCCGGCCGAGATGAGCCCCCAGACCTTCTACACCCCGACCGAGCGTGGCGTTGAGAAAAGGATCGCGGAACGCATGGCCTATTGGCAGGAGCTGAAGGAGCGCGGCGAATGAGTTTCGACTGGAACAGCATCACCGCGTTCGCGCTCGGCCTGCCCGACACGGAAATGTCGACCAGTTATGGCAGCCCGGCGGTCAAGATCGTGTCGAACGGCCGTGCCTTTCTCCATCCCAGCCGGGAAGCGGATTCCTTCGTGCTCGCGATCGACCAGGACACCAAGGAAATGCTGATGGAAACCGATCCGGAGACCTTCTGGCAGACGCCGCATTACCAGGGCTGGCCCGGAGTGCTGGTGCGTTATGACAGCGCCGATCCCGAGCGAGTCCAGGCGATGATCGAACGATCCCGCGACTGGAGCGCCGCGCGGCCGCGATCGAAGCCGCGCAAAGCCAAGGCATGAGCTTCAGCTGGGACGAGGCGGTGGCCTTCGCCCTGACCTTGCCGGGCGTGTCGATGGGTGCGGGCGCGCGGGGATCGGCCTCGCCACAGGTGCGCGGGCGACAGATCGTCTCGCAGGGACGGACACCGGGTGATTTCGTGCTGCGCGCGACGCGCGAGGAAATCGGGGTGCTGATCGGGACCGACCCCGAATGCTTCTGGCAGACGCCGCAATATGAGGGCTGGCCTTGCGTGCTGGTGCGATCGGCGGCGGCCGACCCGGAGCGACTGCGCTTGCTGATCGAGCGCGCCTGGTGGGACCGCGCTTCCGGTGCGCAGCGAGCGAGGCGTGGTGGCGCGCGCCCCTGACCATTTCACCCGTTTCGCCGCGATCGACTGGTCGGGTGCCAAAGGCCAGTCTCATCCCGGCATCGCGCTGGCGCTGTGCGAGGCGGGCGACGCCGCGCCAGTGATCGTCGATCCGCCGGGCAAGGCCTGGTCGCGCACCGAAATCCTCGAATGGCTGCGCGCCCGTGCCGACGAACCGTTGCTGGCCGGCTTCGATTTCAGCTTCTCGCCGCCGATCATCGAACGCGGCGCCTATCTGCCCGGCGAGGAAACGCCGGTCACCTCCCGCGCCTTTTGGGGCTATGTCGATGCCTCCAGCCCCGACATGGACCTGGGCGCCGCCTCGTTCCTGGAGAGCCGGCGGGGACGGCATTTCTATCTCGGCGCGGCGGACGGGGCGAAGGCGGGCTTCATCCATCTGCGCCGCAGCGAGATGCACTACAAGGCCGGGGGCGGACACAAACCCTCGTCGCTCTATGATGCGATCGGGGCGGCGCAGGTGGCGAAGGCGAGCTTCGCCGGCATGCGATTGCTGCACCATCTCGGCACGGCAATTCCCGTCTGGCCGTTCGACCCGGTGCCCGACAAGGGCGCGATGATCGTCGAGATCTACACCTCGATCGCCGCGCGCGCGGCGGGCAAGCGCAAGGGCCTGAGCAAGTTCCGCGATGGCGCGACGCTGGATGTGGCGCTCGCCACCATGGGGTCGAAACCGCATGCGCCGCTCGTCCACTATACCGATCACGCGACCGACGCGATCCTCACCGCGGCCTGGCTGCGCGCCAATGCAGGACGCGCCGATCTGTGGAATCCGCCTGATCTGACGCCCGATATCGCACGGCGCGAGGGCTGGACGTTCGGTGTGGTTTGACGCATGGAGCGCCCGGACGCCGGTTTAGCTCAGCTGGTAGAGCAGCGGTTTTGTAAACCGAAGGTCGCGGGTTCGATTCCTGCAACCGGCACCACATACGAGTCCTCGTGTTCTCATGGCCGATCGACCACCGGCGCTCTCGAACGGTTGCAGCAATGCGACGAGCGCCAGTTCACGGTCGCCTGTCTCACACCACCATGAGGACGTCGGTCGCCAGTTGGCAGCCTGAAGAGCAATTATATGCGACTAAAGGTGCTTGCATTAAATCAGAGCCACTACCACCCGTTCGTCCTGAGTAGCCATCGAGTAGCCGCGTAGCGGCGTATCGAGAGGGCGTATCGAAGGACAGGTTCCGCGCGATAACCTGTCCTTCGATACGGGCTCTCGATACGCCTTCGGCTACTCGATCCCTACTCAGGACGAACGGATCAGATTTAACGCTCGCCGCTCTAAAGGCCACGAGCCTACCACGCCGCCCCCAAAGACTTCGAAGCCCGTACCGGGGGCGTCGTTTGCCGCCAGCAATGTCGCCGATCGATGACGGCACCGCTCACCCAATATGAGTCACAAACGGCCGCGAATCCCGAAGAAGAAGGACCGGCCCGAATATTCGTAGAAATTGGGTACGTTGCTATAGGTGTTGAAGCGCTTGATCGCCGAACCGAGCAGGTTCGAGCCTTGCACGTAAACCGACACATTGTCGGTCAGGTCGTAGGACAGGCTGGCCGACATCTCGTGATAGCCGTCTTCCTTGACCGGCAAATAGCCCAGATTGCCCGACTGGGCGTAGGTGTAACGCGACTGAAAGCTGTACGAGACCTGCGCGCTGATGCCGTTCTTCTCATAGAAGAGCTTGGTGTTGGCCGAGAAAGGAATCGCGCCGGGCAGGCCAGTCGTCACGTCTCCGGAAGTCGCGCGCGAATGATTGTAGGTCAGGTTCGCCTGGACGCCGAAACCATTGTCGAGGAAATATTGACCGCCAACCTCCAGGCCATACACCTTGGCGCTGTCGCCGTTGATCACCTGATATTCGACGAAGTCGAAATTCTGCTGCTGGTTGGCGGGCTGCGCCGTCGGCGTGATCACGACATCGACCGGAACGGTCGAGACGAAACTGGTGATGTGCTTGTAAAACGCCGCCGCGGTAAGCGCGAGGCGGTTGGACGGGTAATATTCGAACGACACGTCGAACTGATCGGCGCTGGTCGGCTTCAGATTGGGATTGCCGGCATCGTAGATGATGAAGGTGCCCGACTGCGCCGAGGTCGCGTCCTTGGCTGGGGACAGTTCGCCGAAGCTCGGCCGCGAGATCGCCCTCGATGCGGCAAGCCGGACACGGAAGCCGTCCGCGATGTCATAGGCGAAATTGACCGCCGGAAGGAGGCGCAGATAGTCGCCGCCGCCATTGATCGCATCGACCGGATTGAAATTCACGTCATTGTCCTGCGTGCCGACGCGCGGGATGATGCTGGCGATGCTGGCGCCATAGCCCGTCGACGACACTTTGGTCGACACGAGGCGCAAGCCGATGTCGCCGCGCCAGCGCTGTCCGGCCAGGTTGAACTGCACATAGCCCGCCCAGGTCCGTTCCTTGATCAGATAGGATGCGGGAAGGTCGGGCTCGACCAGCTGAGTCGAATAGCCGGCGGGATAAGGCGACAACGCGCAGCCCGGGATGGGCGTGCCGGTCGCATCGAGGCAGCTGTTGGGGTCGAGGATCGCCGGGTTGTTGTCCGCGCGCGGAAGCGCCGCCAGGTACGTATCGATGTCGAAATAGGGAAAGTTGCGCGGGAAATCGCCCTGCAGCTTGGTCAGGATCGTGCCGTTGCCCGGCCGCACCACCGACGCGCCCAGCTGGCCGAAGGTGAAGGGATAGCCGCAATAATTGCAGGAAGTGGTATATTGGTTGTCGATCGTCTCGACGTTCTTGCGGCGATCGGTCCAGGCACCGCCGAAGGTGATCGACTTGAACGTGTCATTGTCCACGTCATAGGTGACATCCAGCTTCACGCCCTGCGTGCGATCCTCGATATTCTGGCCCTGGATCCCGATATAATGCGCCCGGAAATCGTCATTGGTCGCCTGATCGAGCGTGCGTCCGCCGGGAATCGTGATGTCGAGGTCCGGGATGCCGCCCGCACGTGTCGCGAAAACCGCTGACGCGCCGGGAATGCCGGCCACGACGAACCGGTTCTGCCCGCCCGTATTGTCGCGCGCCTTTCCGTAATAGCCGTCGATCGCGACCTTCAACCGGTCCGCGGCCTGCCAGTCGACATGGCCGCCGATCTGATAGGTCTGGCTGTTGCGCGGCTCGTCAGTGGTCAGCACCTCGCTGACGAGATCATTGATCGCAAAGCCGGTGACGACATTGTGGGCGTCGACCTTGATCGACGCCGGATCCCAGCGCAGCGACCCGTCATCGCCCAGCGGATTGAGATAGTTGGACGAGCGATAATTGTGCTGCGTAACATTATACCGGCTGTAGATACCGTCGATCGTCAGCTCGAATGCGCTGGACGGCTTCCACTGGAACGCCCCCGCCGCGCCAATCCGTTCGCGCTCGCCCTGCACGGTGCCGACGCTGTAATAGTCGGGCCAGATATAGGCTGGACCATCGGCGTCGGGATTGATCTTGCCGTCCCGGTTGAAGTCGACGCCATAGGCGGCCTCCGTCCCGTCCGTGATCGAATATTCGCCCAGATTGTCAGTGCGGAACTTGTACTTGTTGTAGCTTGCGCCGGCGATGACCCCCATCGTGTCGTTGGCGAAGGTCGCGCTGACCACGCCGGTGACCTTGTAGCCGCCCTTCTCGACGAAATCATTATACTGGCCTTCCACCGAGCCGGTGGCGTGAACCCCTGGGCGGTCGAGCGGACGCGCGGTGCGCAAGTTGATGTTGCCGCCGATGCTGCCCTCCAGCTCCGACGATCGCACCGCCTTCTGCACTTCGGCCCCGGAAATGATTTCCGATGGCAGCACGTCGAAGGCGAAGGATCGATCGGTGCCGTCAGTCGGGAGAATGCGGCCGTTGAGCGTGGTAATGGCGAAATTCTCGCCAAGCCCGCGGATCGTGACCGAGCGTCCTTCGCCGCGGCCGTCGCGGCCGACGGTCACGCCCGGAATGTTGGCGAGTGCTTCGGCGACGTTGCGGTTGGGAAACTTGCCCAGTTCCTCGGCGGAAATGGCGTCCACGATCGTATCCGCGCTGCGCTTGGCCTGGATCGAGCGCAGCAGGCTGCCCCGGACACCGCGCACGACGATATCGGGGGCGTTGTCCGACGCGTCGGTATCGCCGGCCTGCTGTGCCGGATCCGGTTCGGCCGTTACGGATGTGGCTTCCTGAGCATAGGCCGATGCAGTGGGAACGGTCAGCAAGGCCGCTGCGCTGACCCCGGTAAGCACCACATTCCGCAAAATGCGTCGTTGCGTCATCGCCATTCCCCTTATCAGCTGCACGATCCTTGGACCCTGAATGGATTCGCGCGATTTATTGCGATTTGGTATCCTCACCGTAGCGAAACTGTCAAATAGAAAAGAAACGAAACTTCCGCTTTGTTGTGCGAGCAATTTTAGGCTGATATGCAGGGGCGGAACGGGAGGAAGCCAATATGTCCGTCACGCGGGACACCAGTGGTAGGAGACAGCAGATCAGCGCCTTGGTGCGGGAGCGCGGCAGCGTGCAGGTCGTGCCACTCGCCGAACGCTTCGGCGTGTCGATGCAGACGATCCGAAAGGACCTTCATTACCTGGCAAAGCGCGGCATCGCCGAGCGATCCTATGGCGGCGCGATCGCGACCGACGCCGTCAACGTCGCGGCGGAGCCTCCGGTCGAGGCCAAGCGCGCGATCAACGTCGACGAAAAGGCGCGCATCGGGGCGCTGGCGGCGGCCATGGTGATGCCGGGCGATTCGATCGTGCTCGATTCAGGCACCACCGCACTGCAGATCGCGCTGCACCTGGCTGACAGCGACGAGGTTACCGTGCTGACCAACGATCTGGATATTCTCTGCGCGCTGGCGAGCAAGGAGCGCATCAACGTCGTGATGCTGGGCGGCACGTTGCGGCGGCGCAACCGCGCCTTTTACGGGGCACAGACCGAGAGCGCGTTCGACGACCTGCATGTCGACAAGCTGTTCCTCGGCGTGGACGGGTTCGATATCGAGCGTGGCATCACCACGCATTTCGAGCCGGAGGCCGTGCTCAACCGAAAGATGGTCAAGGCGGCGGGACAGGTCATCGCGGTCACCGACCGGTCCAAGTTCGGCCGAGTCTGCCTGCACCGAATCATGAACGTGGCCGAGATCGACGATCTCGTTACCGATACCGCCGATGCCGGAATGCAGGCAGCCGCCGACCGCCTGGGCTTCCGCCTTCACATCGCCTGAGCTTAGCCTCCGGTTCAGCTCTTGAGCTTGAAAAAGCGCTGGGCGTTTTTCCAATAGATCTTGTCGATCACCGCACGGGGCAGGTTCAGCCCCCTGGCGTCGGCGCTGATCGCATCGACCCGCTGGCTGAGCGGGGTAGCCAGATAGCGCCAGTCGGCGCGCCACACCTGGTCCGCCTCTCTGGGAAAATCGCTGGTGGCGGGCGGGTTCTGGGCGCGTGCGGCTGGATCGGGCGGGCTGTCCGTCAGGTCGGTGCCATACAGGATGCGGTCCTGATATTTGACGAAGAAGGCGCGCACCTTGCCGATATCGGCATTGGACTGGACCTGCAGGTTGGACATTCGTGCCGCGAGATCCACGACCGTGTTGGGATAGCGATCGAAGAACCGCGCCAGTTCGTCCACGCTCCATTCGAGGCTCGCCATATGCGCGCCGTCAAAGGCCAGCCCGGGATGGCGCGCGACGAACCGGTCGCGCGCCGCCATCAGCGTCTCGTAGCCGGGCTCCTCGGGATGGAGAAACATGTAATATTCGGGATGCTCCCTGAAATAGGAGCGATCATTCTCGGTCGTCATCTGCTCGAGCGGCAGCCAGCAATTCTTCGGCTCGGCCTGGTGCGCGATCAGCGGCACGCCGCGCTTTTCGATGTGCGCCATCACGCCGTCGAAGCGCGGGTCGTCCAGAAAAACCCGCTTCCCTCGGTCGTCCGTGGCGACCATGCCGATATTTTTCCACACCTTCACCGCCACCGCGCCCCGCGCGAATGCATCGTCGAGCGCACGGTTGGTGCGCTCGGTCCAGCCCGGCGTTCCGAAACCCCGCATGGAAAATGTCGTCGCAAAGTGGAAGCGCCCGGCATCGATCGCCTGCATCTGATGCGCGGCCACCGCCTGCATCGGCAATGGCGGGAAGTCGGGATAGTCGACATTGATCGACAGCAACGCCATCCCGTCGCGCCGCGCCACGTCCAGGAACCGCGGATCCGTCACATTGGCATGGACATGGGCGTCGAACTTGGCGACGCGCGCGAAATCCGCCTCGCCATAGCCCGGCGCAGGCGCAGGCGCGGCTGCGCCGGCCAGCAGTGCCGAGGTCAGCGCCATCATTGCCTTCAGTGAGCGCATCTCGACCCTCCAAAACAAATGAAACGAAAGAAAACGATCAATAAAATTGCGAATATGGTTTGCGCCGCCGCTGCGGTTCGTGCAACATCTTTCTCCAAGGCTGCGCGTTTGCGGTATCAGCCGATATCAGGGGAGCCCTTCGCCATGCTGTCCAACCTTGTCGATCGCCGCGGCCTGCTCGGCCGCCTGATGACCGGCGCTGCCCTGGTGTCCGGCCCGGCGCTGACGGGGCGCGCATGGGCCGCCGGACCGGCGGGCGTGACGCTCTCGGACGGCACGCTGACGATCGAGTTCGATGCCGCGATGCGGTCGCGCCTATCCTATGGCGGCAAGCCGGTGACGCCGATGGCGGCCGGCGAGGCATTGTTCCTCGCCGGTCATCGCCCCCTGGATCGCTTCCTGCTGCTCGATCATGAAGAGACGTCGATATCCGGCCCGCACGGCCCGGGCCGGCGGCATCGGCTGCGCGCGACCGCCGGCGGCGCGGTGGAGCAGTTGCTCGATATCATTTTCCTCGATCATTATCCCGGCCTCGCCCTGTACGAGTTGCGCTATCGCAACACCGGAGACGTGCCGCTGGCGGCCGTCGGCTGGCGCGTCGCGACGCATGACCTGCTGGCGGACCCGACGGGCGCATGGACCTTCGCCGGCGCTTCCTATCCCGATCGCCGCGACTGGGTGCAGAAGGTCGCGCCCGGGTTCGAACAGCGCAACTTCATGGGCATGAACGGTTCCGACTATGGCGGCGGCACCCCGCTCGCGGTGGTGTGGCGGCGTGATGTCGGTCTGGCGGTCGGCCATATCGAACCGGTGCCGCGGCTGATCTCGCTGCCCGTCGCGGCGCAACCGGATGGGACGCGCATCGGGCTCTCGGGCGACGAACCGGCCTTGCTTGCGCCCGGCGCCACGCTGGCCCTGCCGACCGCCTTTCTGATGGCGCACGGCGGCGACCATTTTCGTCCTCTCGACGCCTATCGCCGCATCATGGCCGAGCGTGGCCTTGCCGCCCCCGCCATCCCCGAATCGAGCTATGGTCCGATCTGGTGTGCCTGGGGCTATGAGCGCAATTTCACCCCCGAACAGGTGTACGGCACACTGCCCAAAGCCAGGGAATTGGGCTTCGAATGGGCGGTCCTCGACGACGGCTGGCAGACGTCCGAGGGTGACTGGAAACTGGATCGCCGGAAATTCCCGCGCGGCGACGCGGACATGAAGGCGTTCGCTGACCGTATCAAGGCTGACGGCATGCGTCCGCGCCTGTGGCTGGCCCCGCTCGCAGTCGATCCCGGCACTGACCTGCTGCGCGACCATTCCGACATGCTGATTCTCGACCGTGACGGCGCCGCGCAGAATGTCAGCTGGTGGAGCGCTTTCACCATGTGCCCGGCCTATCCGCCGACGGTCGAGTTCTTCCGCGCGCAGGTACGGCGCATCATCGGCGACTGGGGCTTTGAGGGGCTGAAGCTCGACGGGCAGCACCTGAACGGCGTCGCGCCCTGTTACAACCCTGCGCACAACCATGCGCGACCCGAGGAATCGTTCGAGAAACTGCAGGATTTCTGGAAGGCGGTTTATGACGAGGCGATCGCCATCAACCCGCAAGCGGTGATCGAGATATGTCCGTGCGGCGACAGCTTCGCCTTCCACAACATTCCGGCGATGAACAACACGCCGGCGTCCGATCCCACCTCATCATGGCAGGTCCGGCTGAAGGGCAAGACGTTCAAGGCGCTGATGGGACCGTCCGCGCCCTTTTCCGGCGACCATGTCGAATTGAGCGACGGGCGCGACGATTTCGCCTCCACCTACGGGATCGGCGCGATCCCTTCGACCAAATTTACCTGGCCGAAGGACGTGCCCAATCCCACTGATCCTCTGCCGCCCGGCGGCTATCTGCTCACCGCGGAGAAGGAGGCGCTCTGGCGCAAGTGGATCGATCTGTACCGCGCCAACATGCTCTCCAAAGGCCGCTATCTCGGCGATCTCTACGATATCGGTTTCGACAAGCCGGAAGCGCACGCGATCGAACGTGACGGCGTGATGCATTACGCCTTCTATGCCGAGAAATGGGATGGCCCGCTCACGCTGCGTGGCCTCGGCACCGGGCGCTATGTCCTCACGGACGGTTTTACCGGCAGCCCGCTCGGGACCGCCACCGCGGCACGCAACAGCCTCCAGGCGAGTTTCCGGCACTTCCTGCTCATTCGAGCCAGCCCGGCGCGGGAAGACAAGGCATGAGCGGGGCGGTTGTGCCCTCGGGTCGCGCCTGGCTGATCAACGCGTTGGTCACCGTCATCCTCTGGGGAATATGGGGCGCTTTTTCCGGTCTTTCCGCTCAGCACGGCTTTCCCGAGACCCTGGTCTATTGCGTCTGGGCACTGACGATGATTCCGCCCGCGCTGGTGGTGCTGGGGCTGGCCGGCTGGCGGCTCGACGCCTCGCCACGCGCGATCGGCTATGGTCTGGCGATCGGGCTGCTCGGCGCCGGCGGCCAGATGGTGTTGTTCTACGCCGTCGCGCGCGGGCCGGCCTATCTCATCTTTCCGATCATTTCACTGTCGCCGATCGTGACGATCGCCTTGTCGTTCGTGCTGATGCGCGAACGCACCGGGCGACTGGGCGCGTTCGGTATCCTGCTCGCGCTGCTCGCGCTGCCGACCTTCGATTTCGCGCCGGGCAGCGGAGGCGGCGCATCGGCCGCCTGGCTCATACCGGCGATGATCGTGATGCTGTGCTGGGGCGTCCAGGCCTATTTCATGAAGGCAGCCAATCACGTCATGTCGGGCGAAAGCATCTTCGTCTACATGACGCTCTCCGGGCTGGTGCTGATCCCGGTGGCCTGGGCGATGACGGACTGGGGCCGGCCGATCAATTGGGGACTGGATGGCCCGTGGCTCGCCGCGCTGATCCAGGTGCTCAACGCGATCGGCGCGCTGACGCTCGTCTTCGCGTTTCGCTACGGCAAGGCAATCATCGTCGCCCCGCTCGCCAATGCCGGCGCGCCGCTGGCCACTGCCTTGCTGTCGCTGGTGATTCTCGGCGTGGTGCCTGGCCCCCTCAAGACGATCGGCATCCTGCTCGCGCTCGTCGCCTCGCTGCTGCTGGCGATCGAGCCCGACGCGAAGGATCCGGACGCCATTGTCGAAACAAATTAGTTTCGTTATATTTCGTTTCGTTGCTTTTATCCGGACGCCGCGATAAAGGCCTTCCGAAGGAGCCGATGTGCAGGCGATTCTAGAGATGGTGCTTCGGCACAAGGCCGGCGAGCGGATCGGCGTGACCTCGGTCTGTTCGGCGCACCCATTGGTGATCGAGGCAACGTTGCGCCACGCGCTCGTCACCGGCCAGCCGATCGCGTTGATCGAAGCCACCTCGAACCAGGTCAACCAGGACGGCGGCTATACCGGCATGGTCCCGGCCGACTACCGGGATTTCGTCCGGGCAATCGCGACCGCGGTCGGATTCCCGCTGGATCGCCTCGTGCTCGGCGGCGACCATCTCGGCCCCAACGCATGGGTAGCCGCACCGGCCGCTGAGGCACTGGACAAGGCAGAAGTGATGGTTGCGGACTATGTCCGCGCGGGATTCCGCAAGATCCATCTCGACTGCTCGATGAGTTGCGCCGACGATCCCGTGCCGCTGCCCGAAAGAACCATTGCCGAGCGCGCGGCACGGCTGTGCCGCGCTGCCGAGGACGCTTTCGACGGCGATCCGGCCGACGCGCCGGTCTATGTTATCGGCACCGAAGTACCGGTTCCGGGCGGCGCCGCGGAGGACCTTGGCGACCTGGCCGTCACCGCCCCCGAAGCGGCGATCGCGACGATCGGCATGCATCAGGACCTGTTTCGCGCATCCGGCCTGGAGAGCGCCTGGGACCGCGTCATCGCCACGGTCGTGCAGCCCGGTGTCGAGTTCGACCACGACAAGGTGGTCGATTACCGGCCCGAACGCGCCACCGCGCTGAGCCGTTCGATCGAGCAGTTCGATCATATCGTGTTCGAGGCGCATTCCACCGATTATCAGACCCCGGACGCGCTCGCCGCCCTGGTACGCGACCATTATGCGATCCTGAAGGTTGGTCCCGGGGTCACGTTCGCGTTGCGCGAGGCGCTCTGGGCGCTCGACGCGATCGAGGCGGAGACGATTCACGCCGGCGACCGCGCTGCGTTGCGCGCCGTTACCGTGTCCCGCATGCACGCAGCGCCGAAGCATTGGCGGAAATATTACCATGCTACCGACGCGGCGCTCGATCTCCAGCTGCAATACAGCCTGTCCGACCGGATCCGCTATTACTGGCCCGATCCGGAGATCGCCGCGGCGCAGGAGGCGCTGTTCGCCAATCTGCGCCGGACACCGCCCCCGCTGGCGCTGGTCAGCCAGTATCTGCCGCTCGCCTACGCCGCGGTACGCGGCGGCGAGACGACACTCGACCCGGCGGCGCTCACCATGGCGCACATCGCCGCCACGCTCGACGCCTATCATGGAGCTTGCTTTCCCAATGCCTGATACCCTGCTCGCCCCCGAGGCCGACGGCCTCGGCACGTCCTGGACTCGTCGCGAAATCGACCAGCAGCCCGAGACGCTCCGCGCCACCCAGGCGCTGCTGCGCGACCGGAAGCGCGAGATCGAAGCGTTCGTCACTCCTTTGCTTGCCCGGCCCGATCTCCGTATCGTGCTGACCGGCGCGGGAACCTCGGCGTTCATCGGAGAATGCCTCGCGCCTTGGTTGTCGGGCGTGCTCGGTCGCCCGGTCGAGGCGATCGCCACCACCGACATCGTCAGCGCGCCATCGCTGTACTTGCGCCCAGAAGCGCCGACGCTGCTGGTGTCGTTCGGCCGCTCGGGCAGCAGCCCGGAGAGCGTCGCCGCGGTCGACCTGGTCGAGGCGATAGTGGCCGAAGCCTATCACCTCATCGTGACCTGCAATGTCGAAGGCGATCTGGCCAGGCGCGCCGAGGACAACACCTGCGTCGTGGTACTGCCGGAGGCGACGCACGATCGCGGTTTCGCCATGACCTCGAGCTTCAGCGCGATGATGCTGGCGGCGTTGTCCATCCTTGGCGGGATCGAGGCGGTCGAGGCGCGCGGACCCGCGATCGCGGCGGCAGTGGAGGACGTGCTCACGCGGTGCGAGCCGCTTGTCGCCGACCTTGCAACGCGTGGGTTCAAGCGCGTCGTCTATCTCGGCAGCGGCGTATTCAAGGGCCTCGCCCGCGAGGCCGCGCTCAAATTGATGGAACTGAGTGACGGCGCGGTCGTCACCGCGTTCGACACCGCGCTCGGCTTCCGCCACGGGCCCAAGACGATCGTCGATGCCGACACGCTTGCCGTCGTGTTCGTCTCGAACGATCCGCTCACGCGCCGCTACGATCTCGACATCGTCGAGGAACTGCGCAGCGACGGCCATTGCGGCGCGCTTGCGGTGATCTCCGCTCAGCCCGGCGACGGCGCGGACATCACGGTCGCCGGCATGGCCGATGCAGTCGATGCCGATCTGCTGTTTCCGTTCATCGTGCCGGCGCAAATGTTCGGCCTGCACGTCTCGCTCGCGCAGGGCCTCGCCCCCGACCGCCCCAATGCCAGCGGCACCGTCAACCGCGTCGTGCAGGGCGTGCGGATCTACGCCGCGCAAGCATGACCGGCGCCACATATTTTCTGGGCGTCGACGGGGGCGGCACGAAGACCGAGTTCGTCTGCATTGACGCCGCGGGCGCGACGATCGCGCGCGCGGTGACCGGCACGACMTATCATCTCGAAGTCGGGATGGACGAGGTGCTGGCACGGCTCGAGCAAGGCATCGCCGCGATTTGCGGTCAGCTCGAGATTCTGCCCGACGCGCTGAGCTTCGTCTTTTTTGGCCTGCCCGCCTATGGCGAAGACAAGCTCGTCGACCCACAGCTTCATGCGGCCTGTGGCCGCCTGCTCGGCCATGAGCGCTATGCCTGCGGGAACGACATGGTGTGCGGCTGGGCGGGCTCGCTCGGCTGCCAGGATGGGATCAACATCGTCGCGGGCACGGGCTCGATTGCCTATGGGGAACGGCAGGGCAAAGCGGCGCGCGCGGGCGGCTGGGGCGAAATAGTCGGCGACGAAGGTTCGGCCTATTGGATCGCGATTCAAGGCCTCGCGCTATTTTCGCGCATGAGTGACGGCCGCGCGGCAAAGGACCTGTTATACGGCCGGATCGTCGAGGCGCTGGCGCTCGACGACGATCTTGACCTTTATCAGCGTATCATGGGGCCAGCGGCGATGAGCCGGGGCGAGGTGGCCGGTCTGGCGGGTTTGGTGTCGGGCGCGGCCGCCGACGGCGATAGCGGCGCCCACGCAATCCTGCTGGCAGCCGCCCATGAACTCGCGGCGCTGGCGATTGCCTTGCGCGATGTCCTGGGCTTTCCACCCGACGTCAGGGTGCCGCTGTCTTGGTCGGGTGGCGTATTGTCCCACGAGCCGTTGGTTCGGAACGCGTTCACAAGGATCGTCAGCGAAACCGGCCGCTTCGCGCTGGCCGACCCACTTCACGCACCGGGCTATGGCGCCGCCCTGTATGCCGAACGGTTGGCGCATAGCCGAGGCGTAGGAAGACTCGGGAACCGCCCGTAGGGGTAGTGAAATAGCGGGATATAGACAGGACGGCGCCTGATCGATGGAAACCTTTGTGTCCAGATTTGTGACCTAGTTCCTCTTTGACGTCGCTTGGACAAGATTAGATAGTTGCGAAAGCCGCAGATTTCTGCGGGTCTCGAATATGTGCCGGTTTAGGCCCTTCATCCTCCCGTCGCCCGCCGGGTGGGCGGGGTCCCACGCTCCGGTGGGATCGATTGTGGTTTACGGCAGCCACCGCTCCGGAACATCTCGCCCCTCAGACGGCCCGGCTGGCACAGAACTGGCCCGCCATAAGGAATGAGGCGATGGCGATGAAAAGCGACGACCTGCAGCGCACCGACGAGATCGCTGACGCAACAACGACCGCGGAAAGCTCGCAAGAGCCGAATTTCCGCTTCTACGACAACCGACAGAAATATCTGATGTTCGTGAACACCTGCTCCGAAAAGTGGGTCGTGGCTGAACGCGTCGCCCGTGAACTCAAGAAGCTGAAGCCCGTCCCGCCGGCCGTGCGCTTCTTCGATGCCGGTATGGGCGACGGTACGGTCCTCGCCCGGGTGATGCGCTCGATGCACGAGGCTTTCCCGCGTTTTCCATTCCTGATCGCCGGCAAGGAGATCAGCCTTGAGGACGTCCGCCTGACCCTGGACAAGATGCCGGACCGCTTCTTCGAGCATCCGGAGACCGTTCTGGCGCTCACCAATATTTCCTATGCCGAAGCGCCGCACCTGGTACCAGCGAAGCCGGAAGTGCGGGAACGCATGACCTGGCAGGCAGTAGCCCTGAAGGGCACCACCACGGCCGAGTTCGAGCGCCAGATCCTGGAACTGCAGCCGTTCCTCGCTCAGAACTGGCGCACCCGCGTCTCGGAAAAGACAGGCAGTCTGATCCCGGAAACACCAGCGACATTGATCCTCTACCGCGAGGATTGCGCCTTCATGCTGGAGGATGTGATCCCCAAACGGGACGAGCCGGTCGCCAGCTACGACCTGGTCGTGGCGAGCCAGCCCTTCCGTCTCAGCGCCTCCACAGAATTCAAGGCGAAGCGAGTGCTGGCCCCGCTCGCCCGCGCCCTTCGGCAGGACGGCAGACTTCTTGGCATCCATTCCGCCGGCAATGATCCGGGACTGGACATCATTCAGCTCGTCTGGCCCGCCGAAGATCCCTTTACCATGTCACGCCACGCCTTGCTCGATGCGACGCGCAAGGCGATGGGCGATGAAGCGCGCGACTTTCGGTTCGATGCCCTGCCGACGTCGGAAGCGCTCTTCAGATACGAGATGCACACCTTGCCCGACGAGCTCGATAGCGAGCGAGCGTCGATCGGCACCTCGACTCTGCTCGCCGCCTGGAATGCCGCAACCTATGTCGCCCAGATCGACGATGAACGCCTGTCCGAGGCGATGAGCAACTCCGCCTATCTCGAGGCGACGCGGAAAGTGCTCCGGAAGAATGGCGAGCTTTGGTTCAACGACGAAAGCTACGTCATCGTCCGCAATCCGCGCGCGGCCTGACGCCGCCACCTGCGATCATATCGAAAGAAGGGGAGCCACATGGCCCGCAATGATTTCCTGTTCACGTCCGAATCCGTTTCCGAAGGCCATCCCGACAAGGTCTCCGACCAGATCAGCGACGCGATCGTCGATCTGTTCCTGTCCAAGGATCCCGAAGCGCGGATCGGGTGCGAGACGCTGACGACCACCCAATTGATCGTGCTGGCGGGCGAGATCCGCTGCAAGGGCGTCTATGAGGACGGCCAATGGGCACCCGGCGCGCTCGAGGAGATCGAGCAGACGGTGCGCAATACGGTTCGCGAGATCGGCTATGAGCAGGAAGGTTTCCACTGGGAGACGCTGACCTTCTACAACAAGCTGCACGGTCAGTCGGCGCACATCGCGCAGGGCGTGGACGCGAGCGGCAACAAGGACGAAGGCGCGGGCGACCAGGGCATCATGTTCGGCTTCGCCTGCGACGAGACGCCCGATCTGATGCCGGCGACACTCTATTACAGCCACAAGATCCTCGAGCGCATGGCAGCCGACCGCCATGCCGGCACGGCGGCTTTCCTCGAGCCGGATGCCAAGAGCCAGGTGACGCTGCGGTTCGACGAGAACGGCAAGCCCCTGGCCGCGACCGCGATCGTCGTGTCGACCCAGCACGCACCGGGTTATGACAGCGGCGCGAAGGAAGCGGAGCTCAAGAGCTATGTTCGCTCGGTCGTGGCCGAGATATTGCCCGCCACCTTGTTGTCCGATGCGACCGAATATCACATCAACCCGACCGGCAGCTTCGAGATCGGCGGGCCGGATGGCGATGCCGGGCTTACCGGCCGCAAGATCATCGTCGACACCTATGGCGGTGCGGCGCCACATGGCGGTGGCGCGTTCAGCGGCAAGGATCCGACCAAGGTCGATCGGTCCGCCGCCTATATCACGCGCTATCTCGCCAAGAACATCGTTGCCGCCGGTCTCGCCACGCGCTGCACGATCCAGCTCGCTTACGCGATCGGCGTGTCGAAGCCGTTGTCGCTTTATGTCGACACGCATGGCACCGGCACCGTCAGCGACCGGGCGCTCGAAGCGGCGATCGGCAGCATCGCGAAGCTCGGCGGGCTCACCCCGCGCGGCATCCGCACCTATCTGAGCCTGAACAAGCCGATCTATCGCAAGACCGCTGCCTATGGCCATTTCGGCCGCGCAGCGGAGGGCGACCTGTTCCCCTGGGAGCGCACCGACCTGATCGACGACCTCAAGGCGGCCATCGCCTGACCGGCTTCCTCCCCTTCATGTCACGGACCTCATCATGACCCTCACGCTCGATACCGCCCCCACGCCTGTCACCCAAGACTATGTCGTTGCCGACATCGATCTCGCCGATTTCGGCCGCAAGGAAATCAACATCGCCGAGACCGAGATGCCCGGTCTCATGTCGCTCCGCGAGGAGTTCGGGGCGTCGCAGCCGCTGAAGGGCGCGCGCATCACGGGCTCGCTGCACATGACGATCCAGACCGCGGTGCTGATCGAGACGCTGACCGCGCTCGGCGCCGATGTCCGCTGGGCGACCTGCAACATCTTCTCCACCCAGGACCATGCCGCCGCCGCGATCGCCGCGACCGGCGTGCCGGTGTTCGCCGTGAAGGGCGAGAGCCTGGCCGACTATTGGGACTATGTCGGCGACATCTTCAACTGGGGCGCCGGCACCGCCAAAGAAAATGGGGGCGCCACCACCGCCAACATCATCCTCGACGATGGCGGCGACGCCACCATGTTCGCACTCTGGGGTGCGAAGATCGAGGCCGGCCACACGCTGGGCGAGCCCGAGAATGAGGAGGAAGTCGAGTTCCAGCGCGCGCTGAAGGCGTTCCTTGCCAAATATCCCGGTTACCTGACCGAGACGGTCAAGAACCTGAAGGGCGTCTCGGAAGAGACCACCACCGGCGTTCACCGGCTGTACGAGATCGCGAAGAAGGGTGAACTGCCCTTCCCGGCGATCAACGTGAACGACAGCGTGACCAAGTCGAAGTTCGACAATCTTTACGGCTGCAAGGAATCGCTGGTCGACGCGATCCGTCGCGCCACCGACGTGATGCTCGCCGGCAAGGTCGCGACGGTCGCGGGCTTCGGTGACGTGGGCAAGGGCTCGGCCCAGTCGCTCCGCAACGGCGGCGCGCGCGTGCTGGTAACTGAAGTCGACCCGATCTGCGCGCTGCAGGCAGCGATGGAGGGCTTCGAGGTCGTGACGATGGAAGAGGCGGTGACGCGCTCGGACATCTTCGTGACCGCGACCGGCAATGCCGACGTCATCACCGCCGATCACATGAAGGCGATGAAGCCGATGTCGATCGTGTGCAACATCGGTCACTTCGACAGCGAGATCCAGATCGCGGCGCTCAGCAATTACGAGTGGACCGAAGTGAAGCCGGGCACCGACCTGGTSAAGTTCCCGGACGGCAAGCAGATCATCGTGCTGGCCAAGGGCCGCCTGGTGAATCTGGGCTGCGCGACCGGCCACCCGTCGTTCGTCATGTCGGCCAGCTTCACCAACCAGACGCTGGCGCAGATCGAGCTCTTCACCAAGGGCGAGAACTACAAGAACGACGTGTACGTCCTGCCGAAGCATCTCGACGAGAAGGTCGCGGCGCTGCACCTCGAAAAGCTCGGTGTGAAGCTGTCGACGCTCACCGCAAAGCAGGCCGGCTATATCGGCGTGCCCGTCGAGGGCCCGTTCAAACCCGATCATTACCGCTACTGAACCGGAACGATGGAAAGCTCGCTCACGGTGCCCAGCGCCGGCCTGCCCAGTGATCCGGCGACGATCGTGCGCGAACGCATTATCGATCTCGCGCGCGAGGCCTCGTATGAGGTCTCCGCGCGCGATGCCAAGGGTGTAGATGCGGCGATCGCGCTACTGCCACCCGGAACGCAGATATCGGTCACGTGGCTGCCGCAGGACAGCGACGACGATCGGGTCGGAACCGCCCGCCGTCTGCGCGACGCCGGCTTCGACCCCATCCCGCACATCGCCGCGCGGATGATCAATGACACAGCGCAGCTTGAGCGGCTCCTGGACCGGCTGTGCGCCGCCGGCGTCGCCCAATTGCTGGTAATCAGCGGCGATGTGAAGCAGGCGGCGGGCCCCTTCGAGGATGGCACCGCGCTGATCCGCAGCCCGGCCTTCGCGCAGCCCGGACTGCGCCATATCTGGCTCGGAGGTTATCCCGAAGGTCATCCAAAGGTGGAACACGCCGTGTTGCACGCGACTCTGGATGCCAAGATTGCGGCGATCCGTGGGCTAGGGATGACTGCCGGCGTCATTACCCAGTTCTGCTTCGACGCCCGTCCGATTCTGACCTGGATGAACGATTTTCGCGCACGCCATGCGGAAACTACCGTTCGGGTCGGGCTCGCCGGACCAGCGGGCATTCGCACACTGCTTCGCTACGCCGCGATCTGCGGGGTAGGCACCTCTACCAAGGCGATCGTCTCGCGGGGGGCTTCGATAGCGCGGCTGCTCAGCGACGCCGCGCCCGATCCCATCATCCGCGATCTGGCGGAGACCGCGGCGTTCCACGATCTCCAGCCACTGGGTTTCCATCTCTTCCCCTTTGGCGGGCTGGAGCGCACCGCGCGCTGGATGGGCGCGATCGCCGCGGGGCGCTTCCGGCTGCGCGACTCCGAATGGGGCTTTCAGGCGCTGGACCAGTGATGACCGACTCCTATCTCCTCACCCTCTCCTGCACTGACAGGCCCGGGATCGTTGCCGCGATATCGACCTATCTCACCGAGTGCGGCGGCAATATCCTCGAGGCTCAGCAGTTCGAGGACGCCGAGACCGGACGGTTCTTCATGCGCGTCGAATTTGCGCTGGACGGGCGAGCACCGTTCGAACAGGTGCGCGAGCAATTCCAGCCCCTCGCCGCGAAGTTCGCGATCGACTGGCAGATGCGCGCTCGGGCTGAGCGTCGGCGCGTCCTTATCCTCGTTTCCCGGCCCGACCATTGTCTGGTCGATCTGCTGTATCGCCTGCGAACCGGCGATCTCGCGATGACAGTGGTCGGCGTGGCTTCCAATCATCGACGCGAGGCGTTGGCGACACCCCTTCTCGATGACCTGCCCTTTCACCATCTGCCGGTCACGACCGCGACGAAATCGGACCAGGAAGCCCAACTCCAGGCGCTTATCGAGAAAACCGGTGCCGAACTGATCATCCTGGCGCGCTACATGCAGATCCTGTCGAACCGGATGGCGGCTTATCTCTCCGGTCGTTGCATCAACATCCACCACAGCTTCCTGCCGGGCTTCAAGGGGGCCAAACCCTATCATCAGGCCTATGCCCGGGGCGTGAAGATGATCGGTGCCACTGCGCACTATGTCACTTCGGACCTCGATGAAGGGCCGATTATCGCTCAGGATGTAGAGACGATCACGCATGCAGACCGGCCCGACGACCTAGTGGCGAAGGGGCGCGACATCGAACGCCGCGTGCTCTCCAGGGCGGTAAAGCTCCACCTCGAGGATCGCGTGCTCCTCAACGGCGCGAAAACCGTCGTGTTCCGCAATTGAGCCGGGGCTTGTCGCAAATGACGGGAAATCGCGCTCCTGCCGAGCGCATCGACGGGCGTGCTATCGCCAACAGGCTCGATGCGAACACTCAAGCCGCAGTGCAAGCCATCGTCGCGCGCCACCGGCACCCGCCAGGACTCGCCGTGGTTCTCGTCGGAAGCGACCCCGCGAGCGAGGTCTATGTCGCTCGCAAGGTGGAGGCTTGCCGACGCGTCGGCATCGCCTCAACTGAGCATCGCCTCCCTGCGGATACGCCACAGGACAGGCTTCTCGAGCTGATCACGCAACTCAACGCCGATCCCACACTACACGGTGTCCTGGTTCAGGTGCCGCTCCCCGCGCATATCGACGAAGGCGCGATCCTTGATGCGATCGATCCAGCCAAGGACGTGGACGGATTCCACCCGGTCAATGTCGGGCGTCTCTCGACGGGGACTGGCGGACTCGTCCCCTGTACGCCGCTCGGCGTGATGATGCTGCTCGACAGTGTACTCGACGATTTGACCGGGCTTCACGCCGTGGTGATCGGCAAGTCGAACATCGTCGGAAAGCCGATCGCGATGCTGCTGCTCGAACGCGAAGCGACCGTGACGATCACGCATATCGAGACACGTGGTCTTCCCGACATCGTCCGCAAGGCCGACATCGTCATTGCAGCGGCGGGCGTCCCGCGGCTCGTACGCGGCTTCTGGATCAAGGAAGGTGCCGTCATTATCGACGTCGGCATCACGCGAATTATCCAGCGTGACGGCAAGACGAAGCTCGTTGGCGATGTCGCGTTCGACGAAGTCCAGCATGCTCGCGCGGTCTCGCCAGTGCCGGGCGGTGTGGGGCCGATGACGATCGCGTGCCTATTGGCCAATACGGTCAAGGCAGCGAACCGGAAGCAATGGGCCTGAACATGCGGAGCGCGCAATCGAGCATCCATTGGCCTCGAATGCCGTTCGGTCGCGGCCCGCTTCATGCCTCCCTCTCCCCCCGCCGCAGGCACGAAGATCGATAGATCAAGCCGAAGCGATTATAGCAAACGTCGTTTGTCACTGTCGAATTTAATGCTTGCCGGTCTGTTCATATGTGTCATAAGCAACTACCATTCGTCATTTCAGGATGATGATTCAGGGGACTGCGTAACACGCGGACGCCGGCAGAAGATGACCGAAGCGCCAGCGTGAAATGATGAACGGCCATAAGGTCGCATCGATAAGGGGAGGCAGAATGCAGAACTCATCGTCGGTTCCCGGTCGCCGCCGGGTTGCAGCGCGGCTTAGCGGGTCCAGCCTTGCGACCATGGCGCTGATGCTCACGGCCGTCGCCGCTCCGGCCTTCGCCCAGAGCGGTCCTACGCCGGTGCCCGCCCCCCAGGCGGAGGCGGACCCAGCCGCACAGGACGTGCCAGCCGAGGGTGAGGTTGTCGTCACCGGCTCACGCCTTGGCGCGGGGTTCACCGCCCCCACACCGGTCACGTCCATCGGCCAGGCCCAGATCGAGGATCGCGCACTGACCAGCGTCGCCGAACTGGCGTATGATATCCCGCAATTGCGCATCAATCAGAACGTCGGCAAGTCGAGCGAGCCGGTTGGCCAGAGCGTCGCGGATCTTCGCGCGCTTGGCGGTGCGCGTACGTTGCTCCTGCTCGACGGACGTCGCCTTGCGGCGACCAGCCCGTTCGGCGGAATAGACACCAATATTTTCCCATTGTCGCTGATCAAGGGCGTCGAAGTGGTGACGGGCGGCGCCTCCGCGGCCTACGGCTCCGACGCGGTTGCCGGCGTGGTCAACTTTTCGCTCGAAAAGCGGCTGGAGGGAGTCAAGATCGACGCGTCCTACGGCATTTCGGGATATAACGACTTCAAGCGCCCCGTGATTTCAGGCGCTGCGGGACATTCGTTCCTCGACGGCCGGCTCAACGTCACGGTGGCCGGTGACTTCTATCGCAACACCGGCCAGACCACGGTCGCAACACGCCCGTGGGGCCGCGGCAACCCGATCCTGTTCAACAACCCGACCTATACTGCCACCAACGGCCAGACGAAGAATTACGTCGCCTATAACGGCCTTTACTCGCGCATGACCTTCGGCGGTCTTATCGTAGTGCCGGCAACGAGTCCGCTGTACGGCACTCAATTCGGCATCAACGGCACCCCGCAGCCCTTTGTCTATGGAACGCCCGTCAACACCACCTTCATGCTGGGCGGCGGCGGCGTCTCGATCGAGGACGAGGGCAATCTCCTTCCCTCGATTACGCGCTATTCGGGCTATGGGCGGGTCAGTTTCGACGTCTCCGACAACATCACACTCTGGTCCGACATGCTATGGTCGCACGTCGAGGTGAAGTCGGATCTCGCGCCGAACTACGATCTCGGCACGCTGACGATCCAGCGCGACAACGCGTTCCTGCCCGCCTCCATCCGCACGACGATGATCGCCAATGGGATCAACTCGTTTGCCTTCGGCCGCATGAACCTCGAGGACGGCTATTCGCAGAACAACAGTAAAGCGCGAGCGATGCGTTACGCCGCTGGTGCCGAAGGCAAGATCGGCACCTGGTCCTGGGACCTGCACGTTCAGCGCTCGGAGAACACGTTCCGCCAGGAAAGCCAGAACAACCGCATCCAGTCGCGCTGGTTCCAGGGAGTCGATTCGGTGATCAGCCCGACGACACAGCAGCCGGTATGCCGAATCAACGCCAATGCCAGTACCGCTGACGACAATCCGGCCTGCGTACCGATCAACGTGTTCGGCGCGGGCTCGATCAGCCAGCAGGCACTCGCCTGGTATCGTGGCACTTCCTTCTATGACGCGAAGATGAGCCAGGATTCGGTCGGTCTGAACTTTTCGGGGTCGCCCCTGAAGACCTGGGCCGGCGACATCAAGCTCGCGGTCGGGGGCGAATATCGCAACGAGAACATCAAGAGCATCTCCGATGCAGTCTCGATGGTCTCGGGCTGGCGCTCCATCAACCAGCAACCCTTCGCGGGCAAGCTCCATGTCGCGGAAGTCTATGCCGAGACCGCCGTGCCGGTGGCCAAGGACACACCGTTTCTCCAGGATCTCGAGGTGAGCGGCGCGGTGCGCTACGCCGACTATAGCTCGAGCGGCGGCGTCACCACCTGGAAGGTCGGCCTCAACTATTCCCCGATCAAGGACATCAGGTTCCGCGGAACATTGTCTCGCGACATCCGCGCCGCGAACATCAACGAACTGTTCTCGGGCCAGAACCAGGTGATCAACACGATCAACGACCCGCGTACGAACGTTGCGGCTTTCGCCACGCAGCTTACCGGCGGCAACCGCGATCTCAATCCCGAAAAGGCGGACACCAAGGCATTCGGCGTGGTGCTGCAGCCGACGTTCATTCCCGGCTTCAACGCCTCGATCGACTATTATTCGATCAAGATCGACAATGCGATCACCGCGGTCCCGCCACAGACGATCGTCAACAACTGCTTCATCGCGAAGATCGCGTCGTTCTGCCCGCTCATCACTCAGAACGCCTCGAACCAGATCACGACAATCCAGGCGACACTGATCAACGCGCAGACGGTTGAAACGAGCGGGGTCGATTTCGAACTCTCCTACCGCCTTCCGGTTGACTGGTTTTCGACTAGCGGCTCAATCGGCTCGCGCCTGCTCGTCAACTATGTCGACAAGCTCTCTCTCACCACATCTGGCGTCACGACCAGTTCACTCGGCGACCTCGCCACCGATCCGGGCGGTCAGCCGCGCTGGAAGGCGAATTTCGACCTGACTTATACTGGCGGACCGGTCCGTCTGGGCGCGTATGTCCGCTACATTGGCGGAGGCAAGTTCCGCACGATCTACGTCGACGACGTCGATCTGCCAGCCGACCAGAACAATGTGAAAGGTCGTGCCTATCTCGACCTGTCGGCCTCCTACAAGATCACCGAGAATGTCGAAGTCTATGGCAAGATCGACAATCTGCTGGATACCGCGCCACCGATCATCCCGAACAACATCGTCCAGCCGACCGTGTCCAACTCGCAGATGTACGACAAGATCGGCCGTTATTTTGTCGGCGGCGTGAGGTTGCGCTTCTGATCCGCCGTTTCGCCCCAAAAAGCGTAGAAACCCGGCGTCCGCAATGCGCCGGGCTTTCAATCGGGGCGCCAAAAAGTGAAGCCGTCCAGTGTCGTTGGAACATTGCAGCGGGCGTTCGTAACTACTGAATTGGGCTGACATTATTCGAGGGTTTGCATGCCGAGACGACAGATCGCCAGATTGCAATATCGCCTCGCAGGCGAAGGGCCCTCAGCATGAGCCAGGACGGGACGCCCAACGACCTCATCAAGCAATCGCCGATGGGATGGTATCAATATGCCATCGTGGCGATCTGCGTGCTGACCTATGCCGCGGACGGTCTCGACGTCGTCACGCTGTCTTACGCAGCGCCGTCGCTCATCAAGGAATGGGGAATTTCGACCGAGGCGTTCGGCTGGGCTTCCACTGCAACCCCGATCGGCATCGCCATCGGCTCGATCTTCATTTCGCCCTTTGCCGATCGCATCGGCCGTCGCGTGCTGACGTTGTGGCTGCTCGGCATCCTGATCGGATTACTCGTCGCCACCGCCCTCAGCCACTCGATCGTTGCCTTGATGAGCTTTCGATTGCTGACCGGTATGTGCCTGGGGGCGCTGGTGGTCTGCCTCAACGTCACCGTTTCCGAATTCAGCAACGCCCAGCGTTCGAATTTCTTCATCGGAATCCTCCATACCGGCTATTCCGGAGGGGGAATGCTGTGCGGTGCGCTGGCGGCCTTGCTGATCGAACCCTATGGCTGGCGCTCGATCTTCATGGCCGCCGCTGTGCTGAACATGCTCAGCTTCGTGCTCGCGCTCTTCCTGCTCGCCGAATCGCCAACCTTCCTCGCGGGCCAGCGCAAGCCCGGCGCTCTCGACCGGCTGAACACATTGATGCGCCGGCTCGGCAAGCCCGTTCTGACAAGCCTGCCCGAGGTCGCGGCGACCGCCAGGACGAAGCGCACTGGCGTGTCGATCATCCCGCGCGCCATGTGGTTCGGCACCGGGCTGCTGTGCCTGGCGGGATTCGTCTTCACCATCTCGGGTGGCTTCATGGCCGGATGGCGACCGCAGATCCTCGCCATCGGCGGGCTCACCATGACCTGGAACGGCATTGCGGGGATGACGACGTACGGCGCGGGCATCATCGCACATCTGACCGTGGGCAGCCTGGCGCGACGGGTCGGTGAAGTCCGCATCGCGGTCATCTTCCTGCTTGCCATGAGCGCCGCGTTCACGCTGCTCGGCGCGGTCCCGACTGGAGCCACATGGGCATTGATCGGCGCATCGACGCTGTGCGGCTTCTTCAACGTCGGCAGCTATACCTCGCTGGTTCTGGTCACGCTCAATTATCACGACGTGACGACGCGCAATGCCGGGCTCGGCATCATGATGGGCTTTTCACGCGTCGGAGGCATCATCGGGCCGTTGCTGGGCGGCTATGCGATCGGGGCCGGGCTCGGTCGATTCTGGGTGATGCTGTTGTTCGGTGGCCTGATGCTGATCCCGGCAGCCGCCGCCTTCCTCGCGCAGCGGCGCCCCGGCACAGGATCGGCGGGTCAGGGCGCCGAAGCGCTTCACTGAGCTGCGAAAGCGCGGCCGGTCAGTCACCTGACCGGCCGCCCAGGCTCATTTCCAGAGTTGCGTCGACGCCAGCGCCGCGCCCTCGACCAGCGCGCTCAGCTTGGCCCATTGCACCTCGGGGTGGACACGCGCCATGTTCCAGCCCTGGGAGAAGCCACAATCGGTCCCGGCAATCACATTCTCGCGGCCCACTATCCCGGCATAGTTGGCGATGCGCCACGCGACGAGCTCGGGATGTTCGACGACATTGGTCTGATGGCTGATGACACCCGGAACCAGGATCTTGCCGTCCGGCAGCTTGACGTCCTTCCAGACCATCCATTCATGCTCGTGCCGCGGATTGGCACCCTCGATCACATAAGCCTGTGCCTTGATCTTGAGAATGAGGTCGACGACCTCCCGCAGGGGCACGTCGGTCGTGTGCGGCGTGTTCATACTGCCCCAGCACATGTGATAGCGCACGCGATCCTCCGGGATGCCGCGTAATGCGTGGTTATAGGCCTCGACCTGCATTTCCGAGGCGCGACGAAGATCTTCCAGGGTCGGATTGGGATTGCCCGGCAGTACCTGATTTCGCGACGGCAGACCAAGGTCCAGCTGCACCACGAAGCCAGCATCGACGATCGCCTGATATTCGACATGCATCGCGTCGGCGAGTGCATAGAGATAGGCCGACACAGTGGGATAAACCGTGCCTGCATCGGCATCGTCGCGCGCTGGTGTGGCAGACGGCATGAAGGCCTCGACAAAGTCCTTGCCCGCGAGCGCTGCCTTGTAATTGTCGATGTCGGTCTGGAGCGCGCCCTGGCCGATATAGGTGATCGGCGCGGCGACGCGAACGCGCGCGGGAGGCGTGTCGCCCGCCTTTCTTACCTTGTCCGCGTCGAGTTCCGGCGGCATCCACATGGTTTTGTACATGGCATTGTACTGTTTCATGAAGCCGGGAAATTTTTCAGTGAGCTGGGTGTAATAGGCGCCGCGGGTTTCCGGAGGTATTTTCTCCAGGCCACCCAGGCGCTCCACGACGTAATTGTGGAAACTGGGCTTGGAGATTTCGCCGTCGCTTGGAATGTCGATCCCGATTTCGGCCTGTTTTGCTACAACGTCGATGACGCCCTGCCTGACGCTCTGCTGAAACTGCGCCTCGTCGACCGGCTCGCCCAGCACCTTGGCCATCATGCCCTGAAGCACATCGAGCGGACGGATCAGGCTACCGACATGCGTTGTCAGAATGCGGTCTGTGCTGCGTTTCATATCCTGTCCTATCTCATTGAGCGAAGGGTAGAAATTCTGGCGATCGAGCTATGTCGACCATCCCCGCGACGGTGCCGGCGGCATCCTCTAACCGGATGTCGGGACAATGGCGCCGCGCGGGACGGGAACGCCGGGTATTTCGAGGCGGATGCGGTTGAGCGATCGGGCGCCGGTGAAATAAAGCGTGCACCAGTCCTGATCGCCCCAGTTCATGTTGGAGACGCGGCCCTCCATCGCGATCGTGCCGAGATGCTTGCCCGCGACATCGAGGATCCAGATGCCGCCAGGGCCGGTGCAATAGACATTGCCCAGGACATCCACTTTCATCCCGTCCGGGCCACCTACGCGGGTGTCCGCGCGCATGTCGCAGAACAGCCGCGCGCTGCCGAGGTCCAGCATGCCGTCGGCCTCGACATCATACGCCATGATCAGCTTGCGGTGCTGGTTGCTGTCGTTGACGTAGAGGATTTTCTCATCGGGCGAGAAGCACAGCCCGTTGGGATTGACGAGGTCACGCACGACCATGTTGATCCGCGCTCCGTCCGGCGAGACTCGGTAGACGCCGGCACAATCGATTTCGGGTGGATGGTCGGCCGGTGTAAACGGAACCTTGGGCGGCGGATCGGTAAAATAGATCGCACCATCGGATTTCACCACCACGTCGTTCGGCCGGTTCAGCTTCATGCCGCGATAGCGATCGGCGATCACCGTGATGCTGCCATCGGCTTCCTCGCGATCGACGCAACGGCTGAAATGATGGCATACGACCAGCCTGCCCTCGCGATCGAGCGTCTGGCCGTTGCCGTTCTCGGTGCCTTCCTTGTCGGTCGTGATGCCATCCCGGGGATGCCAACGCATCCGGCGGCTGTTGTGGATGTCGCTGAACAGCAGATACCCCCCGCCGGAGTCGGTGGCGGCGATCCATACCGGGCCCTCGGCCGGTCCCGTGGGTCCGCCGAAGCCGCTGCCGAGTTCCTCCCATTCGGCATCGCGTGCCACGATAAGGTCGAGCCGCGGATCGAGTCGTTCGACAGGCATCGCCCTTTTTCCTCTCCCCGCTTCACGGTCTGGCGCCGTGAACACGATTTATTATGACAGCCTGTCTTATAACAGCGTCACTGATAGCATGAAAGAGGTTTGAACCGTTGACAGACAGCCAGGCTTATATTCTTATGATTGCCAAAGGTCGCCCGTCGAGGCCGGCCGGATAAAGCATGAGGGGGCCGCGCGTGGACCGACCGACGATTGGAATCGACGCGTTCCTCGATGGCGTAAAGTTCCGTCCCTTCCACGTGCGCGTGATGGTAATCGGCGCGCTCGCGATGCTGGTCGACGGCTTCGATCTCGGCGTGCTGAGTTGGGTGCTTCCCAAGATATCCGACCAGTTCGGCGTCGCGCGGACGGCGCTCACCTGGGTGTTGTCGATGCAGCAGGTCGGCATGGTGCTCGGCGCCTTTCTGATCGCGCCGTTCGCTGATCAGATCGGGCGCCGACGGCTGCTGATGCTGTGTCTCCTCGCCGTGGCGGCAAGCTGCTTCGTGACGATCTTCACCGACAGTATTTGGGCACTTGCCGTTTGCCGGCTGTTGACCGGCATGTTCGCGAGCTCGGTGATTGCCAATATGGTCGCCCTCGCCTCGGAGCTGGCGCCGGCGCGCCAACGCGCAACGATGGTGACCGTCGTGCTCGCCGGCTCGATGCCGGGCGCGCTGCTAGGCTCAGCGATGCAGGCGTTCCTGCTGGAGCCCTATGGCTGGCATATCGCTTTCTGGATCGGCACCGGGATGCCGCTGTTGCTGCTCCCGCTGATCTATTTGTACCTGCCCGAATCGCCCAAGTTTCTCGCGGCGCGCAATCCGGACGACCCCCGACTGCAGGCAATCGTCACTGCCCTGATGCCGGAGAACGAAGGCGAACCGGTGATATTGGCGCGGCCCGCCGCGCAGGAAAAGCGCGCGAGCAGCCTGAGATTGGTCCGTGACCTGTTCCAGCCGGGCCTCGCGCTACCCACGGTGCTGCTCTGGCTGAGCTTCGTGAGCAGCTTCGGCTTCATCAGCGCAGCCGTCTGGAAAACCACAGTGTTCCACGACATCATTGGCCTGGGCTGGGGTCAGGTAGGCCTCACCACTGCGATCGGCACTGGCTTCGGCGCGGCCGGCATGCTGACGATCGGCCTCATGATCGACAGGTTCGGTTTCAAGGCGATCGTCCCGTCCTATTTCATCGTCGCGGCCGGTGCAGCGATCGGCATGGGATTGTTCGCGCCAGGCTGGGGCATGTTCGCAGCCCTCGCGCTCAACGCGCTCGCCCAGCACGCCGCACACGCCGGCCTCGCCTCGATTGCGTCGACACTCTATCCCACCCGCAATCGTGCCACCGGCGTCGGCTGGGCTTATGGCGCGGGTCGCGCCGCCTCGATTGTCGGGCCGATGTACGGCGCGCTGGCGCTGGAGCATGAGCTCGGCGCCATTGGCTATTTCTTCCTCCTGGCCGCACCGCTGGCTCTGGCGGGAGTAGTCATCTGGATTCTGCTGACGATCTACCCGCTCAGCCCGGGCAGGCATGCCGCTGCGCACTAGGTTCGTTGCTCACCTCGGACGAGGCGCGCTGGCCAGCGCCTCGAAAGCGACGATCTGCATCTCGACGTCAAGTGCGTCGTCCAGCCCGAGCGCCTGCGCCAACCGATAGCGGTCGCGACCGCGCTCGACGATCTTTTCCTCCAGCACGTCGCCGCGCGCCCATAAGGCGTCGCGCTTGGCGCGCGACATGCGCCCGAGGGCCTTGAATGTCCGGGCACAATGGAAGCGCCGGCAAATCGCAGGGGCGCGGTCATGAATCGCGCAGCCCTGGGCCTGCAGATAGACGCAATTCCCGGTGCGCGGATCGCGTTTGAGCGCGGGCACCCGCTGCCCGGGATAGAGCGCGCTGCCGATATATTCGAAGTCGAATGTCGAAAGATCATCGCCTGCTTCGGGGCGCAAGATCACCTGTTCGGACTTGCAGCACTCCGTGCAGCCGTCGCAAGGAATGGCGTTCTGATCACGCGCCTCGCTCATTGTCCCCTCCCCGACAACCGCGCATGCGCCGGCCACCCTGGCGGGCGCAGGGGCAATTGCGCGGCATCACTCGGCTGCCGGATGCCATCCCAGCACGCGCTTGACTGTGCCACCGAAGATCGCGGCCTTCGCTTCTCGATCGATCTCGCCGCTGTGGAGCAGCATGTCCCGGCTCTCGCTGTACAGGCAACCACGGTTACGCAACGGACCGCCAGCCCTTGCCATGCGCAGTCGCGTGTAGTCGCTCGCCCACATCAGCCGCTCGGGGCCGAACGCGGAGATCACCCGGTGGAGATTTTGCCACACATCGGCGAATGGATAGGCCTGGTCCGACAGCAACGGCAGGCCGCATAGTTTCACCGATACGTTGTCGAACTCGGCAAGGGAAAGGAGATCATCGATGCGATCCCAGGGATCGTCCCTGGGGGGCGACACCGGATGCTGACTGAGGCCAAGGTGATCGATGATGATCGTCAAATCGGGATGCCGCTCGATCACCGGGCGCATCGCCGCGGACTGGCCGTGCGTGGACAGGAAAAGCGGCAACCCCACCGCTTCGGCCGCCGCGAAGCCCGGATCCATGGCGCCGCTGGCGAAGGCGCCGGACAAGTCGGTCGTCCGGAAATCCGAAACGAGCAGTCGGCCCGCCGCCAGCCTCTTGTCGCCGCGTGCGCGCTCGACGGCGGCAGCCAGATCCGAACCCGTCGCGCTGAACGTCTCCACCCCGATGAATCGCCCGGGGTAGCGTGCCACGCAGGCTTGGATATAGGGCAGGGCCGCGACCACCAATGTCGCGTCGACGCCCGTGCTGTCCATCGCCTCGCGCGCCAATTCGACATTGACGGCCAGCTTCGCTCCCTCGGGCACATCGTCGCCGAACGGCACCGGGGGCGCGGGCTGGTGGATCTGGGCATCGATGATGTCGAAGTCTGCGCTTTTCAAGAAACGGACCCTTCATTGGCGGCGAACCCGCGGTAGATCGCCCGGCCGCATGCCGTGCAGCACAGGTCTTCGACAGGCAGTGGGACGGAGGTGGAATGAAGCGCGGGCGCACCGCCGCAGCACGCGCAGCTCGACGGAATGGAGAAGCGGTCGAACTGGGCCAGCATCGCATCGCTCCACGCGGCGCCACAGAACGGGCACGATGCGCCCTCCCCTTGTGATCCGCTCAAACCAGTCATCGCCCTCCCCGTCTCCACATGCGCCTTGTTGAACGCCGTTCGTCTTTATATAACGATCATCGACTTTATCCAGCGCCTTCATGCCCTGTTTCGTCTGTCCAGGAGACAAGAATGCAGCCTCCCCAATATCACGTCCTCGCCATCGGCAACGCGATCGTCGACGTCATTGCAAATGCCAGCGATGCGTTCCTCGACCAGCAAGGGATGGCGAAGGGCAGCATGGCGCTCATCGACGAAGACAGTGCTGAACGCCTCTACGCAGCGATGGGCCCGGGCATCGAAATCTCGGGTGGCTCGGGGGGCAATACCATTGCCGGCGTGGCAGCGTTTGGCGGAACCGGTGCCTTTATCGGCAAGGTGCGCGACGATGCGCTCGGCGACATTTACCGCCACGATCTTGGTGCGCTCGGCGTACGGTTTGCCACTCCAGCAACCACCAGCGGTCCTGCGACGGCGCGGTGCCTGGTTCTGGTGACGCCCGACGCCGAGCGGACGATGAACACCTTTCTCGGCGCCTGTGTCGGGCTGGACGAAGACGATATCGACCCGGTGCTCGTCACCTCGGCTGGGATAATCTATCTGGAAGGCTATCTGTTCGATCAGCCGCCGGCCAAGGCCGCGTTCCGCAAGGCGGCATCGCTCGCCCGCGCTGCGGGCCGCAAGGTAGCGCTGACCATCTCCGACAGCTTCTGCGTCCATCGCCACCGCGACGAGTTTCTCGACCTGATCGATGGCCATATCGACATCCTGTTCGCCAATGAGGATGAAATTCGCGCGCTTTATGGCGTCGACGACGTCGTCTCGGCTGCGCGCATTGCCGCGCGGCATGTCGAGATCGTCACGGTAACCCGGGGCGCTGCCGGGGCATTGCTGATCGATGGGAACGGCATGGTCGAGGTCCCGGCAGCGGGCGTGGCCACCGTCGTGGACACGACCGGCGCGGGCGATCTCTATGCGGCAGGCGTCCTGTACGGCCTCAGCCACGGACTGGCGCTTGAAGAATGCGGGCGCCTCGGCTGTGCGGCCGCCGCTGAAGTCATCGGGCATGTCGGCGCGAGGCCGCAGGCCGACCTGAAGGCGTTCCTGTCGGCCAACACCGCCTAGTTGAGCCGCGCGCGGCGCGAGATCAGATAGATCTCGTCGTTGAACCACAGTCCCTGGTGGCGCTGCAGCACTTCACGCGTCGCCTCGAGATACTGGTCGTTGGAGATCGCCTTGGCGAACCGCCCGTCCTCGATCTGAGCAACGTAACTGGCCGCGTTCCACGCCGCGAACAAGGTCGAGCTGCCGATCGGCGTGTGCTCGTCGATCTCGGTCGGCAGCGTCCGGATGTCGTAGCGAAATAGCGCCTCCTCATCGGACAATGCCTGGAAATGATAGTCGCGCGCCGAAGAACCCAATTCGCTTCTGACCGCATCCATGATCGCCTGGCGGCTGGTCTGGAACGGATTCTCGTTCGGCCAGATCGCGCGGATGATCTCCAGCCCGGGATCGTTGCCGTGGCTATGGACTCCCATCAGTCTACCATTCGCGCGAAGCGCCTTGACCAGGGGCGTCACCACCCGCGAGGTCTTGAATTCAAGCGGCGCGTGGGCGCGATAGGGCTGCGACAGGAGCACGAAATCGAAATCGGCCTGGGCATAGCCGCGGCGCGGGATGATCGGATCGAGCATGAAATGATGATCGCTCCGATACAGCACGAGCACCGTCGGCGTCTTGTACATCGGATTGCCGCTCGGCGCGATGCTCGCCTGCCAGTGCCTGGCGAGAAACGGATCGAGCTGCTGGATCTGCTCTTCGAACTGGCCCGCCGACGTTCCATCCAGGCCGACTTCGTGCCACACCATCGCGCTCGCGCCGGCAGGCGTGTCGGGCTGGAGCGTCGGCGCTTCGGCATATTTTAGGTTGGTGAGCACCAGGACGGTGCCGGGATGCTCGCGCAGCCGATCGGGCATCTTCTCGAGAGTCAGACGGATATTCTCCATGCTGATCTCCTTGGCGACGACATAAAAGGGTACCCAGGGATGACGGCGATGAAGCCCGCGCAGCATGCGCGCCAGGGCGGTGCCGTCGCCCGCGCCACCGTCGAACAGGCGGATGGCGGGTGGAACGGGCTGGGTATCCGAAAGCTCGCGGACCGCGCGATCCGCGATGATCTGTTTCTCGTTCGTCGTGTTGACGAACATCAGATATTTCTGGCGGTTGTCATAGAAACGAAAATTGTGCTCGGGCCGGACCTCGGCGCGAAGGCCCTTGATCCCCGCGCGCAACGCGCTTGCCGAAGCACCGTTCTGATTTTCGATGAAACGATGCACGCGCTCCACCGTCTGGACGGTTACGCGGCCACCCTCCTGCAGCCGGGAGACCAGTTTGCCGTCGTTGACGGCCAGCCGGCCGAAAGTCGACTGCGCCATCTTCAGGCGCCGGCAGGCGTGTTCGATTTGCACGAGAAGGGCTTGGGTATCATCCATTATATTCTGTGCTGCCCGATCAAAACCTGACCACGCCTGCATAGTCGCCATCGACATAAATCAGCGGATCAGGCTCGCCCCACGAGTCCGCTTCTCGCACCGCGCCGATGACGACGGCGTGGCTGCCAAAATCGAAATGGGTTTCGTATTCGCAGAAGAAATTGGCCTGCGCCTCGCGCAGATAAGGCGACCCGCACGCTCCCGAGCCCCATTGCCCCTCGCTGAACCGCGCCTCGCCTTCAGCGTCGCCACCGCATGCCAGCGACACGCTGCGTTGATCGGCGCGCAAGATGTTGACGCAGAAATTAAGTCCCGCCACGAGCGGCGCACAAAGGCCAGCACTTCTGTCGACGCAAATGAGCAGCAATGGCGGATCCATGCTGAGTTCGCTCACCGCGGTCGCGCTCACCGCCCAGCGCTTCCCCTCGTGCCAGCACGTCACCACCGCGGCGGCTTTACCCAGCCTGCGAAGCCCGTTTCGCAGCTGCTCAACGGCATTCAGCGGTGCCGACGCGGCCATTCCCAGCTCGATCATGCGCGCTGCCCTCTCCTGCCGACGATGCACGGCGCGGATGGCTCATGCGACATTGCGCACAGCGCCTCCCGCGACCGGGGTGCAGCCTTGGCGAGACGCTGCGCCGCACCTCTGGCGTGAATCAGGGCAGGTCGGCCTATCGCGGCGCGACCAAAGCTTGCGACCTGCATCGCTCTCCATTCGTCATTTTTGACTATGATTTGACTAGCAGAGTGTTGCCCTGGACACCCTGCGTCCAATTCTTTGTGCTCGAACGATTGATACCGCCGAAGCATGAAAGGTGACGAAACTTCACTAACCTGGCTGGCTTATGCCATGTGCCGGCGAGATGCCGACACCTGGATTGGCCCCCTCCACGACCGCGGATATGCCGCCGAGCGAGGCCCATCTCTATGTTGTCAGTCTCGTGAGTCAGAACATGGCCTATCAGATTTGATTCGGCCTGATTTCAGACCGAAATGTCGTCGCATCCGGCGCGCTGCTTTCTCGCCTGGGGTCGGGCGGTGCGGCAAGGCCCTGCCGCACCGTGATTACCTCAACCCTTGAGCTTCTTTGTCGCGATCGCAGCGCCCTCGGCCATCGCGGACAGCTTCGCCCACACGACCTCGGGATGCCCGACGCGCGAGCCGATTCCGCAGTCGGTGCCGCCCTGAATATTCTCCATGCCGACGAGCTTGGCGACATTGACCAGCCGCTCGGCGACGAGTTCGGGATGCTCGACGAGATCGGTCATATGACCGACCACGCCGGGGCAGATGATCTTGCCCGCGGGAAGTTTGACATCCTCCCAGACGCGCCATTCATGCGCATGGCGGACGTTGCTGGCTTCGAAGGTGTAACACTGGGCGTTCACCTTGAGCATGAGATCGACGATATTCTTGAATTCGATGTCATGGACATGTGGGCGATGACCACTGCCCCAGCACATGTGAAAGCGAACCTGCTCCTCCGGCAGACCTTCGAGCGCGTGGTTGATCACTTCAACCGCGAATTCGAGATAGTCGCGATACTGCTCGACCGACCATTCCGGGTAGAACATCCAGCTTGTCGCGAATTCCGGCTCATCGATCTGGACGATCAGCCCTGCATCGGTGACTGCCTTATACTCCTGGCGCATCGCTTCGGCGACCGCCATCATATAGTCACGCTCATCGCGGTAATGGGCGTTTCGCGCGCCTGCGCCGGCGCTGAGCGGCCCCAATGCCGCGATGAAGCCATCGACATCGCTTTTGCCTGCGAGTCCGCTCTTGAGCGCGTCGATGTCCTTCGCGATCTCGGCATGGCCGATATAAGTCAGGGGGCCGGTGCAGACCTTTTCCTTGGTCGGTTTTTGCGGCTTGTTGCCGGGCGTCATGAAACCGGGACGGACCGGCCCGCCGGCGCCGGCGAACCACAGGCCGGACTCGTAGAAACCCGGAAAGTCGAGCCGGTCACGCTCGCCCGGGCCGGCGCGCTTCGAGGGCGTATCAGCGTCGCGCGGGAGTGTCTCCCAGCCGGTCACGCGCGCGGCGATGTAGCTGGTGTAGCTGCCCATGTTGGCGGCCTTCACATATTCACCGTCATTGATGATATCGACGCCGCATTCGATCTGCTTCTCGACGACTTCACGCACGGCCACCGGCAGCCGTGTCTGGATCGCGGCCCGATTGGCGTCGGCATCTGCGAGCAAGGCGTCCAGGTCAGCCGGGCGCGGCAGATTGCCGCCATGAGTCGTCAGGATATGATCGGTGGAACGCCGCATTTTACATCTCTCCTTTGGCGGTCTCGCCGGATCATTTCCGGCGGACGAATTTCTGGATCTGGTGGTCGCCATGAGCCTCTGGAATCCAGCCTGGACGGATGGCGAAACTATAGGGCACTTCCGCGACATAGACGTCGCCATGGCTATCGACGGCAATGCCGTGCGGCGCGATGAAATTGCCCGGCGTGTGACGCGCCTGGGACGAACCACCCCAGCGATCAAGGACACGACCATCGGGAGCAAGGACGCTCACGCGGCCTGGGTGATCTTCCTGCATTTCGCCGTGAACGAAGCTTTTTTTTCCCTTGGGCCGCCAGAGCTCGGCGACATAGACGAGACCCTCGGAATCGATGGCGAGGTCGCACGGCCGCTGGATATCGGTCCACTGATCGAGATACGCGCCGTCGGGCGAAAATATCTGGATTCGGTCGTTCTCGCGGTCGCAGACCAGCACGCGACCATCTGCGTCGCAAGCAATGCCATGCGGCAGATGGAATTCGCCGGGACCCGTACCGATCTCGCCCCAGGATTGAATAAGGTCGCCGCCGGAAGTGAAGCGGTGCACCCGACAATTGCCGTATCCGTCCGCGACGAAAAGCTCTCCATTCGGGGAGACCGCCAGGTTGGTGCAACGATTGAACGGTCCGCCCGGGTAGCGGATGCATTCGCAGGCATGGACATCATAGGGTGGCTTGGGGTCGTATCCTGTATCGGAAGCACGACCAGGCACGCCCAACGTCATGATCGGCGTGCCGTCGAGCGTGAAGACCCGGATGCTATGGTCGCCATTGTCGACGCAATAGACCCGATCATCCGGGCCGATCGTCAGGCCATGCGCCATCGAAAAGATGTCGTCACCCCAGCTGCGAATGAAGGTGCCGTCGCGTTCGCATACGATGATACGGTGCGGAAAGCGCGCAAACAGATAGACGCGGTCCCGCGAATCCACCGCGACCCCAGTGACATCGCGATGCGACATGCCCTGAGGTAGCTTTTCCCAATCCGCGACCACGTCGAATGCGGGTGCTGCCATGGTGGCCACTAAAGGCATTTCGCTCCCCATCGGATATCAAACCGGACCTAGACGCCCGTTCGCCCCTAAGCCAGGCTGACATATATCGCTGCCAGGCCGTTTGTATATAGCGAATGCCATATGACAAGAGCAATCGAGCCTTGCAGACGCGGTATCGCGTTCGAAGAATCAATGCACAGCATGAGCGTGGCTATCCGCCGCGACACGCCCACGCTATTCGACAAGGGTTCGCCCCCAGATCAGCAAAGAAGACCGCCGTGCAGTATTTCAGGATTGCGGGGCTGGCGGTTGGCAGCGATCTTCCGTTACCGCAAATGACACCCGTGACGGCAAGCGCGTCCGCGGCGGATATTCATATCCGGCGCGGATCGGTACCGCAGACATTGCCGCATGCCGACGCTGTCGGTCCTACCTGGGAGATCGCCGGGGATCATTTCCTGTTGCGCGTACCCGGCGTCGCGCGCTTCCTGCTGCTGGAGGGACGCGACATCATGTTCGAACCCTGCGATCAGGAACGGACTTCCGACATCGCCGTTTTCGTGACCGGGACGGTGTTCGGCATTCTGCTGCACCAGCGCCGGCAGACCGTGCTGCATGCCAGCGCGGTCAATGTCGGTGGAAAGGCCGTGCTGTTTTGCGGGGCGTCCGGGGCGGGCAAGTCCACCATGGCGGCGGCACTCGGCACTATCGGCTATCCGCTGCTCAACGACGATATCAGCGTCATCGGGCGCGATGGCGAGGACGTGCCGGTCACCCACAGCGACGGCCGGCAGCTGAAGCTCTGGCAAGAGGCCGCCGATGCGCTGGGGTTGGCCGACCGCCTTGGGGCTCCGGTGCGTAACGGCCTGTCCAAACATTATGTCACGCCGCGATCCTCGATCGGCGAAACCCTGCCGATCGGCGCGGTTTACATGCTCCGTGAAGCGGAACCGTCGCGGCAGAGCGGCATCGCAAGACTCAACATCGCGGACGCCGCGCACGCTATCATCGCCAATGCCTATCGTCCCTTCCTGGTCGCGGCGATGAATCAGAAATCGCTCTATCTCCAGTCCGCGATGGCAATCTCCAAAAGTGCGGGCGTCTTCCTGCTTACCCGCCAGAAACACTTTGCGGGCATCTCAGACATTGTCGGCGGACTGGAGCGGCATTGGCGCGAACACGGGCTGCTCGCGTGACCAACCGGGTCTGGCTGGCGTCCTATCCCAAGTCGGGCAACACCTGGTTTCGCATCCTCATCCACTGCCTCGATCTCGAACCCGGCGACACGCTCGACATCAATCGCCTGGGCACACCCATCGCCAGCGCACGCGCGCCGTTCGAGGACGCGACCTTGATCGATTCCGGTATCCTGACCCGCGGCGAAATCGAATATCTGCGGCCGCGGATTCACGAGCGCCCCGATCCTGACATGGGCGATCACGACACCCCGCTCGCGACGCACTTCGTCAAGACGCACGACGCCTATTCGCTCACACCGCAGGGCGAGCCACTGCTCGCTGGCGCGCGCGGGGCGAAGGGCGCCATCCTCATCGTCCGCGACCCACGCGACGTGGCGCCGTCGCTGGCGGATCACAAGCAGATCGGCCTCGACGAGGCCATCGCGTTTCTCGACAGTCCGGACGCCGCCTTCGGCGACAGGCCTGGCGGCCTGGCGCGCCACCTGTATCAACAATTGGGTCGCTGGAGCGATCATGTCGCTGGCTGGCTGAGCCAGCGCGACATCGCGCTGCACCTGGTCCGGTTCGAAGATCTCCGGCAGGATACCGCGCGCATTCTGCGCGACGCAATGGCGTTCGCCGGACGTACGGTCACACAAGAGCAGGTGGAACGCGCCGTCCGGATGGCGAATTTCGCCTCGCTGCAGGCGCTGGAGGCGCGAACCGGGTTTCGCGAGACGGCACGCAACGCCACTGCCTTCTTCAGACGCGGCCAGGCCGGCGCGTGGCGGGACGAATTGACCCCTCGCCAGACGCGCGATATCGAGTTGGCGCACGGGCCGATGATGGCGACCATCGGCTATGACCTGACCTTCTCTCCTCCGCCACACCGGAAGGTCGGGCAATCCTGATGATGATGACACGCGGGCCGGGCGAATGGATTTGCGCCGAGGCGAATGGCGAAACCGTGATGATGAGCGTGGAGACCGGCACCTATGTGGGTCTCAATGTGATGGGCGCGCGAATCTGGGACCTGCTGGCCGAGCCGCATGAACTGGAAACGCTGTGTGCGATACTGGTCCGGGATTTCGACGTGACGCCCGAAATCTGCCGCGCCGAGACTCAGGCGTTCCTGGACACCCTCGTCCGCAAGGGCGCGGTGTTGCGCACCTGACTCAGCGATTGTTCGGGCCGGATGCGCATGGTACGAAGATGCCACGACAAAAGGCAGGCGATGGCGGTTCGTCTGGCCGATCTATTTCAGCCCGCTGGATCTGTTTGCGTCAACGCGCGATATAAGGGGTACTATGCAGGCTGTTGAAAAAGAAGAAGCAGGTAGGATCGAAGTTCCCGCCCGCGCGCCTTGGCAAACGCCAATTGCGGTCACCACTGAATTCGTGGAGACTCAAGGAATCTTCAATAACGGCGCTGATATGTACGCTTCTTCCGGTTCGTAGGTCGCCGCAATACTGCCCTGTCGGGCTTTTTGAACCTGAGCAGGTCGTCCGAGGCCCGGCGTCGCACTTCAGGCCGTTCACCATGATCGCAGCAGTGGGCGCCGTTGCGGGCCAGCGCTAGGGGCTTGCCGGAACCTGCATGACGAGCTTTGCCGGCCTGATTCGATTTGACGGCGCATCCATCTCGGAACGGCAGGAAGCGGCGCTCGCCTCTGCCCTGGGTCAGCGACAGCGCGGGCGAGTGCATTTCCAGCGCACCGCGCATGCCGTTTTCGCTCAGGTCGCGTCAGCGGGTGAGCCGCGGACAGGAGCGCAGTTCGCGGCGGACAGCCGGCTCGACAATCTCGGCGATATCGCTGCCGCAGCCGGTGTGTCGTCGCGCGGCGGCGAAGCGGCCTGCATGCGCGCGATCTTCGAGCGGCGCGGCGACGCCGGGCTCGCGCAGCTGCTCGGTGTATTTGCCATGGCGCACTGGGATGAAGCCGGCCGAACGCTGACCCTTGCCCGCGACTGCACCGGCGGGCGCGCCCTTTTCTACCATGCGGGCAAGGGCTTCGTGGTCTTTGCCTCGCATCTGGGTACGCTGCTGGCCTTGCCCGACGTACCATGCGACCTCGACGAGCGGCTGCTGGCAAACTTCCTGGCACTCAATCACCGCGAACGCGAGGCGACATTCTATCGCGGCGTCAACCGGGTGCCGTCGCGCACCGTGGTGCGCATCTCACCTGGGGGCATTGCCCAGCGGCAGTACTGGAGCCCGCGGCTGGGCGCAGCGCCGCCCTTCACGCGCGACGAAGACTATATCGCGCGCGGGCGGGAATTGATGGACCGCGCAGTCGCACGCGTTCTGCGCGACACGCCGCGCGTGGCGATCTGCGTCAGCGGCGGCTTCGACTCCAGCGCGGTGGCCGCCACCGCCGCGCGCCTCGGGTCGGCGGAGCTCGATTGCTATTGCGGCGTTCCGCCGCCCGGGCTCGACCGGTCGGTGCGCGACCATCGGTACCTCGACGAAAGCGACAAGGTCATGGCGCTGGAGCGCCTGCATCCGACGCTGCGCCTGACGCTGGTAGCGCCGCGGGCCGCCCATCCGATGCAGGCCGATCCCACGCGCTTCTTCCAGACCGTCATGCCCATGCCCTGCCGCAACGTGGACAATCTGGGTTGGTTCAGCGGCATTCAGGACACGCTCGTCCGGCACGGCCACCGTGTGGCGCTGACGGGGACCATGGGCAATCTGACGTTCAGCTGGGATGGACGGTTTTGCCTGTCGTCACTGGCGCGGCAAGGCCGCTGGCTGGAATTGGCGCGACAGGCGCGCGCGCTGGCGCGGGGCGCCGGTGACAACCTGCCGCGCACCGTGGTGCGGCAGGGGCTGGTCCCGCTGCTGCCGCCCGGCCTGCACCGCGTCTTCCAACGCCTGCGCGGGCGCGAACCGGAGGACGTCAGCCGGTTCAGCCTGCTCAACCCCGATGTCGTCCAGTCGCTCGACCTGCCCCGACAATGGCGGGACGACGGGTTCGATCCCACCTACAGCACGCGCGGTACCAGCGCCCAGCTGCGCGCCCATCAGATCTTCGACCAGCTGCAGATTTCCCGCGATCACCTCGCGATGCAGGGCAACAGCCTCGAAACGCGCGATCCCTATGGCGATCGCGAGCTGATAGAATTTTCCCTCACCATTCCCGAAACCCTGTTCCTGCGGGACGGCGTGCCCCGCTGGTATGCGCGCCAGCTGTTTGCCGACCGCCTGCCGCGCGAGATTCTCGAGGAAACCAGGAAGGGCGAGCAATCACCCAACTGGTTCGAATCGCTGAATGCGCGCCGGCCGCTGATCGAAGCGGCGGTCGAGCGGCTCGAGGCCTCCCCGCTGGCCAGCCGGCTGGTGGACATGCCGCGCCTGAAGCAGCTGATGGCCGACTGGCCCGGCGACACGCGCGCGGCGGAGGAGCATATGCCGGCCTACCGCCTGGCGCTGGATCGCGCCGTCCATGTCGGGCAGTTCATCCGCTGGGTCGAACGCGGAAACGAATAACCGCCGTCGCTACGGCCGATCGATCCAGATCGCGAGATTGTGACGGTCATGCGATCCGGCGATCGACATCGCCTGCCCAGGCGCGGTGTCGATCATCGGCAAGGCATGGAACATCATGTCCCAGCAGGAGGTGGCGCCAGGCATGGGCCGGTTCTCATATTGCGTGTCGTCGTCCATATCGAGCGCGATCCATTGCGCGACGCCGTTGACGCGCCCGCCCGCCGCGCGAACGCTTGTCCTGGCTCTCGCCGGCGTACAGAAGCTCCCGGAACCCAGATCGAAGTCGAAAAGATCGCTGGGCTCGCTGCGCAATTCTATCCGGTCGCTGCCGACCGAACGCGCCCGAGCAGATGCGCGCAGATCGTTGAAGAGCGACAGGTCGAAGCCGTCGACCATATGCATCCGCCCGGTCTCGCCACGAACATCCTCCGCCAGCGCCACGCGCACACGGCCGCGAGCAGGGATCACCTGCGCCCCGGGCTTCATCAGGTCGCGCACCACCTTTTCATGCGCTGGCAGCACATCCTCGCCCAGCAGATTGTTGCTGACGATCTCCGACACCAGAAGGTCAGCGTGCCCGCCCAGCTCCTCCAGGGTGAGCTTGTCCGAATGGCCGGAAAAGATGCGCACCACATCCCCATAGCCATTGGCGTCGACGATGCCGCGCGCGGCATGGGCGACCATGGGATTCATTTCGCAGCTGACCACTTCGGCGGCACCGGCGCGCGCCGCCATCATCGCGAGAATGCCGGTGCCGGTGCCGATTTCCAGCACGCGCATCCCGGGTCTGATCGCCCGGCGCAGCGCGGCGTCATACGCCGCGTTGCGCGCCGCATCCGCCACGATCGTGAAGTGCCAGTTCGGCACGTCTCCACTCAGCAGGGCGCGCGCGCGTGCCGCCAGCTCCGCGTCGTCCGGCACCAGCGCCAATGTCCTGCGGCACAAGGCAACCGCCTGCTCGACCTGACCGGTTTTGCGCATCAGGTTCGCCAGCTGCATCATCGCCGCCGGGTTGCCCTCCGCCTTGGACAGCAATGCCGCCAGCCCGTCCTCGCGATTTCCCATCGCCTGACCTTGCCGCGATTCATCGCGCGCGTCGAGCGGATCGATGTCTTCCGCCCGGGCTATCGCCGACCTCACCGTGCTCGACGCCGATCCCATCGCCATCGCGCCCGAGGCGATCCCCCCAGGCGAAGACGCAGCGCACGATCGTCGGCGGGCGCGAGCTGTTCGGGCCCGCCAAGGCATAACGGGGAGGAACAGGGCGGCGATTTTTCTCTCGCCCTGTTACCTCCAACTTTGTTGGAGATATTTCCGGGAGATTTCAGGTCTTTATTGGGCGTTTGCCCTGTTCCTGCGGAACAGGGCGGGCAGGCAGCGATAACAGGGCGCAGCTCATCGCCAGACAGGGCGCGTCGATTCAGTCGACTCGACTGTCCGGCGGGAGGTGGTTCCATGCTGCGGTCCTGCATCCGGGGACGGTGGCATGACGGGATGGAACTTTGAATCGAACACGTCGCTACGCGGCTACTCGACGGCTACTCAGGACGAACGGGTGTTGGTGGCTCTGATGTACTGCAAGCTGCTCTAGTCGCCACGGCCGACACGATCGCCCCGAGCAGGGCGCCATATAGCGTCTTGGCGATGGCCACGGTGCCGAACGGCCAGACCGACGGGCCGATCGACAGAAAAGCGGCATTGATCAGGAACGACAGCGATGCAGCCGCGCCGGCGATCAGCAGCGCACGGCGCAGGCCGTTGCGGCGTGAGGGTGGCTCGTCGACAAGGCCCGGCAAGCCACCCCGCGCCAGGCGCCTGTGCGTGATCAGCGTCGGCACGACCGCTGACATCAGCGCGATCATCACGCCTTGCGGCACGGCGTCGAGGATCAAGCCGCCGGTGCCGCCCACCGGCACATGGCTCTGGCCACCGAAAAGCAGGAAGCAGAAGGCCAGGCTGAGCAGCCCGTTGATCACGGCGCCGACCGCTGCCTCGACCGCAACATAGCGTCGGACCGCCTGGTTCATCGTTGCGTGCCGAGCAGCCCGCGTGCCTGAAGCCAGGTCACGAATTCCGGAAGGACCTGCACGGTGGTCGTCCCGGGCCGCCCAGCACCGAAGCCATGGTCGCCGCGTTCATAGGCGTGAAGCTCCACCGGCACGCGCGCGGAGCGCCATGCCTCGACGATGCCGAAGCCCTGGCGTGAGAACAGTCCGTCGTCCATCGCGATCGCGGCGAACATCGGCGGCGCGCCGGCCGGCACCGCGATGGTCGACATCGGGCCATAGATATAACCGATGAACGCCGGGCGATCGGCCGGGGTACCGGTCAATACCGCTTGCAGCGCGGTCATCGCGCCGGCGGAAAAGCCGATCATGCCGACCCGGGCGGGGTCGATATGCCATTCAGCGGCGCGGCTGCGGATCAACCGCAGCGCCTGTAGTGCATCGGCGGGCGCGAAGGGGTCGCTGATCGATTGCGTTCCACCGGGCCGGGCTGCCTCGCCCATCACCTGGCCGACGGTCTGCATGAAGGCCTGCTCGTCGTCCGGGACCGGATTGGTGCGATATTTGAGCACGAACGCCGCGATGCCGCGATCGGCCAAGCGTTGCGCAACCTGATAGCCCTCCGTGTCCATCGACAACGACAGGAACGCCCCGCCAGGTGCGACGATCACGGCGGCACCCGTTGCCTTGCCCGGCGCGGGCAACACCGGGACGATCGTCGGCACGGTGACGTTCCGGGCGATCCGCCCGTCCATCCGCGTGGCAGGATCGATCTGGGCGGTGAGGCGGCCCCAGCGCTCGGTCGTGGTTCCGGCGGGCAGCGATCCGGCAGGATAAAGCGGGATCGCACCCGGCTGGTCGGGCGTCGCGATCCGCGCAAGCTCGAAGCGCGGCTGAGCACCAGCGGCAAGCGGCACGATAGCGAGAAGGACGGCGACGGCCTTGGCGAGAAAGTTCATGGCGTTCCCTTCGTTTCGGTCAGGATGGTGACGGGCCCGATCAACCCGGATGGCCGCAGCGGCGCGTCGGGCTGATAGGTCGGCGCGGCGGTGAAGGTTACCTTGGTGGCGCCCGGCTGGACGTCACCGATCAGGCGATTCACCCAAAGGTTGGCGACGCGAATCTCGAGTTGATTCCTGCCCGGACGGGCGGCTGCGGTGACGTCGACCCGGTAGGGTGCCTGCCAGACGGTGCCGACCGGTGTTCCGTTGACCCGCACCTCAGCGACGTCCCCCAGCTTGCCGAGGTCGACCCACAACCGGCCGTTTCCGACGGTACGCGGCAGGACGACGCTGCTCTCATAGGTCACCACGCCGGAAAAATAGCGGATGCCGGGATCGGCCTGCTTATTGAGCGGCGCCAGTTTCTCGAGGACGGTACCGGCGGGCGCGCCGCGCTTCGTCTGGAAAGCGACCTTCCATGGATCGGTCGCAGTCGCGATGGTGCGCAGGACCGGTGGCGCGATCGTCGCACCGCCGCCTGATGCAGGGCGGCGGAATACCACGAACAGCGATTCCTCCGGCGCGATGGTCAGCGGCACGATCGTCTGGTTGCCACTGGTCCGGAAGGACAAAGGTTCGGCCTTGCCAGTGTCGGCGTGCCAGATATCGGGCGCCTTGCCGGTCACGCGAAACCGGGCGTCGATCCGCATCTCGCGCTGCGTGCGGTTGTCGAGGAAATAGATCTCCCCATCGGGAAGCGCGCGATGCTGGAACAGCAGGTCGGTGCCGTTGGCGCCGGCATAGGTGAAATCGGAGCCGATCCCCGCCCGGTCGAGCGCCGCGCCGGGATCTCGGCCGGTGATGACGCGGCCCTGCCCCACTCGCGCCTCGCCGCCGCCGGGCCAGAGCCGCTTGATCAATGCGGCCGTTTCAGCCTTATCGTCATCGAGCGACGGCGAGCCTGTCGGCGCGTCGCCGACCAGTGTCGCGCCGGCTTCGACCAGCGCCGCGATGCGTCGCAGCGTCGCCAGGGTCATGCGCTGGCTGCTGCCGCCGAGATAGAGCGCCCGATAGCGCGCCCCGCGCGCCGCGACGAGGTCGCCGCCCTCGACCCGCAACTTGCCGGCAAGAACATCGGCATTGACGAAATCCACCCCGCGACCGACCGGCAGATCGGCGGGCGCGCGATCCGCGAACAGCGCGGTCAGCGGCGCCTCCTCGCCGTAGAAATAGGCGATATCGGCGACATGCCGGCCCTGCTGCAGCAGGAAACTCGACCGCGCGAGGTAATCGACCCAGGGCCGCGCCATCTCGGCCCAGCTTTCGTGGCGATTGAAATATTGTCCGAAGATCGCGAGGCTCAGCCCCGGCTCCTTGTCGTCCATCGGCGACATCACCGAGGTATGGATCACCGGCCGGTTGACGCCCAGTGCGAATTCCAGATCGGCCACGCGGCGCAGATCGGCCGGGGCGAACGCCCAGGGCGAGAAGGAGGCGGTGAAGGATTCCGCCGCGACCAGATTCTGGCCATAGACATGCGCGACCGAGGCCGCGCCCATGATGTCGCCGACCAGGGTCGGGCGCGGCGCGCCGTCCTTTCCGAACGCCCACATTGCTGCCATCGGCACATCGGTATGCGCGCGCATCGCCATGTCGTCGCCAAGCTGCGGCCGGCCGTTTTCGAGCGCCTCGCCATAGAGCTTCAGGCCGCGCTCATGCGCCACCGTGGCGATGGTGCCGTAATGCTCGCTGGAGAGCAGGTCGGCGAGCGTGCGCCGATAATCGTAGAGAAAGGCATCGCTCTTCGCGCGCGACCCGATCACCGCGCCGGTCAGCGCGGGAAGCCAGGGCCGGGGGTCATAGCCGCGCAATGCCTTGAAGCGATCGAGCAGCTGCGGCGTCCAGTTCGCGTCGCCGGATTCGATGCTGTCGGTCAGCAGCGCGTCCACGCCCTTGCCATCCGGCCCGATCGCCGCGCCATAGGTATCGAGATAGGTGGTGATGTAGCGACGCACCGCCGCGCCGTCATATTTGTCGACCTCGAGCCCGGTCGCTTCGGGCGAGGCGGGATGATTGGTCGTGCCGAGCAGCGACCAGCCAAGCCGCGCCACGCGCCAGCGGCCCGGCGGCGGCGTCCAGTCGAGCGTGCCGTCCGGCCGCATCCGGCCGGTCAGGTCGACGACCTTGTCGGGCGCGACGCCGTCCAGCTCCGGCGCGTCACCGCCGAGCGCATAATAATCGGGCACCGTAGCGAAGCCTGCCTTGGCCTCGAACCGGTTTATCCGGGCATCGCCGGCCAATCGCAATGTGCCGATCTGCACGGTCTGCGGGGTCGGTCCGGTCGGGAAGACTCCGCTCACCACCGCGCCCGGCGCCGGAGCGGCGAGGCCGACCTGTTTCGGGCCGTCATTGGCCGCGAAGACGACGCGGAAACGCGCCGCCGTCACCGGCGCGAACGCCAATGTCGTCGGGACATTCCCGAGCGGGAGCTTCGCCACCGGGCTCCACCCCGCCCCGGTCTCCGCTTCCAGCACCGGCAGGAATTCCGGGTCGCCGAACGGCGGGACGGCATTGGGCAGGAACAAAGTCGCCGACCGAACGGTCTGCGCCGCCGGATAGGCGAAAGTGATCGCCGGAACCGCAGCGGCCGCGCCGCGCGGAATCGCGACGGTCGTTTCCTCGCGTGCGTCGGAAAGCGCCGCTACGTCGAGCGTATCGCCGGCCTGGCTGGTGGCGCGGGGAAGTGCGGCACCAGGTGCCGCGACCGGCCAGGCAAGCACCGCGATTTCACCCGACGCCTGGGGCGCAGCGTTCGCCTTCTCACCGGTAAAGGCCGCGAGCGGATCGAAGAAGGGTGTCGACCCATAAGGCCCGGTGACGCCGGGCGGCGCGGACAGGCGCCCGCGAAACGGTTTGCCGCCGACGATCTCGGTCTCGCTCCACACCAGCTTCTTCATCGCGTCGGCGGACGGCACCCATGGCCCGCCGGTTTCGCTCCAGCCGGGCGAAGCGGCAATCGCCAGTTCCAGGCCCAGCCGGTCCGCCGTGGTTGCGGCATGCGCGAAAGCCGCCTTCCACGCCGGGGTCATATAGGCGATGCGGTCTTTCACCACCTGGGGCGTGCCGAGCGAGGCATCGAAGGTCTGCACGCCGCCCAGGCCGACGCGCTTCATCCATTCGAGGTCGCGCGTGATCCCGTCCTCGGTGATGTTGCCGTTGAGCCAGTGCCACCAGACGCGCGGACGGGCGCTGACCGGCGGATCGCGAAAGCCCTCCGCCAGCGCGTCGCCCGTCGGGGCGGGTGCGTCCTGCGCCGAAGCGGCGCCGGCAATGGCCAGCGCAGCGAGCGAAACGGCCAGCAGGCCGCGTTTCACAGCGCGTTCCGGCGAGCGATGGCGGCGAGCACGCCAGCGCTCGGCTTCGGCGTGCGCTTGAAGGTCGTGCGGTCGACCGCCACCAGACCGAGATGCTGCTTATAGCCCGAGATCCATTCGAAATTGTCGATCAGCGACCAATGGACATAGCCCAGCACCGGCACGCCCTCGCCCATCGCCTTGTGCAGTTCGGCCAGCGCGGCGGGGATCAGGCGGGCGCGGATGGTGTCGTCGTCAGTCGACACGCCATGCTCGGTGACGATGATCGGCTTGCCGATCTGCGAAGAGGCATAACGCACCGCGTTGGCGAGCGAGGGCGCGTAGATCTCGCCGCCCATCGCGTTGACCGTCGCGCCCCTGGCCGGCGGCAGGCGGCCTTCGGGGCCCCACAGCACGCGCTCGTAATTCTGCACGCCCATGAAGTCGTCGTCGCACGCCACCTCGAGCCAGGCGGCATAGAGTTCCTTGCGCGCGGCATCGCGCTTGGCAACCGGGCCAACCGCTTCGTCGTCGAACATCGACAGGGTGAAGCCGACCGGCAGGTCGGGGCGGACTGCCTTGATCGCGGCGCGCGCCTGCCTGTGTCCGGCGATCATGTTGGTCGTCATCGCATCGACGTCCTCGGCGTTCACCGCATTGCCGGCGGTGAACTTCGCGACGCCGGCCTTTTTCGCAGCGGCATCGAGCATCTGCCGTTGCAGGTCGAGCACGAAAGGCGGCAGGACATAGCGCAGGATGCGCATGATATTGGGCTCGTTGAGCGTCATCGCATGGCTGATGCCGGCACCGAGATGGCGCGTGGCGCGCTCGCAGAAGCGGGCGAAGAGCTGCGGCGAGTCGGGGTGGAGCCACCCGCCCTGCTTCGCGAACCACAAGGGCGTGGTGTAGTGATTATAGGTCACCATCGGCCGGATGCCGCGCGCGCGGCATCCCTCGATGATCCTCTTGTAGTGATCGAGCATGGCGATCGAGAACAGCCCGGGCTCGGGCTCGATCCGCGCCCATTCCAGGCTGAAGCGATAGGCGCCGAGATTGAGCACCTTCACCAGATCGAGATCGGCCTGCCACAGTTCGAGGCTGTTGTCGGCGTCCCCCGACGGTTCCGAGAACACGCTCGGCTTCACATTCTCCAGAAACCACACGTCGCTGTTGACGTTGTTGCCCTCGACCTGGTGCCCGGCCGTGGCGGCGCCCCAGATGAAGCCCTTGGGATAAGCATTTGACGGCGTGCGTTGCGCCAGCGCGGGCGTGGCCAGGGCCGCGCCGGCAGCAGCGAGGAAGGTGCGGCGGTCGAGCGTCATGCGACTTCTCCGATGAAAGCAAGGATCTCATCGGCGAGCCGCGTGTCGCTGCCGCCGAGATGATAGGCGAGGCTGAAATGATTGTGGCCCGAGGCGATATAGGCCCGGGGCATGATGCCGTGGCGCTCCAGCCGGGCGGCGAGCAGCGATAGGAATTCCGCCTGGAATCGCGGCGGATCATATTCGGCGCCGGCAACCAGCAGTGGCAGCGTCGTCGCCACCACTGCATCGAGCGGTCGGCGTTCCGGGTAAAGATCGGGCGCGCCGTAATAGAGGGAGTCTCGTTCATCCAGCGGCGTGAACCCGTAAAGGCCGGAAAGCAGCACCGCCGCCGCCAGCCCTGCGCCGCCGCGCAATTGCAGGTGCGTGGCGACATGCACCGCGCCGGCCGAAGTACCGACCGCGACGATGCGCGCGGGATCGCCGCCATGCCCGGCGATATGCGCGCGCAGCCAGTCGACCGCGTGCCCGACATCCTCGCCGCCCGCCGGCCATCCATGGTCGGGCGCGAGCCGGTAATTCATCACCGCCCCGACCATGCCGTTCTGCGCCGCCCAGCGCCCGGCATGGGCGTTGAACGGATGATCGGCGCTGCGTTTCTCCCCGCGCAGGAAACCGCCGCCATGCACCCACAGAAGTACGGGCGCGGCGGCGCCCCCTCCTGGCGGTGCGTAGAGGTCGAGCGTCTGGCGCGGATCGTCGCCATAGGACAGGTCGGCCACCGAGACGGGGTGCGCCGCGGCATGCCGGTCCTGCTCTTCGCGATAGAGCGCGTGGACCCGGGCCAGGATATCCGGCCCCAGCACGCGCCCCATCGCCGCCAGCGCGGCGCGGTCCGAAGCCGGTTGCATCGCCATCTCTTCCTCTCCCGAGACTCTCGCGATCAGAATTTGCCGTCGAGGCTCAGTCCGACCTGCCGGAACGACTGGGGACCATAGATCGCCCCGATGTTCGCGGTGCCGTTATAGGGGAAGTCGCTCTGCAGCAGCGAGGGCTCGTGGACGTCGAACAGGTTGCGCGCGAAGATTGCGACCTGGAAGCGATCGTCCTCGGTCCGCACGCCGATCCGGCCGCCCGTCATCCAGTGCGGGCGGAAGGTCGTCTCGATCCGCGAATTCGCCTCGTAGCGCAGGCGCGATTTCCAGACGGTGTCGGCGGCGATGAAGCCCTTGAAGTCGCCGGTCAGCGCATGCTCATATTCGCCCGACAGGGTGAACTTGTACTTCGGCGCATAGGCCAGCTGAGTCCCGCCGAGATTGGTACCGTCAGTGCCGAGGAACCCGGTCGGATAGGTCGCCTTGGCGTAGATGAACCCGGTGTTGAGCGACATGCCGTCGAACGGCCTGCCGAAGAAATTGATCTCCGCGCCGCGCGATTTCACGCCGTCGATATTGGTCTGAACGCAGGAGATGACCGCGTTCGCATCGACGGTGCATTGCTGCGCCTGGAAGTCGCGGATCTTCTGGTAGAAGATGTTGATGTCGGCCACCCAGCCGCCGAACAACGTGGTCTTCAGGCCGCCTTCATAGACCATCGGGATCTCAGGGCGCACGACGTAAGGCGTCAGCGGGGCCGACGGCGTCGCGATCTGGCCGCCCTTGAAGCCGCGCGAAACCGTTGCATAGACCATGGTCGCCGGGGTCAGGTTATATTGCGCGCCGAAACGGTACGACACGACCGCGCTGCTGAGCCGCTGGGCCTGGTTGGGGCTGGCCGGCACGTCGAAATTATACCGGTCGAGCGACAGCTTCGCGCTGGTGTAGCGACCGCCCGCGATCAGGCGGAGTTCCGGCGTAAGGTGGATCGTCCCCTGCCCGAACACCGCCAGCGATTCATCCACGATACTGTCATTGGCACCCAGCGAGCGCACGATCGGGATGGCGACGCCGGGCGCCGGGATCAGCGTGACGCTCAGCGTTTCCGGCGTGCGCGTCTGCTTCTGGCGCGAATAAAAGGCGCCGACGGTATATTCGAGAAACTGGTCGGCCGGCGAGGCAGCGCGGAATTCCTGCGTGAACAGGCTGAGATTGCGGTGTACGTCGCCATTATTGACCTGGAGCTCGAGCGGATCGGCCCGGAACACGTTGCCCGCCGCGCCGGCGCCGCGCTCGCGGCTTTCGCGATAGGCAGTGATCGAGGTCAGCGTGAACGGGCCGGCGTCATAATCGACCTGCCCCGAGCCGCCATAATTGGAGCTGCGACCGACGACCGACTGGTTCGTGCAATAGTTCCGATTGCCTTCGCCCGGCGTCACGCCGCAGCTTGCGAGGCGGGCGGTGATGCCCAGCGGATCGAAGCCCGCACCGCCCAGGAAGGGCCCTGGCCCGCCGGTCTTGACGAAGGTGAAGAAATCGCCGGCGCCGTTGAAATGACTCTCGCTGTAATCGCCGATCAGATTGACCGTCAGATCGGCGGTCGGCTTCCACAGGAAGCGCGCGCGGCCGCCATAGCGATTGCTGTCATTCAACCGGCCGGTCAGGGCGTTGCGATTGACGCCCTGGCGCAGATTGGCGAGGCCGGACACGCGCAACGCCGCATTCTCGCTGAGCGGCACGTTGACGAGGCCCTGGATGATCTGATTGCCGAACTGCGATCCGGCAAAGCCGGCGCTCGACAATTCGGTGCGGAGCCGCGCGCTGAAGTGAGTCGGGTCGGGCGCGTTGGTCGAGATGTTAATGACGCCGGCCGATGTGGTGAGGCCGAACAACGTGCCCTGCGGGCCCTTCAGCACCTCGACCCGCGCAACGTCGAACAGGTCGCTGATATTGGCATTGCCCTGGCTGACCTGGTCGACGACCACGCCGACCGAGGCGACTGCGCCCGCGGAAAAGGTCTGGGTGCCGATGCCGCGGATAGTGCCGCCGCCGCCGGTATTCTGGCCCGGCGCCGCCTGGATCTCCAGCGAGGGCGCTATCCGGTTCAGGTCGTTGACCGTATTGACCTGCTGCCGCTCGAGCTGCGCCTGATTGGCGACGGTGATCGAGATCGGAACCTTGGTGACGTTTTCCTGCCGGCGCTGCGCAGTGACGATGATGTCGGACATCGCGCCGCTATCGGCCTCGGCAGCCTGGTCGGTACTGCCCTGTTCCGCGGGCGAAGGCGCCTGCTGGGCGGCGGCGGGGCTGACGAGCGCCATCAGGCTCGTGGTGGTCAGTGCTGCGGCAATGAATCGTGTCATGGTGCCTCTCCTGTTGTCATGATGCGTCTTGTGACGCTTAGTTTTCGTCGGCGATCGGGTTGGTGAGCGTGCCGATCGGGTCGATCGTCACGGTGATGAGGTCCCCTGGCTTCATCCACAGCGGCGGCGTGCGCTTGGCGCCGACCCCACCGGGCGTACCGGTCGCGATCACGTCGCCGGGCGACAGCGGGGTGAAGGCCGAAATGTAAGCGATGATCTTCGCGATCGGGAAAACCATGTCGCCGATCGGCTGGTCCTGGACGACCTGGCCGTTGAGCCGGGTGACGACACGGACTTCGGTCAGGTCGCCAGCTTCTTCGGGCGTGACCAGCCGGGGCCCGAGCGCGCCCGTGGAGGGGAAGTTCTTGCCCGGGATGAACTGGCTGGTGTGCCATTGCCAGTCCCGCACCGAAGCGTCGTTGAAACAGGCATAGCCGGCGACATGGCGCAGAGCGTCCTCCTCGCGGATGGCGCGGCCGCCGCGGCCGATCACCACCGCCAGCTCACCCTCGAAATCGAGATCGGTCGAGGCGCGCGGCCGGACGATCGGCTGGCTATCGGCGACCAGGGTATCGGCGAAACGCGTGAAGATCGACGGATGGTCGGCCTTGGCGCGGCCGGTCTCCTGGCGATGGCTTTCGTAATTATGGCCGACGCACAGGATCTTGCCCGGATTGGGGATCACCGGCAGCAGGGTCATGTCGGACAGTGCCAGCGACGCGTCCGATACGAGGCTATCGAGCGATCCCGCCGCGATCGCTGCCTTGAGGTCGGCCGGGGCGCCGGGCGCCGCGGCAAGATCGATCACGCGATCGCCCTCGACCCGGCCGAAACCGGCGGTGCCGTCAGGGCGAAGGAAGCTCAGAAATGCCAAGGATCGTCTCCTGAAGTGAGGATGGCGGAGGTCATGACGCGATCGGCTCGGCCCGCGACGCCAGCGCGCGGCGCAGCTTCTCGATCAGCACGGCCGGATCGCCGGCCGAGGTACCGAACACGTAGAAATCGGGGCGGACCAGCACCGAACGAACGCCGCGATGGTCGAGCCAGGCCGCGACTCCGTCGCTATCGCCGAGCGTGCTCGCATCGATGACGCTGGCCGGGACCGGCGAGGCCTTGAGCGCTCGCTGTCCGGCCGGGAGCAGATCGGCGTCGCGCACGAACAACCGCCAGCCATGGCCGGTCACATTGTCGAGCAGCGCACCATCCGCGACGCGCGGCTGGATGAAGCGCTCGCCGACGCCCGGCGTGCCCGGTGCGACCACGCCCTTGCGGATCGGCGGGATGAGATCGGCGGCGGTACCGCTCGATACGGCACGCGCGCGCTGGCGCATCGTCGCATCGCGCTCACCGGCACGGTCGGGGTCGAGCTCGCAGATATAGCGCCCCGCCTCGACCGCCGCCGCGATCACCGCGCGCACATGCGGGTCGCGTTCCGGCTGATAGGTGTCGAGCAGCCCGGCATCCGCTTCGCCGCGGTCCACCGCCGCCAGCTTCCAGGCGAGATTGGCGACGTCGCGCATGCCGTGGCACATGCCCTGGCCGAAAAAGGGCGGTGTCTGGTGCGCGGCATCGCCGGCCAGGAACACCCGGCCCTGCTGCCAGCGCGAAGCGACCAGACCATGGAAGCGGTAGGTCGCTGCCCGCACGATCCGGTGCGGCACGCCGTCGAGATAGGGCGCCAGCAGCGCCGCGACCTTTTCGGGCCGCATCATCTCCTCATCGTCCTCGCCGGGGAGGAGCATGAACTCCCAGCGGCGCATCGACCCGCGACCGGGCACCAACGTCGCCGGGCGCGCGGGATCGCACATCATCACTGACAGGCGCTGCAGATCGGCCGCCTCGGGTACACCCCACAGATCGGGGAAACGCACCGGCCCATCGACATCGACATCGACCACCAGCCAGGGTTCCTCGAAATCGAGATCGTCGAGATCGATATCGAGGAGCTTGCGCACCGTGCTGCGCGCGCCGTCACAGGCGATCACATAATCGGCCCGCACCTGCGACAATGTCTCGCCCGAGCGCAGGGTGAGCGTCACGCCGCCCTTATCCTGTTCCATGCCGACGAGTTCAGCATCCAGGCGCAGTTCGGCATTGGCGAAGCGCCCTATGCCGGCGCGGAGCGCATCCTCCAGCTCAGGCTGATAGAAGAAATAGTCATTGGCCCAGCCGAACGGCTTGTCGCGGCCGGCGGTCCCCATGTAGCGGATCACGCCGTGATCCGCGCCGATATGGAGATGCCCCTCCGTCTCGTTCATGCCCGGACGAATGGTGTCGATCAACCCGGCCGACTGGAACAGCCGCATCATCTCGTGGTCGAGATGGACCGCGCGGGGCAGTGGATGCGGCTCGACCTCGCGGTCGACGACCAACGTCCGGAAACCAGCCGCCGCGACCAGATTCGCGGCGAGTGCACCGACCGGTCCGCACCCGATGATCGCGACATGCACCGTATCGCTCACCGACGACCACCGCAGGGCGCCATGCGCCAGCCGGTACCGCGTCCGTCATTTCCGGGGCTCGTCGAGCCGTGATGCATGGTGCAATCCCCTCTGGCCGCGCTGCTGGCGGCTGGGGATCATGTGCTCGCTCACGACGTCAAAAGTAAAATATTGGATTTTGGTAAATGCATAGTTGCAGTTTATAGGTCGCTGCCTGCCTCGATCGCTTCGACGAAGCGCGCGCCGAGTTCGGACAGTGGCTGATCGGCGAGGATGCGAATGCCGACATTGCGCACGATCGCGGCGTCGCTGATCGGCACTGCGCGCAACACGCCGATCGACAGTTCGGCCGCGACCACGCCGCGCGGCAGCATCGTCACGCGGGCACTTTGCTGCACGATCGCCTTGGAGGTCAGCAGGGAATCGCAGCGGATCACATCGGCCGGGACCGCGACCTCGGCGGCGAGGAACAGTGCCTCGATCTGGCGGTGGAAGGCGCCAGCCGCCTGCGGCAACACCCAGCCCCAGTCCACCGTGTCGCGCAGCGAGACCGTCGGGCCGAGCCCGTCATGCGCGCGTCCGACGATCAGCGCGAAGGGATCACGGGCGATGCTGCGTTCCTCGATATCCGGCGGCGGTGCCTCGATCCCGGTGGTCGCGACCGCGACTTCGATCTCGCCCTTGCGCAGCAGCTCGGTCAGTTCGAAATCCGGCCGTTCGAGGATGTGGAGCGACAGCCGCTCGGATGGATGCAGCCGCGCGACCGCATCGGGCACCAGGCTGACCAGCGCGCCGGGCGTGCCGCCGATCCGCAAGGGGCCCTGCACGCCCAGCTTGGTCAGCGCGACTTCCTCCACGGCATCGCGCAGCAGCGCCTCCATCGCCTCGGCGCGCCGGTACAGCGCCGTGCCCGCCGGCGTCAGCGCGATGCCGAGCCGGCTGCGCCCGAACAGGCTGGTGCCGAGCACATGTTCGAGTTGCGCGATCGCCACGGAGACGGAGGGCTGGGATATGTTGAGCCGCCGCGCCGCGCCGCTGATCGAGCGCTCTCGGCAGACCGCGAGATAGGTGCGCATCAATCGGGGATCGATCATGGCAAGCTCCGGAAGTTCGATGGTCGATCTATAGATACAAACTATGATTGCCTAGCAATCGCGTATTGGACAACTATGCCAGATCGGTCCAGATCGATGCTCGAGCCGGCGGCGAACGGCGCGAGAGGACCGTTCCATCCCCTTTCCGCGCATTCAGCCGTCAGCAGTGGCGGGAGTGATCAGGCGCACATGAACCGGTTTCCGCTGGAAGGCATCCGCAGCGTCGATTTCGTCGTGCCCGATCTCGGCGCGGCGACCGATTTCTACTCTGCCGTATGGGGGCTGGAGCTGGTCCGCCGCACCGACGCGACGAGCTGGCTGCGCGGCACCGGCAGCGATGCCCAACTGCTAGCCCTGCACGGCGGCACCGCGCCCTCGATCCGGTCGATGACCTTCCGCGCCCAGCCGGACAGCGACCTCGATGCCCTCGCCGCCGCACTGGCCGGCCAGGGCTGCGCGCTGCTTCACGGCGTGCAGGCGCTCGACGAACCGGGCGGCGGAGAGGCTGTTACCGTTCGCGATCCGCAGGGCCGCGCCATCCGCATCGTCCGCGAGGACGGCCGCGTCGCCCCCCTGCCCTTCGATCCCGACCGGCCGGAGCGCCTGGCGCATGTCAACATCAACAGCGACGACGGCGCCCGGGATACGCGGCTGTTCACCGAGGGGCTTGGCTTCACGCTCACTGACCAGTCGAAGATGATGGCGTTCGTGCGGACCAATGACGATCATCATTCGGTGGTGATCGCGGAAGCCCCGGTCAACACGCTCAACCATGTCGCCTTCCAGCTACCCGATTGGGAAAGCGTGATGCGCGCGTCGGGCAGGATGGTCGATCACCTTTTCCCGATCGGTTGGGGGCCGGGGCGTCACGGGCCGGGCAACAATGTCTTTGCCTATTTCGTCGACCCGTTCGGCTTCGTCATCGAATATACCGCCGATGTGCTTCAGGTGGACGACAGCTACCGCGTCGGCGGGCCCCAGGACTGGGTCTGGCCCGAGGGGCGGACCGACCAATGGGGCATCGCCCCGCCCAAAAGCGCTGCGTGCAAGGGCGCGCAGCTCGCCATCCCCTTTTCCTGATCTCGACTTCGAAGGAACCCCAATGTCCGACACGGCCACCCAGACCCGAACCGCCCCCTATGTCGTGCGTGCCGGCGAGGGCGCCTGTCATCTCGTCGCGGGCCAGATGATCCGGACCCTGGCGGGCGTGGACGAGACGGCGGGCGGCTTCGGCGCGGTGGTCTGCGACGCGCCGCTCGATCGCGGACCGATCCCGATGCATTGGCATGAGCGCGAGCATGACACCTGGTTCTGCACCCGCGGCAAGCTCCAGGTCTGGTGCGGCGACCAGAGCCGTGTACTGACGCCGGGCGATTTCGCCTATGTCCGTCCGGGCGACACGCATTCCTATCAGAGCGTGGCACCGCGCACCCAGTTCTTCGGCGTCGTCGCGCCGGGCGGCTGGGAGCAGTTCTTCGCCGACGCCGGCGAGGTATGGGGCATGACCGGCCTGCCCCCGGCAGGCCATCCGTTCGATTTCTCGCGGATGGGCCCGGCAATGGGCAAGCACCGCATCATGCGCGTCGAGAACCCGGTCTTTGCCGAGGCGAGCCCGATCGGCGCGGCCGACCAGCAGTTGCCCGGCGAGCACCAGTCCTATTTCCTCGAGGCCGGGTTCGGCCTGCGGCGCAGCCTGTTCGGCCATCTATCGACTGCCCTGCTGACCGCGTCCGAAAGCAAGGCGATGGTCGACATGCGCCAGATCGAAGGCGGGCGCGGCGCGGCCATTCCAGCGCTCCGCCACGCCGAAACGCACCAGTTCCTCTATCTGGTCGACGGCATGCTGGAAGTCACGCTCGACGGCGTCGAGCATGTCCTGTCGAGCGGCGACGCCGTCAATATTCCCGCGGGCACGATCTATGCGACGATGGTGACGAGCGGGGCCGCGCGGTGGATCGCGTCCAGCTCGGGCGGCAATGGCGGGGCCTTCTGGGATACAGCCGGCACCCCGACCCCCGAATTCAGCTTCCCGCTGGCGGCGGACCGGGACGATGCGCCGCGCCTGCGGGCGCAATCGGGCATCGATGTCGCTCTGGCCTGACGGCACGAGGTCGCGCAGGATAGGCGGATGAGCGACAAGGACCCGGCAAATCTGTCCCGAAAGCGCAGTGGCGCCGACGCCGACGCGCCCGACGCGTCGGCGGACCCGCGCAAGGGAAGCCAGACGATGATGCGCGGCCTCGATCTGATCGAGGCCGTCGCCAACGGCATGGCGAGCTATGGCGAGCTGGCCGACAAGCTCGGGCTGAGCAGGAGCACGGCCCACCGCCTGGCACATGGGCTGGTCGAGCGCGGTTATCTCGCCGCGACGCCGCGCCTTGGCTATCGTCTGGGTCCCAAGCTCCTCGAACTCGGCTTCGTCGCCCAGTCCCAGACCGATCTCGTCCAGATCGCCCGCCCGCATCTCGAAACGCTCTCCATGGCGACCGAGGACACCGTCCGCCTGGGCGTGCTGCAGAATGAACATGTCGTCTATATCGACGTGGTCTCGGGCACCCGCCGCATCACCATCGCCAACCGGCCAGGCGACGCCCAGCCGCTGACCACGACCAGCGCCGGCAAGGCGCTGATGCTTGACGACCCGGAAGCCAGCTGGAAATCCCGCCTCGCCGCCGACCTCGCGGCGGGCAGGCCGGCAGTCGACCCGGAGCTGTGGCTTGAGCGAATGAAGACCTTTGCCGGGGCCGGCTATGCCTATGGCCTGGCCGAGAATGACGACGATGTTCGCGGCGTCGCTGCCCCTGTACGAAGCGCGTCCGGCGCGATCGTCGCGGCGGTCAGCGTGTCGAGCGTGACGCATTATATGAACGAACAGCGCATGAGCGATTTGTCGATCGTTGTGAGAAAGACTGCCCAGACGATCAGCCGTGAGTTGGGCAATGCGCGTTAGGATTGATCGCATCTCGGTTCGGAGCCGCACGCGCGCCAGCGTCCACCCGCGGTCTCGATAACCGGGGCGGTGCGCTCTCAGTGCACCAAGCCCGAACAGACCGATCCGCATCCTGTGATCGAGCCGAGAGCCGTCGTGCCCGCACCTCCCCAGGTCGCTTCAATCCACCTCCAGGTCCAGCAACCGCACGAATTGCGGGCCGCAATGCAGGTCGCGCTCGATCACGCCTCCTGGGGTGGCATCAATGAACCGCGGTCAGTTTGCCCGATCGAGAAAAAGATCGGCGACGGCGTCGATAGTCGCGTCGGTATCGAGCCTGTAGCGGCGGTACAGATCCGGCAGGTCGCCCGTCTGGCCGAAGCTGTCGGTTCCGAGCGGGCTCACCCGCATCCCCCGGACGCTGCCGAGCCATGACAGGGTCGACGGCGATCCGTCGATGATCGTCACCAGCCCGGCTCCGGGCGCAAGCTCGTCGAGCAGTGTCTCGACGTGCGAGGCCCCTCGCCTCTTTCCCGTCCAGCGGCTCGCGCGCTGCGCCGACCAGCCCCGGTGGAGCAAATCGGGCGAGGTTGCCATCAGGAGCCCGAGCCCCGGAAGGTCGTCCGCCAGTTCCTGATAGGCCTTAAGAACCTCGGGTGCGACGGCCCCGGTGAAGACGATCGCGGCATCGCGGTCGCCGCCGGGGCGCTTCAGCCAGTAACCGCCCTTCAGCGCACCTTCCTGCCAGCCATTGTCGGCGCGCTCGATCTGCTCGATCGCCCGTGTCGTCAGGCGCAGATAGACCGAGCCTCCATCCGCTGCCTGGAGATGCTCGAACGACCAGCCCATGATCAGCGCGAGCTCATCGACGAACGCCGGCTCGAAATAGGTGAGGCCCGGCTGGCCGATGCCGATCAGCGGCGAATTGATCGACTGGTGCGCGCCGCCTTCCGGCCCGAGCGTCAGCCCCGACGGGGTCGCGACGAGCAGGAAACGCGCATCCTGATAACAGGCATAGTTGAGCGCATCGAGCCCGCGGGCGATGAATGGATCATAGACTGTGCCGATCGGGATCAGCCGCGTGCCGAACAGCGGCGCCGCCAGGCCGAGCGCCGCGAGCATGAGGAACAGGTTGTTCTCGGCAATCCCCAGCTCGATATGCTGGCCAGCCCCATGCCCCACCCATTTCTGCGCCGAGGGAATGCGCGCGGCGGAGAAAACGTCCTTCAGTTCCTGGCGGCGGAACAGCCCGCGCTGATTCACGAACGCACCGAGATTGGTCGACACAGTGACGTCGGGCGAGGTGGTGACGATGCGGTCGGCCAGTGGATGGCCCGACTTGGCGAGATCGAGCAGGATCCGGCCGAACGCCGCCTGAGTCGACAGCTCGGCTCCGTCCGGCACTGGCAATGCGGCGGGGACTGGAACGGGTGCCGCGGCAAAAATCTCACGCGGTCGTGCCAGCGCGCTAGCCTCGATGAAGGAGCGGACCGTGGCCGCCGCGTTGTCACCGAGGCCGCCATAGGGCGCCCATTCCTCGCCCGGCGCGATGCCGAGATCGCCGCGCAGCCCCTCGATCTGGGTCGGGTTCATCAGCCCGGCGTGATTGTCCTTGTGACCCGCGAACGGCAGGCCATAGCCCTTCACGGTGTAAGCGATGAACAGGGTCGGCCGATCGTCGTCGCACCGCGCAAAGGCATCGAGCAGAGTTTCGATGCAATGCCCGCCGAGATTGGTCATCAGCGCTGCCAGCGCCGCATCGTCATGCGCCTCGATCAGCGCCCGTGCGTCGCCATCCGCGCCTACATCGGCGAGCAGGCGCTCCCGCCAGGCCGGACCGCCCTGATAGGTGAGCGCGGCGAATTCGGCATTGGGGCAGGCATCGATCCAGTCGGCGATCGCCTGGCCGCCCGACCGCGCGAACACCTCGCGCTGTTTCTTGCCGTGCTTCAGCGTTTCGACCCGCCAGCCACAGGTTTCGAAAATGTCGTCGAAGCGGCGGAACATGCGGTCCGCCGTGGTGCTGTCGAGCGACTGGCGGTTGTAATCGACGATCCACCAGCAATTGCGGATATCGTGCTTGTACGCCTCGATCAGGCATTCGTAGATATTGCCTTCGTCGAGTTCGGCATCGCCCATCAGCGCGATCATCCGGCCGGTATCGGCCTCCGCCATCTCGCCATGCGCGACGAGATAATCCTGGATCAGGCTGGCAAAGGCGGTGATCGCGACGCCGAGGCCGACCGATCCGGTCGAGAAATCGACCGGGATGCTGTCCTTTGTCCGGCTGGGATAGCTCTGCGCACCGCCCAGGCCGCGATAGCGCTGCAGCGCGTCGAGGCTCTGCTGGCCGAGCAGATAATGAATCGCGTGGAGCACCGGGCCGGCATGCGGCTTCACCGCGACCTTGTCCTGCGGCCGGAGTGCGCCAAAATAGAGCGCGGTCATGATCGCGGTGATCGAGGCGCAGCTTGCCTGGTGCCCGCCGACCTTCAGCCCGTCGCGGCTATCGCGCAGGTGATTGGCATTGTGGATCGTCCAGGACGAGAGCCAGCGCAGCCGCGTCTCGATCGTCTCGAGGATGGCGATGGTGGCCGGATCGGCCCGGCGTTCGGGGGGAATCGTGGTCATGTCCATGATTCCCCGAATAGCCAATCCCCCGCTCCGCGCGATGCCAATCTTGTCATGGGGCGAAAACCCCAGGGCATCACGCTGCAGCCTGATCCAATTGCCGCGCCGCGAACCGGGCGATCAGCCAGCTTCGCACCAGGCTGATCGTCGGATCGGCCAGATCCTCCGGGCGCAGCTTCAGATAATAGCCGAACCCGTCGTCGATCACGCAATCATGCGGCACGACCAGCCGTCCGGCGGCGATCTCGGGCGCGAACATGTCGATATCGGTCAGCGCGACCCCGGCGTTCATCGCATAGCCCACCGCCAGCAGCGCCGTGTCGAAGGCCAGCCCGCGATCGACGTCGAGATCGATCCGGCACTGGCGCGCAAAGATGCTCCAGAGCAGCCCGCGCGGCTCGCCGTCGAGCTTCACGTGCAGCAGGTCGTTGTCGGCGAGGAATTGCGCCAGCGGCTTGCCCGCATGGGCGGCGGCGGTTTGCGGTGAGCAGACCGGTGCGACGCGCACCATCCACAACAGATCGGTCACCCGGTCGTCGATATTGGGCCGGTCGAACACGATCGCCATGTCGGTTTCATTGCTCGGCAGGCCGGTGACGCCCGAACTGGAGATATCGATGCGGATGTCCGGATGCTCGGCATGGAATGCCTGGATCATCGGCATCACCACCTGATGCAGCAGGGATGGCGGGATATGGATGCGGATCGGCCGGCTCGCATTAGGATTGGCGCAGATCGCATTCATCGTCTGCTCGAGCCGGTCGAACGACTTGCTGACTTCAGGCAGCAGCGCCTTGCCCGCGGCGGTCAGCACCAATGTCTGGCCGGAGCGATCGAACAGCTTGTGCCCGAGCAATTCCTCCAGGCTGATGACATGGCGGCTCACGGCACTTTGCGAGACGTTCAGCGCCTGCGCGCCCGCCGTGAAACTCAGCCGCTGACCAACCGCATCGAACGCCCGAAGAGCGTTCAGGGGCAGCCAGCGCCGATTGACCGTTGATGTGCGTGCTATGGCTATCTCCCTGGTCGCTACGGCTATGCCCTTTTTCGATACCAAGCGCGTTTTTTGGGCTGATGCAACGGCGTCAGGCGCGCAGGTCCGATGCTTGCAGCTTTTGGCATGCGGCCATGCGCAAATGCGATTTCTGCTTGGCCCCGGCGTCATGCCACTCACCCCATGGGGTAAGTTGGAGAATTCGCTTTGGACCTGGGGGATATTTCGGCGCTGCTGCGCGCGCGCCCGGCGGGCCATTCGCTACCACAGGCTTTCTATACCGACGCGGCCGCCTTCGAATTCGATCTCGCCGCGATCTTCGGCAAGTCATGGCTGTTCGCCGGTTTCGAGGCCGAGATCAGGAAACCCGGCGACTATCTGTCCTTCATGGTCGGGCGCTGGCCGGTCATCATCCTTCACGGCCGCGACGGCGAGCTGCGCGCCTTCCACAACAGCTGCCGCCATCGCGGCTCGATCCTGTGCAAGCCCGGACAGGGCAATACCGCGCGCCTCACCTGTCCCTATCATCGCTGGACCTATGGTCTCGACGGCCGCCTGCTCGCGGCGGGCCGCATGCCCGAGGATTTCCAGAAGAGCGACCATGGCCTGAAGCAGGTCCATCTCGAACGGGTCGCCGGCGCGATCTTCATCTGCCTTGCCGAAACCCCGCCCGATATCGACACCATGCGCCGCGACCTGACGCCGTTGCTCGCGCCGCACAATCTGCAGCACGCCAAGCTCGCCTATCAATCGACCCTGGTCGAATATGCGAACTGGAAGCTGGTGATGGAGAATGGCCGCGAATGCTATCATTGCGCGACCGGCCATCCGGAACTGTCGCTGACCTTCCCGGTCAACGCCTCGGCCTATTTCGACCTGGAGGACGAGCCCGCGCTCGCCTTCGGCCGTCGCATGGCCGAGATCGGCCTGCCGAAGGGGCCGGTCGGCGAGGATTGGTGGCAGGCGGTGCGCTTCCCGCTCAACCCCGGCACCGTCGCGATGACCACCAACGGCCAGTTCAATGTCAAGAAGCTGATGTGCGAGGCGGGCGGCGGCGATACCGGATCGTTGCGCTGGGCGATCGAGCCCAATAATTTCTGCCATTCGACCAGCGAATATACCTTCGCCTTCACCGCGATCCCGGTTTCGCCGACCGAGACTCATGTCGTCTCCCGGTGGCTGGTGCATGAAGATGCCGTCGAAGGCGTCGATTACGATATCGAGACGCTGACCGACCTGTGGACGCGCACCAATCTACAGGACAAGGAATTCGCCGAGAACAACCAGCTCGGCGTCAACTCGCCTGGTTACACGCCCGGCCCCTACAGCCCCGACGCGGAATCGCTGACCCTGCGCTTCGTCGACTGGTATTGCGCCAAGGCGGCCGATTATCTGGAGCGCGCGGCGGCATGAGCGCGGGCGACGATCTCGTCTGGCGCCCGGAGACGCTGGCGGTCCGCGCCGGCTATGATCCGGCCGGCGCGGCCAACGCCGCCAAGCCGCCGATCTACATGACCTCGACTTTCGCCTATGCCTCGGCGCGCCAGGCAAAGGACATTCACGAGGCCTATTTCGACGGCACCGGGCCCGAAGTAGGCCGTGGCGGGCATATCTATTCGCGGCTCGGCCACCCCAATCTCGACATGGTCGAGACGCGCCTCGCAGCACTCGATGGCGCCGAGGCCGCCGCGGTCTTCAACAGCGGCATGGCGACTCACAGCGCGATCGCCCTCGCCCATTTGCGGCCCGGCGACAGCGTCCTGTTCAGCCGGCCGATCTATGGCGGGACCAACGGTCTCTACACTGGGCTGATGCCCGGCTTCGGCGTCGGCCATGCCGAATTCACCGATGGCTGCGACCGGGCGAGCGTCGAGGCAGCGGTCGAGGACGCGCTTGCCCAGGGTCCGCTCAAGCTGATCGTGGTCGAGAGCCCGGCCAATCCCACCGCCGCGATCGTCGATATCGCGATGGTCGTCGCCGTCGCCGATGCGGTCGGCGCGCGCACCGGAACGCGACCGATCGTGATGGTCGACAACACATTGCTCGGCCCGCTGATGCAGCGCCCGATCGAGCTCGGCGCCGATCTGTGCATGACCTCGCTCACCAAATATTGCGGCGGGCATAGCGATCTGCTGGCGGGCGGCGTGTCGGGCAAGGCGACGCTGATCGCGCCATTGCGGCTGCTGCGCACCACGCTCGGCAGCCATCTCGATCCCTATACCAGCTGGCTGATGCTGCGATCAATGGAGACGGTGCACCTGCGCGTCGAACGCGCCATGAACAATGCCCGCCTCGTCGCCGAATTCCTGCGCGACCACGCCAAGATCGCCGGCATCACCTATCTCGGCTTTCTTGCAGAGGGCTCGCCCGCACGGGCCGTCTATGACCGCCAGTGCCGCGCAGCAGGGTCCACCTTCTCCTTCGCGGTCACCGGCGGCGAGGCCGAGGCATTCCGCTTCCTCGATCGGCTGAGGCTGTTGCGCTTCGCGGTCAGCCTCGGCGGCTCGGAAACGCTGATCACGCATCCGGCCACGACGACGCACTATGCCCTGTCGCCCGAAGAGCGCGCCGCCGGCGGCATCACCGATGCCACGCTGCGCCTGTCGGTCGGCATCGAGCATGTCGACGATCTGCTGACCGACCTCGCCCAGGCGCTGGAGGCCGTGTGACGGGCCGCGACGTCCACGCGATCGACGGCAAGCTGCCCGCCCCCGACGCCCGGTTCGACGTCGTGGTCGTCGGCGCCGGATCCTCGGGCACCGCCGCCGCCATCGCCGCAGCGACCGACGGCGCATCCGTGCTGCTGGTCGACGAGAATCCGGTCCCGGGCGGCCTGATGGGCACTGACGTGCCGCTCTTCTATGGCGGTCGCATGACCGCCGCGGTGCAGCAGCCCGGCCGCATGCTGGAACAGGTCTTCACCAGCAATCCAGCGCTCGAAGCAGCGTTCGAGGCAGGCGTCGATGTCCGCCTCGGCACCGCTGCCTGGGGACTCTATGTCAACGGCCCGGCAATGCGGGCGATGCCCGAGCCGATGCTGGGCATTGCCGATGGCGAAGCCGCATCGATGATCGGTTTCGACCGGCTCATCCTCGCCACCGGCGCGCGCGATCTGGTGCTTGGTTTTGCGGGCTGGAATCAGCCCGGCGTGATGGGCGCGCAGGGCTTTGCAGCGCTGCTGACCCGCTATGACGCGCTGGCCAGCCGCCGGGTGCTGGTAGTCGGATCGGACAGGCTCGGGCTGGAGACGGCGCTGCTCGCTCAGTCGAACGGGATCGACGTCGCCGGCATCGTCGAGATCGCGGCCAGCGTGCAGGGCCCTCCCAACCTCGCGGAGCGCCTGTCGGCATCGGGCGTCCCGATCCATCTCGGCCACACGCTGGTTTCGGCGGCAGGCGGGATCGACGGCGTCGAGGCCGCGCGGATCGCCCCCATGGATGGCGGTGTGCCCTTCGAGATCGCCTGCGACACGATCTGCCTCGCGATCGGCACCCGGCCCGCCACCGAATTGCTCGACGCCGCCGGAACTCAGGCCAGCGACCGGATCACGCTGGTCGGCGACTGCGCCACGACCTGCCCCCCTGCGCCCGAGCGGATCGATGCCTGGAGCCGCGCGCTCGGCCGCCATGCCCCATCCGACACGATCGTCTGCCAGTGCGAGGACGTGACCCGCGCCGACCTGATCGGCGTCCAGCCGCCCCAGTATCTCGACCGGCCCGAGCGCATGGCGGCACGCTCGCTCTCGTCGCTGCTCAACGACGGCCCGGCCCATCCCGACCAGATCAAGCGCCTCACCCGCGCCGGCATGGGCCAATGCCAGGGCCGCCGCTGCCGCGATCAGGTCGCGTGCCTGCTGGCGCAGGAACAAGGCGTCCCGCTGGCATCGGTACCCGTCGCCAGTTTCCGTTCGCCGGTTCGTCCGGTGCCGCTCGGCATCCTCGCCGACTGGCAGGAAAGCGCCGAGATGGCGAAGGGCTGGGACGTGTGGTTCGGCATCCCGACGCAGTGGACGCCCTATGCCGTGATCGGCACACCCGAAGAGGCCGATCATGTAGCGGGCCTTGGCGGCAACATGCATGTCTGAACCGGCAGCACCGAAGGGCGCCTCGGTCGTGGTCATCGGCGCCGGCGTTACGGGGCTGAGCGCCGCCTGGTGGCTGGCGCGCTCCGGCCTCGACGTGGTCGTGCTCGACAAGGGCATTGTCGGCTGGGAGGCCTCGGGCCGCAACGGCGGCGGGGCTTCGCATTATCAGAGCCCGCTCTTCGCCGAAGAGCAGCGTATGTGGCCGATGATGGACGAACTGCTCGGCTATCCGACCGAATATCGCCGCGAGCGGATCATCATCCAGCGCGACCCCGAGCTGCTCGATCATTACCGCGCCGTCGGGCGGATGTGCACCGCGATGGGCTATCCGGTCGACGATCTCGATGCGCGCCAGGCGCAGGAAATGGTGCCGCTGACCGACGAGACCTGTCTCGGCGGTATCCATCTGCGTTTCGGCGGCCATGCCAATCCGCAGCGGACGGTGCAGGCTTATGCCTGGGCGCTGCAGGACCTTGGCGGCCAGATCCTGCAGCATTGCCCGGCTTTGTCGATCGGCACCACGGGCGGCAAGGTCACCGCGGTAAAGACGCCGCGCGGCTGGATCGGCTGCGATGCGCTCGTGGTGGCGGCAGGGCCGCAATCGGGCATGCTGCTGGCGCCGCTCGGCGTGAATTTCCCGCTCGCCTCGGCCCGGGCGGAAATGATCGTGACCGAGCCCGCACCGCTGATGGCGATCGGCGGCGTCGACGGCAACGGCCTGTACGGACGCCAGACGCTGCGCGGCAATCTCGCCTTTGGCGGCGGCCCGCACGAATGGATCGCCATGGAGCCGAACGGGCCGGCAGCGCGGCCGACCTCGCCGCTGGTCCGCAACCTCGCCCGCCGCGTGGCCGAGATGTTTCCCCGGGCGGCGGGGCTGAACGTCATCCGCTCCTGGGCGGGCGTGATCGAAAATACCCCCGATGGCCGCCCGATCATCGACCGGCTAACCGATCCCGGCAACGTCACCGTCGCGACCATGTCCGGGGTCGGCTTCGGCCTGTCGCCGGCGAGCGGCCACGCGATCCGCGACCTGGTGATCGACGGCGCCTGCTCCTTCGCGGACATCGCCAAGCTCGGCCTCGCCCGCTTCGCGACGCTCGAGCCCGACTGGCGCGAGCAGCGCGGCTGGGCGGCATGACGCGCTATTCGGCGCTCGCGCTGCTGCGGGCCGGCTTTACCGGCCAGCGCCACTGGCCCCGTGCCTGGCGCGATCCGGAGCCGAAGAAGAGCTATGACGTGATCGTCATCGGCGGCGGCGGGCACGGGCTCTCCACCGCCTATTATCTCGCCAGAAAGCACGGCGTGAAATCGGTCGCCGTGCTGGAAAAGGGCTGGATCGGCGGCGGCAATACCGGGCGCAACACCACGATCGTCCGGTCGAACTATCGCCAGCCCGCGCTCCACAATCTCTTCGATTTCGCGCTGAACCTGTGGGAGGGAATGAGCGACGAACTCAACTACAATGTCATGTTCAGCCCGCGCGGCGCGCTGTTCCTCGGCCATTCGGATTCGGACATGACTCGCCTCGCCGAACGCGGCGACGCGCTGCGCTGCGCCGGGATCGACGCCGACCTGCTGACGCGCGACCAGGTGCGCAAACTCGTCCCGCTGCTCGACATGTCGTCCGGCGCGCGCTTCCCGGTCCATGGCGGTATGATCCAGCGGCGCGGCGGCACCGCCCGGCATGACGCGGTCGCCTGGGGCTATGCCCGCGCTGCCGACGCGCTGGGCGTGGACGTGATCCAGAATTGCGAAGTGACTGGCTTCACCCTGGCTGGCGGGCGCATCACCGGTGTCGAGACCAGCCGCGGCGCGATCGGCGCCGGGCGTGTCGGCATCTGCGTGGCGGGCAATAGCGGGCCGGTCGCGGCGCTGGCCGGCATCAAGCTGCCGATCGAAGCCCAGACGCTCCAGGCCTTCGTCACCGAGCCGGTCAAGCCGATGATCGACACGGTGATCATGTCGCAGTCGCTACACTGCTATATCAGCCAGTCGGACAAGGGCGGCATCGTGCTCGGCGGCGATCCCGATCAATTCCCCAGCTATGCCCAGCGCGGCCTGCCTGCCCGGATCGAGAAGGCGGCGGCGGAAGCGATCGCCCTGGTCCCGGCCCTGTCGCGGCTGCGCATGGTGCGCTGCTGGTCGGGCACGACCGATATGAGCTTCGATGGATCGCCGATCATCTCGACCCTGCCGGTCGACGGCCTCTATCTCAACGGCGGCTGGTGCTATGGCGGGTTCAAAGCGACGCCCGGATCGGGCTGGTGCTACGCCCATCTGCTCGCCACCGGCACGGCGCATCCGCTCGCGGCGCCCTTTTCTTTCGACCGGTTCGCACGTGGTGCGACGATCGACGAAGCGGGGGTCGGCTTCATGCCGCAGCTTCGCTGATGATGCTGGTCCACTGCCCCCATTGCGGCCCCCGCGCGCAGATCGAGTTCAGCTATGAACGCACGCTCGATTCGATCGTGACGCTCGACATGCCGGCCGATGAGGCCGTCGCCCGGCTTTATGCCCGCGCCAATCCGCGCGGGCTCGATGACGAACTGTGGCGGCATGGCATGGGTTGTCGGCAATGGCTCGTGTTGCGGCGTCACCGCCAGACGCATGAGATCGTCTCGGCCGCGAACTATGATCCGGCGGTGCACCGGTGAGCGGCCCCTCGCGCATCCCGGGCGGCGCCGAAGCCACGCTGCACTTCACCTTCGATGGTGTCGCGATGCGCGCCCGGCCGGGCGACACGCTGGCGGCCGCCCTGCTCGCCAACGGCGTGGGACTGGTGGCACGGAGCTTCAAATATCATCGCCCGCGCGGGATCATGGCCGCCGGGGTCGAGGAGCCGAACGCGTTGGTGACGGTCGGCGAAGGCGGCCGCACCGAGCCCAACACCCGCGCTACCGATCTGTTCGTTTATGACGGGCTGGTTGCGCAAAGCCAGAATCGCTGGCCGAGCCTTCGCTTCGACCTGGGGGCGGTCAACGGCCTGGCCGCGCCCTTCCTTGCCGCCGGCTTCTACTACAAGACCTTTTTCGGCCCGCCCTCGCGCTGGATGCTTTACGAAAAGCTGATCCGCCGCGCCGCCGGGCTGGGCAAGGCACCGACCCACGCCGATCCGGATCGGCACGAGCATCGCGCCGCCTTTTGCGACGTACTGGTAATCGGCGGCGGCCCCGCCGGGATCGCCGCCGCGCGCGAGGCGGCACGGACCGGCGCACGCGTCATGCTGGTCGAGCAGGACCGAATCCTTGGCGGCGAGGCACCGCCCGGCGTCCGCGTCCTCACCCGCACCACCGCATCGGGGCTATGGGATCATTGCTTCGCGACGCTCGCCGAACGGCTGGTCGAGCCCGGCCAGGCGCCCGCGGACGGCATGCCGGTCCAGCGCCTCTGGCATGTCCGCGCCGGACGGATCGTGCTCGCCACCGGCGCCTTCGAACGGCCGCTTACCTTCGCTGGCAATGACCGACCCGGCGTGATGCTGTCACAGGCGGTACGAACCTGCATCACCCGCTTCGGCGTACTGCCCGGCCGCCGCGTGGTGATCGCGACCAATAATGACGATGCCTATGCCACTGCCGACGCGATCATGGCCGCAGGCGGCGAGGTGGTCGCGATCCTCGACGCCCGCAGCGGGTTCAGTCCCGTGGCAAGCGAAGCGAAGGCGCGCTTTCCGGTCCATACCAATGCCTGGCCCTTGATCGCCAAGGGCGGAGCTCGAGGTGTCGTAGCCGTGCGCGCGGACATCTGGACCGAGCAGGTGACATTCGCCGCGGATCTGCTCGCCATGTCGGGTGGCTTCACGCCAGTCGTCCATCTGCATAGCCAGGCCGGCGGCACACTCGACTGGCGCGCCGACATTCAGGCATTCGTGCCAGGCGCGTCGCGACAGGCCGTCACCAGCGTGGGCGCCGCCGCAGGCGCGGTCGCCCCGATCGCGCCTGCGGCAGTGGAGCTGCCCGATCCCAAGCACAGCTTCATCGATTTCCAGAACGACGTGACCGCCGCCGATGTCGATCTGGCCTGGCAGGAGGGCTATCGCTCGGTCGAGCATCTCAAGCGCTACACGACCCTGGGCATGGCGACCGACCAGGGCAAGACCAGCAACATGGCCGCGCTCGCGCGCCTGGCCGGCGCGGCCGGAGTCGAGATTCCGCAGGCAGGGCTGACGACGTTCCGCCCACCCTTCACCCCGCTCACCCTCGGCACGCTCGCCGGTGCCGATGGCGGCGGCCATGCCGCGCCGAGCCGACGCCTTGCCCTGTTCGACCGGCACCAGCGGCTCGATCCGCTCTGGCAGCCGCTCGGCTATTGGCACCGCCCGCGCGCCTATCCCCTTGCGGGCGAGACGCTGCACCAGGCCGCCATGCGCGAGGCACGCGCGGTGCGCACCACCGCCGGCATCGTCGACGTCTCCACCCTCGCCAAGTTCGCGGTGTCGGGGCCGGATGCGGCGGCCCTGCTCGAGATCGTCTGCGCCACCGGCGTGAAGCTCGCGGTCGGGCGCGGGCGCTACACCGTCATGCTGCGCGAAGACGGCATGGTGATGGACGACGGCACCTTCTGGCGGCTCGACGAGGACCGCTATCTGCTCACCAGCTCGACCGGCGGCGCCGACCGGATGGAGGCGCATCTGAGCTATGCGCACCGCGTGCTGGCCCCGCATCTGCGCGTATCGGTGGTGGCGCAACAGGAGCATTTCGCCGGCATCGCACTGGCCGGGCCGCTTGCGCGCGATATCCTCGCGACGCTGGCCGGCATCGATCCACCGGCACATATGGGCGTCGCCAAGGCAATGATCGCCGGTGTCCCGGTGCTGATCCTCGCGGCAAGCTATAGCGGCGAACGCGCCTTCGAAATCTATGCCGCCGGCAGCGAGGCGGCACCGGTATGGGACGCGCTGGAGACCGAGACGCGGGCGCGCGGCGGTTGTCCCTATGGCCTGGAGGCGCTGGAATTCCTGCGCATCGAAAAGGGCCATATCGTGATCGGCGCCGAGGCCGATGGCCGCACGACGCCGCACGACCTCGGGCTGGGCCGGATGCTGCGCAAGAGCGGCGGCTTTATCGGCGCCGCGGGCCTCACGCGACCGGCGCTGTCGTCGGAAGGTCGCCTGCAACTGGTCGGCCTCGAAGCGCGGGACGGCGCGATCCCCGAAGGGTCGATGCTGGTCGCGGCAACGGGTGCCCCGGTGCAGGGCCATGTCACCTCCGCGGCAGGGCGAGTCCTCGGCGACGGCGCGATCGCACTCGGCTTGCTGACCGACGGCCATGCGCGCAAGGGCGACGTCCTGCTCGCCACCTCGCCGACCCGCAACCAGCATGCCCGCGTCACCGTGACGGACCCGGTCTTCTACGACGGCGAGGGAGCGCGCTATCGTGATTGACGCCTCCGTCACCACCGCGCCCGCAGGCGATGTGATCGTGCTCGATCTCTGGGGCGCGGACGGCCCGCCCGCCGATACCGCGATCCGGGTGCTGCAGGTCGAGCCGCGCCGCTGGTGGCTGATCGGCGCGGGCGACCGCGTCACCGATATCGCCGCCCGCATCGCCGACACCGGCACCCTGACGCCGATCGGTGGCGGCCTCGTCCGTGCGACGCTTGCCGGACCCGAGTGGCGCACCTTGTTGATGATCAGCGGCTGTTTCGACGCCGAGGACCGGGACTTCGGCATCGGCCGGGTCGCAGCGACCGTTATCCATCACATACCTGTCTGGATCGCCGTGACCGGCGACACGGCGTGTGAAGTCTATATGGCAAGCAGCTACGCATCCGCCCTGACCGATCTATGGGCAGGCGCTATCGGCCCGGGATCGAACCATGGACGGTAAGGCGGCGACGATGCGCCTTATCCTTTTTCCTTCCCCGGCGAAGGCCGGGGCCCAGTCGGGGGACATCGCGGAACTGGCGCTGCGCGTCGTCACTACAGCCTTCCCTACTGGGCCCCGGCCTTCGCCGGGGAAGGAAGAGAGGAATGGCGCTACGGAGGCGTTGCGACGCCACAAACCTGGCGCCAATGAGCATCGACCGCGGACCAGGGGGAATACGCGATGACACCGACCACGCCGCGTCTCGAATCCGTCCGCTGGTACGTCGTGCTGGTCCTCGGCCTCGTCTATGCCCTGAACATTGCCGACCGTTACGTCGTCTCGACCGTGCTCGAGCCGATCAGGGTCGAATTCAACCTCACCGATACCGGCGTCGGCTGGCTGACCGGCGTGTCGCTCGCTTTGTTCTACATTTCTATCGGCATCCCGATCTCGCAGCTCGCCGATCGATCGAACCGGCGCAACATCGTCGCGGTCGCGATGGGGCTGTGGTCGCTGATGACCGCGTTGCTCGGTCTCACCCACAATTTCTGGCAATTCCTGCTGGTGCGTATCGGCGTCGGCATCGGCGAGGCCGGCGGCACCCCGCCATCGACCTCGATCATCGCCGATTATTTCCCGCGCGATCGCCGCGCCTTTGCGCTGACCGTCTATGCGCTCGGCCTACCGCTCGGCGCCTGGCTCGGATCGACCGTCGCCGGCCAGATCGTCGAGCATTTCCATAGCTGGCGCGCCGCGTTCATTGCGCTCGGCGCGCCTGGCGTGATCTTCGGCCTCATCATCTTCCTCACCGTGCGCGAGCCCGTGCGCGGCCGGTTCGAATGCGTCGATCCGATCACCGAGCAAAAGACGCCGCTCGGCGAGACTTTGCGCTTCCTCTGGTCGCAGCGCTCGGCGTGGCACATCAACGCGGCGGGTACGGTGATCTGCCTGTGGGGCTGGGGCCTGATGTACTGGACCCAGACCTTTCTGGAGCGCAGCTACGGCCTGACCACCGCCGAGGCTGGCGCCCGGCTCGGCACCATCTATCTCTGGGCCGGGATCGCCGCGACCCTTGCGACCAGCGCGATCTGCGCCATGCCGCAGATGCGCGAGCCCCGGCGCATCGCGTGGTTCCTCGCCGGCATCACGCTGTGTTCGACCATCCCGTCCTTCGTGATCTACTGGACTCATTCGCTCTGGGTCGCGACCCTGATGCTGTGGATCGTGGTGCCGGCCATCTATCTCTATGTCGGGCCGACCATGGCACTGCTGCTCAATTTCCTGCCCTGCTCGATGCGCGCGCAGGGCATGGCGATCAGCCTGCTGACCGCGAACGTGGCCAATCTGATCGTCGCGCCGCTGGCGGTCGGCTGGATCAGCGACACACTCTCCGGTCCGCTGCACAGCAACGCCGAATCGCTACGCTATGCCCTGATGGCGCTGTCGCTGACCGGTTTCTGGGCAGCCTATCATTACTGGACCAGCGTCCGTACCTATGCTGCGGACGGCCAGCGGATTCAGATGGCCGCCGCTGCCGCCTGATCTCTTTTTTTCCCACGGAGCCCTGATGTCAGCGCAGCATTTCGTCCTTGCCTTATCCTGCCCGGACCGGCCGGGAATCGTCGCCGCCGTCTCGGCGCATATCTTCGCGTGCGGCGGCAACATCACCGATTCCAGCCAGTATAACGATGCCGAGCTGGGCGGTTTCTTCATGCGCACGGCCTTCGCCCTTCCGGCTGGTACCGACCTCGCGGTCGTTCAGCGCGGTTTCGACAATCTGGCGGACCGGTACGGCATGACCCTGACCTTGCGCCCGGCGGCGGAACGGCAGAAAGTGCTGATCCTGGTGTCGAAATTCGATCATTGTCTGGTCGACCTGCTCTATCGGCGGCGCATCGGCGAGCTCGACATGGACGTGGTCGGCATCATCTCCAATCATCCGGCCGAAGCCTTCGCCACGCTCGATCTAAACGGGATTCCCTTCCACTATCTCCCGGTCACTGCGGCGACGAAGCACGAGCAGGAAGCGCGGATCTGGGAGATCCATCAGGCTACGGGTACCGATCTGGTAGTGCTCGCCCGCTACATGCAGATCCTGTCGGACGATCTGTCGGCGAAGTTCGCCGATCGCTGCATCAACATCCATCACAGCTTCCTGCCCGGCTTCAAGGGCGCCAAGCCCTATCACCAGGCCCATGCCCGCGGCGTGAAGGTGATTGGCGCGACCGCGCATTATGTCACCGGCGATCTCGACGAGGGGCCGATCATCGAACAGGACGTCGAACGCATCAGCCATGCCGACACCGCCGAGGACCTGGTGCGCAAGGGCCGCGACATCGAGCGGCGCGTCCTTTCGCGCGCGGTCGGCCTGCATCTTAGCGGGCGCGTGCTCGCCAATGGCGCGCGTACCGTGGTCTTCCGGGATTGAAGGAGACATCATGAGCCTGTTTCTCCTTCTCGCTGCAGCGGCCGCCCAGGCACCGGCCCCGAACGACTATCGCCAACCCGACACCTGGCTGTGCCGGCCGGGCCGGACGGATGTCTGCACCGGCGACATGGCCACGACCGTCATCGGCCCGGAGGGCATGATGAAGGCCGATCCGTCACCACGGGCAGGCGCGCCCAAAGCGGATTGTTTCTACGTCTATCCGACCACCTCGATGGACGAGCTGCCGCACAGCGACATGACTCCGGATCGCCAGGAACAGGGTTTGGTCGCCTCTCAGGCTGGCCCGCTGCGTGCCATGTGCCGCCTCTTCGCGCCGATCTACCGCCAGGTGACTCTTCCGGCGCTGCGCGCGGCGATGCGCACGGGCGTCAGGCCATCGGACGACGAGTTCGCCCTGCCCTATGCCGATGTGCTCGCGGCGTGGCGCGACTATCTGGCGCACGACAATGACGGGCGGCCCTTTGTGCTCGTCGGCCACAGCCAGGGCTCGGCGATGCTCAAGCGCCTGCTGGTCGAGGAGATCGACGGCAAGCCGATCCAGCAACGCCTGCTCTCCGCGATCCTGCCCGGCGTCTCGGTGATGGTGCCACACGCCAAGCAGGTCGGCGGCGATCTGAAAACCGTGCCGCTCTGCCGCTCGGCCACGCAGACCGGATGCGTCGTCACCTGGGCGAGCTACCGCGACACCAACCCGCCGCCGGCGAACGGCCTGTTCGGCCGCGCGCCGCTGATCGGCACCGCCGCCGCGGGACTGGAGGCCGGATGCACCAATCCGGCGAAGCTCGAGGGCGGCAAGGCGCCGCTCGATCCGATCCTCGGCTTTCCCTGGTGGCGCGGCGGCGTCGCGCAGTTCGAACAGCCCGCCATCTGGTCCGCGCTGGGCAAGCCGGTGCCGACCCGCTTCGTGCGTACCCCCGGCCTGCTCTCGGCCGAATGCACCGTCCGGAACGGCTTTTCCTATCTGTCGGTCCATGTCGAACCCGGCGCTGCGACCGACCTGACCGACGCCGTCATCGGCCCGGTGGCGATCGGAGATACCGACTATCCCGAGTGGGGCTTCCATGTCGTCGATATGGCGATCGTCGAGGGCGATCTCGCCCGCCTGATCGGCAACCAGAGCGCCGCATGGCATCGGCGCCATCGCTGAAGCGGCACGGTTTCGGACTGAGTCGCCGCGATCCGGTGCACGATTAATGTCACACTCTCCAACAAAAATCCTGTTGGAACGTCCGATTAAGGCATTGATTTGTAACTATATTATTTCCGGTGATTTTTAGTGTCATCCTATAGGGGTGGACATTAATCGCCAACTGCCTTGCTCCATTTCCATCTGGCACAGACAAAAAAAAGGGGCGGCACGGGCCGCCCCTCCTAATCTCCGGCGAAGCCTCAGAACTTCACTTTCGCCCGCAAACCGATCGTCCGCGGACGTGCATAGGTGACCCGGTCGCCAGCCTGATAGACCTTGTAATAAGTGGCACGGGCGACGTTGGTGATCTTGACGCCGTTGAACAAATTGTTGCCGAACAGGCCGAATTCGAACTGCCCGATGTCATAGGTCAGCGACGCGCTGACGTTATGCGTCTCCGGGATGACGGCATAGCTCGAGCTTGGACCGTTCCTGGTCAGCACGCCGCCGACGATCTTGGTCGCGAAGTTGTTGAACGTCGTATATTGCTGCGACTGGTACTGGTAGCTGGCCTGCAGATGGACACTGCCGGGTCCGACATCCTTGTCGTAGAAGAACGATCCGGCTGCGGTCCAGGCGGGGTAATAGGGCGTCTGGTCGCCATCGAACGCGCCGACCGTCGGGATATCGCCCTTGGCCTTGGAGCTGTTGTACGAGGCGCTGCCGACAAGCGTGATCTCCGGGCTGGCCTTGACCATCGTCTCCACCTCGACACCCTTGCTGGTGATCTTGCCCTTATTGTCAGTGAAGAAATAGGAGCAATCGAGCCGAAGGCGGGTCTGCACGTCCGTCCAGTTGATATAATAGGCGCTCGTGTTGAGGGTCACGCGTCCACCCGCCAGCTTGGCTTTCTGGCCGATCGTGTAGTTCCATAATTTGTCCGGGCCGAAGGTGAGCGGCGCGGCGGAATAGCCGAAGGCGGCAAGGTTCTGCGTGCACTGCCCCGCGACGCCCGACGAGCCGAGCGGCACCGGCTGGTTGCCGCCGCCATAACGGAAGCCCTTGGCGACCTCGCCATAGACCATGAAATTGTCATTGACCTTGTAGGAGATGTTCCCGCGCGGATTGACCCCGTTCGACTTGAGCGTCGCATTGGTCGTCAACGGTTTATGGTCGATCACGCCATACACCCCGCCTTCGAACAGGTAATATTTCTCCTTGAAGTTGAAATAGCGCAAGCCGGCGGTCAGATCGAGCTTGTCGGTGGCGTGCCAGGTTCCGTCGGCATAGGCCGCGAACTGGTGCTCATCGACATCCTGCAGGCCGGAGAAGATGTCGTTCGACTGGAACGCCCCGTCGACCAGCTTGGAATCATATTTGCCGTTCGGCGTGTTGAACGGCCCGTAGAAGTAATTCATGTAGGACAGCGTATCGAAACCGGGCGTCGGAATGTCCTGGCGGAGATGGCGGGTCTGCTTTTCATAGAACGCGCCGACGGTCCATTTGACCGGGCCGGTGTCCTTCGAAACCAGTCGGATTTCGCCCATATAGTCCTTGAGCTTCTGATCGATCTGATACAGCTCGGCCGGAATCTTGTTGGTGATCGACTGGTCGTATGTGGTCGGCGCCTTGAACAGCGGATAGGTCGTCGAACTGATCGGCAGGCCGCTGCCATAATCCTCGAAGAAATAGCCGATCTGCGGACCGGGCTCCGCATCGAAGCCGATCGCGCGATCGGTATAGGCGCCGGTCATGACAAGGCTGGCGAAGCCGACATCATAGTCCGCGCTGAGCGAGTAGAGCCGGAAGCGATCGTCGGTACCCTCGGGCCCGTTGGTCGAAACCTTGTAGGGGGCCAGCCCGCTCAGCCCGGTGCTCAGGCCCTTCGCGATGCTGCGCTCATAGGTGATGCTCGCATCGACCGTCAGTTCGGGCGTCGGTACCCAGCGTAGCGCGACACGCCCCTGATAGGTGTTGTTGCTGTTCGCGTTCTGCTTGTTGTAGGTGCCGATATTGTCGATATAGCCGCCGTCGCGCCCGACATAGAAATTCGCGCGCACCGAAAGCTGGTCGGAGACGATCGGCAGGTTGACCATGCCGCGGAAATTATAGCTCTCGGCGCCGTGCTGGGTCGTCGCGACACCGGCTTCCGCCGTTCCGAACATCGTGTTGAGATCCGGCTTGGCCGTCACGAACCGGATGGTGCCGGCCATTGAGCCCGCGCCGTACAGCGTTCCCTGCGGGCCGCGCAGCACTTCGACGCGCTCCAGGTCATAGACCTTGAGGTCGGGCGTCTGCCCCTGCACCGAGATCGGCGTATCGTCGAGATACACCGCTACCAGCGAGCGATCGGACGTGTCCGACGAGGCATAGCCGCCGGTCGAAAGACCACGCATGTTGAATTTCTGATAGCCCGGCGCGCCCTCCGTGATCGACAGGGACGGCGTGAACTTGGCGATATCGGAAAGATTGCCCTGTCCGGCCTTGGTGATCTGGTCGACGTTCACCACCGACACGGCCATCGCGACCTTCTGCAGCGATTCGGCGCCGGACCGGTTGGCCGTGACGACGATGTCACCGAGCTCGTCGCTCTTTTCCGGTGCCGCCTGTGCTTCCTGGACCGGCGGCGCTGCTGCTGGGACTGGATCCTCGGCAGCGAAGGCCATGCCGGGTGTGAGTGCGGCAAGGCTCGCGCCGGACGCCATCAGGACCGCCAGCAACCGCGCACGACGGCCGAAGCGAACCGATTTATCATGTGACTTTGTCATTAGCCCCCCATTTTGACGAAAATACTCTATCAGGCCTTTTGCGTCGCCGCGTCGAGCATGCATGTGCTCCAGCTTGCGACTATTGGGGCCTGACCCCCGATTTGATGGTGAAGGTCACCTGATTCGGCTGGAGCGGGAAGCAAAATAATCGGATGGGGGCATCCAATATAGGCATCATCGCCGCGTCATCCCATCATGGGCGAGCGGACCCAGCGTTTCGACCAGTGGGCCGAGCCAGGGTTCGAAGCGCCGCCACTGGTCGAGTCCGTCGCGAAAGATCGGCTGTCGCACCTGTTCCGAACTCGGCGTGCGGACGGCCCGGTCCGTCTCGAAGAAACTGAGGCACCCATTTTCGAACTCCAGGCCGCAATGGTCGAGCAGGCGTTGCACCTCCCGCTCCGGCTCCTCGACGATCGCCTCATAGGAAAGATGCAGCACACGACCGGGCAGGACCGTATCGAAATGCCGCATCAGAGCCTCATATTCCACGAAATAGCGGCCAAGGTCGCCCAGATCGTAGCTATAGGCCTGGCCCCGCGCGAAATTCTGCTTGAACAGCGACAGGCAGCAGGCAAGCGGATGGCGCCGGATATCGATGATCCGCGCCTTGGGCAGGATCAGATGGATCAGCCCGACATGCAGGAAATTGCCGGGAAACTTGTCGACGAAATGCGCCCGTTCGAGGGGGCGATGTCCGCGCGTCCGTTCCAGATATTCGTCACCCAGCGCGGAAAAGGCATCGCGCGGCAGGTCAGCCAGCGATGCTGGATACGCCTCGCCGTCGCGCGCCGCGAGGTTCGAAAGCCGTCGCGCCAGAGCGGTAATGTCCGGCAGTTCCGACGCGCCCTCGACCTTGCTGTGGCTGGCGAGGATCTGCTCGACCAGGGTCGATCCCGATCGCGGCATGCCGAGCACGAAGATCGGGTCTTCAGCCGCCAGCCCGACATTCGCCCGCTTGGCGAAAAAGTCCGGTTGAAAGGTCGCAATCGTGCGCCTGACAAAAGCTGCATGGCCGTCCGCATCATGCGGTGTCACCGCGCGCCGCGCGGCATTGGCCTGGCGATAATGGTCGAACGAGTCGGCATAGCGCCCCTCATCCTCCCGCGCCTTGCCGAGCGCGAAATGAACATGCGCGACGCTGTCGGCGTTGAGCTCGCCGCCCGCCAGCAGCCCAAGCATGCGGTCGATATCGCCCGGCTCGAAACGCCAGGTCTTGAGATTGGCCAGGCTCCACCAGGGTTCGCCGAACGCCGGGTCGAGCGCGATCGCGCGGCGATAGGCGCTTACAGCCTCGGCCTGCTGGCCCAGCGCGCGCAAGGCATGCCCCTTGCCGTGCCACAACCGCGCATCTTCCGGCGCGGTCGCGATGGCTGCGGCGAACTCCTCGACTGCCTCGCGCTCCCGGCCGAGCTGCATCAGGATCGCTGCCTTCAACGCCCGGAAGGCAGTGATACCGGACTCCGCGATCTCCTCCAGCGCCTCCCGGTTGCGTTCGAGCCGGTGGAGCAGGATGGCCCGATGATAGCGCGCCGGCGGATAATCGGGCGCGGTCGCGAGCAAGGCTGCGGCAGCCTCGTCGCACCCGAGCCGCACGGCGACATCGGCAAGCAGCCGCCTCGCCGCCGGATCGTTGAGATCCAGGCCGAAACGAATGCGCAGTTTCTCGGCGGCAGCGGGATCGCGCCCATCGAACAATCCCATAGCCACCTCGCCCAGCGCCGCGTCGCTCGCGCTGCCGGGGACCAGTCGCGCTTGCGCCGCCGACGCCGCGTCGATCCGGCCAAGCATCGCGAGTTGATCGCCTAGCGCATGCCATGCGAGCGAGGATTGTGGGTTGACCCGGGTGGCGCGCTCCAGTCCCGCCGCGGCTGCCTCGCATTGGCCAAGCGCCGCGAGGGCCATGCCATGCTCATATTGCAGGCCCCACGCGCCCGGCCGGGCGGCGGCCAGCGGTGCCAGCACCCTCAGTGCACCGCTGGGATCGCCACTACGACGCAAGGCGGCCCCCAGCACGAACTGCGCCTCGACCGAATGCGGCGTCGCCAGCAAAACCTGCCGCGCTGCGTCCGTCGCAGCAGCCGGATCGGTGCCGAGTAGGTCTCTTGCCCGTTTCACGGCCGCCGCCGCGTCGCGATGATCGCCAGTCATGGGCAGTGCCTGAATCCCCGACATCGACATCGGGCACCGCAGTGCCGCAACGGCAGAAAGACTAGGCGCATCGTCTACCGGCCGGGCTTTCTAAAATCTATGACGGCATTGCAAAAAGGCATTGGAAGGGGTGGACGGCATGAACGCACTACCGGCACGCAACGGCATTTGCCGGGCCAGCGCGGGGGGCGCACGATAATGCCGGGTTCGCGCCGTGAGTTTCTCGCCGCCTCGCTCACCGGCCTTGCGCTGGGCCGCAGCAGCCTCGCCCGCGCGGCGGAGCCCAAGCCATGGGCGCTGCCACCCAAGGGAACGGTCAAGCATATCGACGCGGCGCGCATTCCGATGCGCGATGGCGTGACGCTCCGCGGCCGGATCTGGCTGCCCGCCGATGCCGATACCAAACCCGCCCCCGTCGTCCTCGAATATATCCCCTATCGAACCCGCGACGCCTATAGCGCCGCCGACGATTATTGGGGCGAGACGCTGGCCGGCTACGGCATCGGTTTCGCGCGGATCGACATTCGTGGCTCCGGCGATTCGGATGGCATCCTCCACGACGAATATCTGGCGAGCGAACAGGATGACGGCGCCCAGATCATCGCCTGGCTTGCCGGACAGCCCTGGTCGAACGGTGCCGTCGGCATGCGAGGCATTTCCTGGGGCGGGTTTTCGACGCTGCAGACGGCGATGCTCAACCCACCAGCGCTCAAGGCGATCATGCCGATGGCCTGTTCGGATCGCCGCTATACCGACGACGCGCATTATGTCGGCGGTTGCCTCGGTCTGACCAACTTCAAATGGGGCGCCAATTTCAAGGGTGTCATGGCCGCGCCGCCCGATCCGCTCATCGCCGGCCCGGCCTGGGAATCGATGTGGCGCGAACGGCTCCAGGCATCTCCGCCGATCATCGCGCGCTGGACTGAGCATCAGCACGAAGACGGCTATTGGCGGCATGGGTCGCTCCACTTCGATTACGCCGCGATCAAATGCCCGACCTATGTCGTCGGTGGCTGGGCCGATGCCTATGTCCATTCGGTGCCGCGGCTGCTCGAAGGATTGAGCTGCCCGCGCAAGGCGCTGGTCGGGCCTTGGGGCCATACCTATGCCTGGGTCGGTGGCCCGGGCCCGGCGCTGGACTGGGCCTATGAGGAAATCCGCTGGTGGTCGCACTGGCTGCGCGGCGAACGTACCGGCATCATGGATGAGCCGATGCTGCGCTTCTATTGCCCGAGCGCAACGCCCGCCCAGTCCGCCCCGGGCGAAATGCCCGGCCATTGGGCCGCTGAACCAGTGTGGCCGTCAAAGGCCGTACATCAGCAGCGCCTGTATCTCACCGACACCGGCCTCGCGCCGCGCCCCGGCCCGGCGAAGACGCGTCGTCACAAATCCAGCAATGCCGTGGGGCTGAAGACGCCCGAATGGGTGCCGTTCGGCCAGGCGGAAATGCCGGGCGACCAGCGTACCGACGATGCCCTTTCGATCACCTATGACATGGCGCCCCTGCCCGCTGACGTGGAACTGCTCGGCGTGCCGAAAGTCCGTCTGCGCGTCGCGGCCGACAAGCCGGTCGCCCAGGTTGCGGTGCGGCTGTGCAAGGTTATGCCGGACGGCACCTCATGGCGACTGGCCTATGGCCTGCTCAACCTCACCCATCGCGACGGGCATGACACGCCCCGACCGCTGACGCCTGGCAAGGCCGTCGATGTGGAGATCGCACTCGGCTTCGTCGCGCAACAGCTCAAGGCTGGGGAACGCCTCCGGCTCGCCATCTCGGAAGGGCTATGGCCGCTCGTCTGGCCCTCACCCGAAGGCCCGACGCTGACGCTGGATCCGGTCGCCAGCAGCCTGGAGCTGCCGATCCGAACCCCGCCGCTCGCCGAACCGGCCATGCCTATCCAGATCGTGCCGATCCCGCCCGACAAGGGCGAGGTCGTGGTAAGCACGACGATCGACCAGGGCCGCCTGACCGTGACCGGCGTCTGGCCCGACAAGAAACGAACCTGCGCCAACGGAACCGAGCTCTCGGGCTATGGCCCGAACACGGTTGCGTCGATCATGACGGGCGATCCCAATAGCGGGGTCTGGTCGGGCAACCGCATCAGCCGCTATCGCCGTGAAGGCTGGAATTGCGAGCTCCGAATTGCCTTCGAGGTGAGGTCGACAGCGGCGACGTTCGACGTCGTCGAATCGATCGAGGCCTTCAACAACGGCACATCCATCTTTTCACGCGAAGCGAAGCAGTCGATCAAGCGCCGCCTCGTTTAGACGGTCCTCGCATCATTGCCGACCGTGCGTGCCCCGCCGGGGCACGCACGGTCGGTTATTCCGGCAATCAGAACTTTGCGCGGACGCCGACGCGATACACGCGGCCCAGCGTGTCGTAGAGCGCCGGGTTCACGTCGAGGCCGGTATTGGTCTGCGGCGACGGTGCGGGATCATGGTCGAAGATATTGTCGACCTTGAAGAAGGTTTCGATCCCCTGGGTGATCTTCACCGAGCCGCCGAGGTCGAGATAGAAGGCGCCCTTCATCTTGTTGAAGTCGATCGTCGGATGATTGGCGGTCGAGGCCGGGCAGCCGGTGGTGCACACGACATATTGATTGCCGAACACGCCATTGCTGAACCAACGCTCCTGAACGAGGAGGCTGAACCGGTCGTTGCTGTAGCTCTGCGTCGCCAGCCACTTCCAATGGGGCGTGTTGCCGGTGTTGGCGCCGGCCTGGTCGACCACGTCGACGCCGGCGATGCCGGCATCGACCAGGAACTCACGGATATGCGTTCCAAGGGCGCGGATGGTGAAGTTGCCCGGCAGGCCAAGCGGCTGCTGCCACTGATAGCTCGCCTCGATATCGAACCCGCTGGTCTTCCAGGAAGCGAGATTGAACGGCTTGACGTTGATGAAGTTGTCGGCCTGGTTCGCATTGTCCAGTTTGAAGGCGCTGCAAAAGCTCTTGAGACCATCGGCGCAGAATTGCACGATCTGCGCTGCCGACAAGGTCGAGATCACGCCCTTCAGCTCGATGTTGTAATAGTCGAACGACAGGCTCAAGCCCGGGAGCCAGGACGGACGCGACAGAACGATGCCGAGTTCGGTGTTGCGTGCGATTTCCGGTTTCAGGTCGGGATTACCAACTGTGTTCTGGAACGCCTGCACCGGTGGGCCGAACGGATTGGTGAAGCTTGGCTGCGTCGTGACGGTAGGCGCGGCGAACAGCTCCGACAGGTTTGGCGCGCGCACGTCGCGCGACGTCACGGCCCGCAGCCGGATGCCGTCGAGCGGGGTTTCCCAGGTGCCGCCGATCTTCCATGCCCAAACCGTGCCCGACGTGCTGTAATGCGTGACTCGACCGGCGCCGTTCAGGTTCGCCTTGCCGATCCCGTCGCCATCGAACAACGGCACGTCGAGTTCGAGGAACCCTTCATAGACATCATATTTGCCGCTGCCATTCTTGTAATTGCCGGCCGCCCAGTTGCTCCCCTGGGAAGCATTGAGCAGCGGATCCGCCGGATAGGCAGCACTGCTCGGGCTGATGCTCGAAACGCCGGCACCATAAGGATCGGCGTTCACACGATAGAATTCGTGCCGATATTCGCCACCGAACGCGACCGATAGCGGGCCTGCCCACAGATCGAGCGGCTGGCCCGAGAAGTTGAGGCTGACGACATCCTGAGTCAGCTTGGTATGCTGGAACGGCCCGTTGGCCGGCGTGATATAGGCAAGCGCGGCCGACGACGGGACACCGCCAAAGATATTGATCGGCTGACAACCGGCGGCTCGCGCACCCGCGTCGGCGCATACGATGGCGCCGTTCAGCGTGATGGCATTGGCCGCGGCGACGTAACGGTTCTGAATGACGATGTCGTGAACTTTGATGTCGGAAATGGTCGTGCCGTGCTCGTAATAGGCATCATATTTCCAGTCGGAACCGCCCAGGTCGAACGCTCCCTTCAGGCCACCGACGAAGCGATATTGACGCCGATCGGTGAAGACCTTGGGATCCGGGAAATAGCCGTTGCTCGAGCCGAAGTTGAACTTGGTGATGCCGGCGGTGACGCACCGATCCTTTACCAGCTGCGGCAGGAACGCGTTTGAGCATTGGACGTCCGCCAGATTCTGTCGATTATAGCCTGGGCTCGGCTGATTGCTGGTCGTCACCTTTGCAACGTTGACAGTCAGATAGGCTTCGTTGTTTTCAGCGAAGTCGAAGCCGATCCGGCCAAAGCCGTTGAGGCGCTCCAGCGCCGACTTCAGCGACGCGCCGGAGCCGGGCGCACCGGACAGGTCGCCGCCGACGCAGAAGCCATTGCCGGGGTAGCAGCCCGTAACAGTGCCGGTGCCCGTCGGCTTGCCACCCGACCCGTAGTTGAAATTATACGGCGCGCCGTTCTGATCGAACGCGATTCCCTGCAGCGGGCCGTTGTTGATCAGGCCGTACCGCGCATACTGATAGGGCTGCGCATAATCGCGATAATTGAACCGCGGCAGGCCGTTATTGGCCTGTCCTGTATCGACCAGCGTGGTCGCGCGATACCAGTCGCGCCCGCCCGCAAGGTCCGTGCCGAAATCGCCCGGGCCGACACCGTCTTCATGGTCGAATTCGCCGCTTACGATCAGGTGCAGCCGGTTGTCCAACAGCGCCGTGCCCCAGGCCGCCTGGACCAGCGCCTGCTCGTCATCACCGTAATTGGTGATGCCGCCCTGGACGTTCGCCTTGAAACCCGTGAAGCGCGTGTCGGTGATGAAGTTGACCACGCCGCCGACTGCGTCCGACCCATAGGATGCGGATGCGCCGCCGTTCACCACGTCGACCCGCTTCACCAGCAGCTGCGGGAACATGCTAATGTCGGGAACGCCGGTCACGTTCGCGCCGACGACACGCTGGCCATCAAGCAGGGTCAGCGTGCGGATCGTACCGAGGCCGCGCAGCGAGAAGGAGCTCAGGCCCTGCTGGCCGCTCGACGTGCTGAACGTGCCCGTGGCCGCACCGGTCGACCCCTGCAGCGACGGCAGCTGGGCGATGGTGTTGAAGATGTTCGGCTGCGCGTTGCGGGCGATCGACTCCTCGTTGATGACGGTCGTCGGCGTCGGCGCATTGAAGCCGCTCGACATGATGCGGCTGCCGGTGACGATGATATCGCCCTCCGGCTTTTCCGCCTCTGGCGCCGACTGCAACGGCGCCGGCGTGGCTGCCTCGAGCTGAGCGGGTGCGGTTTGGGCGGATGCAGGGGCGAACGCGAGGCCGGCAGCGAGTGCGGCAAGGCTGGTAACGGTACCACGAAGGCCCGTCAGAGCGCGGCGGTCAAACGAATTTTTTCCCATCATCCATCCCCTGTTTGTCATTCTTGGACGCGCCGCCTTGGCTGACGAATCGCGTACTTGTGAGATACACTTACCGGATCACGATCCGCCCATCATCTACGACCATGGTCGCATAGCATCGCCCCGATGGGAGCGTTCACGGCCGCGCGGAATACAGTGCATGATGCGTGAGGATGAACAGCGTGCGCCCGTCCGGGCCACCGAACAGCAGCTGCAGCGGCCGCTCGGGCACGTCGATCCGCCCCAGTTCGCCGCCATCGGCACCATAGATGAATATCTGGCCGTTCGCGACATAGACGCGGCCGTCCGGCCCCGCCGCCACGCTCTCCCCGCCGCGCGGCGCGAAGGGCTTGAGATCGGTCACCGCGCCGCGCGGGCCGAGCAGGCCCGAATAGGTCCGGTCCTCCGAACCATTGGCGACATAGACCCGCTCGCCGATCTTGCCGGTGACCCAGCCATAGGTGTCGAGTGTATCGGAGAAGCGCCAGCCCAGATGATTGGCCGGCCCCTGCTGCCACACACGATAGGCCGGCAGGACCAGGCTGCCATCGGGCGAGACATAGTCGCGAGCCTTCGGTGTCGCCATGTCGCGCGCGAACATCTCGGCCAGCGTGGTGAAATGGTCGGTCGCGGGATCATATTGATCGCGGAACTCGCCATTGTTCCAGAAACTGCCGGGCAGCGCGATCCGGGCGCCCGACCGGTCGCCGGCGGGCGTCGGGGCGATCACCCGCACTGCCTGGGCCTCGCCGGGTTTGATGCTGTAAACGGTCGCCTCGGGGCCGTCTGAGGACAATATCATCAGATTGCCCGACCGATCGACCGCGAGGTTTATAGGATCGACCGGGGCATCGGCGACGATCGAAAGTCCCTCCCTGTCCGACCAGCCATGGATGCGGTGGAACTGCCGGTCGACGAAATAGAGTTTGCCGGCCGAATCCACCGCGCCGCCGCCAAGCGCGTAAAAGTCACCGGCGAGCCGCGTCACCGGCACGAGCGGCGGCACTGCGGCAACGGGCGCCGCGTCAGTCACGTCCAGCACCGCGAACTCGCGCTCGCGCACCTCCGTACCGCGCGTCAGGTCCTGGATCGCATTCGCATAAGGGTATTTGCTCGCGCGCAGATAGGTGCCGCAACCATTGGCGTCGCAGGTCGAAAAGCCGCTCTCCGCATTGACATGGACATTGCGGAAACGGATGCCGGTCGAGCCGTAAAGCTTGACCGCCGCCGGTGCCGGCTGGAGCGAACGGGTGACGCGGTAGCCATGGAAATTGGCGAACAGGATGTCGCGCGAATTGCGCACCTCCAGCGCGACCGTATTGCGCCCCTCGCCCGCCTCTTCCTCGGTCTGCGGCGCCAGGAATTCCCAGTTGCGCACGCCGTCAAGCACGATCTCGGCGCGCACATGATGCTCGGCTGACATCTGATAGACATAGCCGGGCGTCGCCGTATCCGACACATGAAGCCCGGACTGGGCATAGGTGTTCGGCGTCCACAGGCCGTTGAAAGTGCCGCCACCGCCATCCGTCACCCACAGGCTGGAATATTGCGCGTCCCAGCGCTTCTTCGGGTCGGCATCCGATGTGTGGTTGGCGTTATAGGGATCGAAGCGGCTGCCATCGGCGAGATTGGTGCCGTGCCCGCCCTGGAACTTGACGTCGTCGACCAGCGACTTTTCGCCCGCGCGCCACAGCAGCGCCGTCGCGCGCGGGTTGATGCCGCCGGTGGCGAGGCCGAGACCCGAGACGATCGCGTCGCCGCCTTTGGCGCTTTCCATCAACGCCCTGGCCGGGCCGACCCCGCGATAGGCGGGCGTGTCGTCGGCCAGCACGATCTGGGTCAGGCTGGGATGCAGGCCGATCAGCACGCTGTCGGGGCGCAGCTTCAGCGTATCGGTGACGCGGTAGAAGCCCGAGGGGAAATAGAGAATCTGATGGGTGTCGATCGCGCGCTGGAGCGCGGCGGTATCGTCAGTTGCATTGTCACCCTTCGCACCGAGATCGTGGACATTGGACCACCCAGCGGTACCGGGGAACGCGCGGATCGCCGGATCGCGGCGGCGCGGCAGCGATGACAGCGGGGCGGCATCCATGCGTGTCGCAAAGCTGCCCGCCTGGCCGAGCGCCGCCAGGGTCAGCCCATAAGTGAACTCCTTGACCCGGTAACGCGGCGCCGGCCCCGCGACCGTCTTGCCGCTCTCACGGAACCGGGCGAACACCGGCGTGCCGCTGGCCACGGCATTGTCGAACCCGATCTGGGTATAGGCATTGCCTTCGTTGCTGATGATGATCCCGGCTCGCGAGACATTCTCGAAGCGGACGTCCTTGCCCCACAACCAGTCGCCATAGCCGCGGTCGATCTCGATCCCGACGGGTACGTTGCGGAGCACGGTATTCACCAAGGTCAGCCCGGCCTCATGCTCGCGGATCGCGGCATCGCGCTGGCCGTCGAACACGGAATCCAGCAACGTGTACTGCCAGGCGGGCGAGGTCTTCTCGGCCAGGATGCCATAGCGCCCGCCATAAAATCGCAAGTCCATGCCGAGATTGCCGACCTGGTAGATGCCGGCGAGCGCCGAGCCTAGATGGAAGTCGATATGGCTGAGATAGGTGTGCTGCGCCGTGTGGAAGCGCACCGCCGTCGCCGCCGGATTGCCATTGCCGATCTCGAAATTCACATTGGCCATCGCCGAATAGAAAGTGCCCGAATTGGCGTCCGCAATGTCCGGATCGAACGGCACGCTGGTCGGCGGCGGCACCGGTACCTTGCCGCGCAGCGGTACGCCGGCCGGCCCCGGCGCGGTGCCGCTCGGCTGGTTGCCGGTGAAGAAGACCATGCTGCCGACGCCGCGCTGGAAGCCGGGCGTCGCCGCGGCGAGCAGGAGCACCGGGCGAGTCCTGCCCACGCCGAACAGGCGCACGCCGGGCCACATATAGAGGGTGCGGGTGAGCCGATGACGTCCCGAGGGCAGAAACACGATGCCGCCGCCGGGACGCGCAGCCGCCGCATCGATCGCCGCCTGGATCGCGGCGGTATCGTCAGCTAGGCCGTCGCCCCGCGCCTTGACGGTGACCGCAGCGGGATCGTTCGGGGCGACGGAGAAGGCCGAAACCGCGGGCTGCTGCGCGCCGGCGACCGCACCGATCGGCATCGCCGCGACAATCAAACACCGCGCGATCATGCTCGCCTTCATGCGTCTTCACCTTTCGCGACAAACCCGCATTTTCGCGGTTAGCGCGCAGGGTACGCGGTCGCAGCCATGTCTGCGACCGCGACAAAGGTCGCAATAGTCAAAACCGCCACGTGCCCAATAAGGTCGCCCTGGATGCGTCGCTCGAATTCGCGCGAACGGTGACGAAAGCTGAGGACGCGAGGTGAAGGCACAGGGTAACATGACTGGATTGCCCCCCTGCGCGATCATCGCGATGGGCGTGAGCGGTTGCGGGAAGTCGACCCTGATCGCACATCTCGGCGCGTCTCTGTCCTGCCCCGCCCTCGAAGGCGACGATTTCCATGCCGAGGCGAGCGTCGCCAAGATGCGGGCCGGGCAACCCCTCGACGATGCCGACCGCTGGCCATGGCTCGACCGGCTGGGTGCCGCGATCGGATCGGCGGTACATGAACATGGAATCGCCGTCGCCGCCTGTTCCGCACTCAAGCGACGCTATCGCGAGCGGCTCGAACGCGCGGCGGGCGTACCGTTGCTATGGGTATTGCTCGACGGCGAGCGGGACGAAATCGCCGCGCGGCTGGCCGCGCGAAAGAGCCATTACATGCCGACCAGCCTGCTCGACAGCCAGTTTGCCGCGCTGGAGCGGCCTATGCCCGACGAGCGCGCACTGATCCTGCATTGCTATGCGCCGATCGAGAATCTCAGCCGGGAGGTCCTCGCCTGGGCACAGGCCGGCATCCTCTCCACAGCGCGTTAGAGTAGCTTGCATTAAATCGGAGCCACCCGTTCGTCCTGAGTAGCCATCGAGTAGCCGCGTAGCGGCGTATCGAGATGGCGTATCGAAGGACAGGTTCCGCGCGATAACCTGTCCTTCGATACGGGCTCTCGATACGCCTTCGGCTACTCGATCCCTACTCAGGACGAACGGAGCGAATTAGGCACGCGCTGCTCTAGGTTTCCGGCATCAGCCGCTTGCGGCCCTGCGACAAATGCCAACGCATCGCCAGCGCGGCGCCATCGGCATCCTGGGCACGGATCGCATCGACGATCGCGTCATGTTCTTCCATCATCGTGGCGATGACGTCGGGTGGACGCGAACGCGAGATATCGACCCCGGCACGCAGGATCAGCATCACGTCTTCCTGGAGACGATCGAGCGTGTCGGCAAAGGCGCTGTTGCCGGTCGCCTCCGCGATGGTCCGGTGCAGCACCCAATCCTCGGTATGGGCCGGGTCGCTGGACAACAGCGCACGGCGTAGCCCCTCAAGCGCCGCGTCGATCGCCTCCATCTGCTGGTGCGAACGCCGCTGCGCGGCCAGGCGGGCGGCTTCGGCCTCGAGCACGAAACGGACTTCATAGGTGCCGAGCGTCGCCGCGAGGCCGTGCATCGGCATGTGCGAGCCGAGCCGTTCCGACGGACGGCGCTTCACATAGGAGCCCGCGCCGCGCCGCGCCTCGGTGATGCCGTCGGCGGCGAGCCGGACCAGTGCCTCGCGCACGATCGAGCGCGACATGCCGAAGACCTCGGCGAGCCGCGCCTCGGATGGGAGCCGGTCGCCGGTCACCAGGCCCTCATCGTTGATGATCTGAACGATGCCGGTATAGGCGCGCCCCGCCAGCGTCCCTTCCCGCACCACCGGGCCGTCCTTGCCGATGCGGGCGCCGCCGCCAGTCATATGACGTAGCTGAGCGCCACGACCGCGGCGAGCCCGGCCACCGAGATGACCGTCTCCAGCATCGACCAGGTACGGAAGGTGTCGGCCGTACTGGTGCCGACATAGCCCTTCACCAGCCAGAAGCCCGGATCGTTGACATGGCTGAAGAACACCGAGCCGGCGCCGATCGCCAGCACCACGAGTTCGGGCGAGACGCCGGACGCGGCGACCACGCCTGGCATGACCCCGACCGCCGTGATCGTCGCGACCGTCGCTGACCCGGCGGCGAGCCGGATGCCGACCGCAACCAGCCAGCCGAGCAGCAAGGGCGAGATCGCATACATCATCACCACCCGCGCGAGCAGGTCGGACAGGCCGGCAGTGACCAGCACCTGCTTCAGCGCACCGCCGGCACCGATCGCCAGCAGGATCGCCCCCGCCGCGCCCATCGTCTCAAACCACACGGCATCCTGGATCGCCGCCTCGCTGAGCCGGCGCCCGAACAACAGGGGCAGCGCGATGAGATTGGTGACGAGCAGCGCCAGCACCGGGTTGCTGGCGGCGGCCAGCCAGACGGCGTCCTTGAGCCCCGGCACCAGCTTGCCGAGCTCGCCCGCCGCGATCAGCACGATCGGCAGCAGCACGATGAACAGCGACACCGCGCGTGGCGGGGGCGTGAGGTCCAGGGAATGATCGCTGAGGACCGGTTCGACCAACTTCACGCCCCGCGTCGTAAACCTGGCGAGCACCGGGCCAGCGAGAATGGCGATCGGGATCGCGATGATGATACCGTAGAGCATGGTAAGGCCAAGGCTGGCACCGAGCGCCTCGACTGCGAGCAACGGACCCGGATGCGGCGGTACCAGCGCATGGACCACGCCCAGGCCGGCCAGCGCGGGCATGATCAGCCGCAGCTTGGCGGCATCCCGGTCGCCATCGTCGGGCATCGCTTTCGCCGCCGCCACCACGATCGGCAACAACAGCACCAGCCCGGTTTCGAAAAAGAGCGGAAGCCCGATGATGATGGCGATGCCCAGCGTCGCCCAGGGCGCTGCCTTCGGCCCGGTCAGGCGCAGCGCGCCGGTGGCAAGCGACGCCGCAGCGCCCGACAAATGCAGCATGGCGCCGAGCGACAGACCCAGCGCAACCACCAGCCCGGTGCCGCCGACGATATCGCCAACTCCCTTCTGCACGGCTTTGGCCGTATCGGCGAGCGGCAGGCCGGCCAGCAGGCCGACCGCGAAGGCGCCGCACAACAGTCCGATGAATGGGTGGAGACGCCCGCGAACGATCAACAGGATCGCAAGGGTGATGCCGGCGATGGCGGCCATCACCAGCCTGATATCGGCACCGGTCACCAGCACCGCTCCAGCCGTGGCACGCGACTTTCAATCGCTACGGACATCGCCCCTCCTATCCCGGCGGCGTTTTCACCTCCGGATCCCTATATCATATCTGTAGGACAGGTTTCCGCGTCGTAGCAACGAAAAAAGACTTGATCCACCGTACGTTTCAAGAACATAAATAAAGCTGTCCAACTGATTCCGCGTAAACAGGAACCCGGACAGGGGTTGCGCGACGGTGCGGATGCGCGACACGGCAGGCCGAAGAGCCAAAGGAGCGAGGATGATATGACGGGGAATCGCCAACAAGCTCATCAGATCGGCGCGGGTGTGATGCCATGCGCGATGGATGGCATCGGCGCACCGGTGCGGCTCACGCCGACTCAGGTCAAGGTGATGCGAGGCGTCCGTTCGGGTCAGCTCAACAAGCAGATCGCGTTCGAGCTGGGGATCGCGGAAGCAACGGTCAAGGCGCACATGACGGCGCTGATGCGCAAGCTCAATGTCAGCAACCGCACGCAGGTCGCCATCGCGGCGCAGACTCTCACTCTCTACGCGTCCTGACCTGACCCCCCTAGAGTAGCTTGCATTAAATCAGAGCCCCCACCACCCGTTCGTCCTGAGTAGCCATCGAGTAGCCGCGCAGCGGCGTATCGAGAGGGCGTATCGAAGGACAGGTTCCGCGCGACAACCTGTCCTTCGATACGGGCTCTCGATACGCCTTCGGCTACTCGATCCCTACTCAGGACGAACGGATCAGATTTAACGCTCGCCGCTCTAATATGGGCGCCTTACTGCGACGCCCGTCGCGCTCGCCGAACGGTGACGCAGAAGAGCGGAACGTCACGCTCGGACGGTGATTCGCCGATATTTCGGGACTCGATCCAGGCGAGGTTTATGCCCTGGTTCGCATCCTGAAAATCTCAATTCAGTGCGCCATGTCTTGCTTAACGCGCTCCGCCGCCCGCATTACTCTCAGGACATTTTCGCCGGCGACCTTGGCGATATCGGCGTCGCTCCAGCCCCGGCGCATCAATTCCGCGAGCAGTGCCGGATAGGTCGCGACGTCCTCGAGACCGACCGGGAGCGCATCGCCGACGCCGTCGAAATCGGAACCTAGCCCTACATGGTCGACACCGGCCACCCTAGCGATGTGCACGATGTGATCCGCCACTTCCGACAAGGTCACGCGCGGCGCGGGGTGGTCCTTGAGCCAAAGCGCATAATCGGCCTTCGCCTTTTCGGGTTGCCCGATGTCGAGCCCGCCGAACGGCGGCGAATTCAGCCGGCTTTTTTCGGCCACCGAGTCCGCCGACCAGCGGCGATAGGCGTCCGACACATAGGCCGGCGCATAATTGACCATCACGACGCCACCATTCGCGCCGACCAGCTTGAGAACCGCGTCCGGCACGTTGCGCGGATGATCGTTGATCGCCCGCGCGCTCGAATGCGAGAAGATGACCGGCGCCTTTGACAGGGCGAGCGCGTCGCGCATCGTCGCCTCGCTGACATGGCTGAGATCGACGAGCATGCCGAGCCGGTTGAGCTCAAGCACGATCGACCGGCCAAAGTCGGTCAGGCCATCATGCCTGGGATCGTCCGTCGCCGAATCCGCCCACTCGATCGTGCGCGAATGGGTGAGCGTCAGATAACCGGCACCGAGGGCTGCATAGCTGCGCAATACCGACAGATTGTTATCGATCTGTCCCCCTCCCTCGACGCCGATCAGGCATGCGATCCGGCCTGCGGCATGAGCACGGACGACATCGTCGGCGGTCCGGACCATGGCGAAGGTCTGGGGATAGCGCGCGGCGATCGACTTCACGAGGTCGATCTGTTCCAGCGTCTGCTCGACCTGCTCCTTGCCCTCGAGCGCGGACGATACCCAGACGGACCAGAACTGGCCACCGACAAGGCCCTTGCGCAGCCGCAAGATGTCAGTGTTGTAGCGGATGGGGCGCCCCGACAGATCCGTCAGATCCGCAGTCCAGCGCGCATCGCCCTCGCGTTCACGCAGGGCCTCCGGCCAGTCATTGTGCCCGTCGATCAACGGCGTCGCCTTCAGGATGCGTGCGACGCGGGCATTGTAATCCTGTGCCGGCGATGCCGTCGGCGCCGCGAGCATCGCGACCGCGGACAGCAGCAGCAGGGAGCGCCTCAACGGCTCTTCCTGACACGACGCGGTACGCCCGGCGCATCGCCGCCGTCGCTCGCGGCGGTGGCGCCCTGGCGCGGCTCCTCATGCAGGGTCAGCAATGATTCCATCAATTCCTCTTCAGCGCTCGACATCACCGCCAGTACCTCCGCCTCATCGCAATCCACTACGAGACACGCATGGCCCATGCTTGAATCGATATACAATGCCTCTCCCGGGCCCAATGTGACCGGATCGTAGAATTCGGTGTGCGCCAACGATCTTGCCGCTGAGGACGTAGAGGAACTCCTCGCCGGTGTGCCGGACGAGATCGCCGCTCCGCGGACCGGGCACGGATCTTGGTGACCGGGATCATGCATTGGCAAGCGAACGCGTGGCAGGTTCATCGCAGGGTGAAATTCATCGCGCCGGCGAACCAGCGTGCGCCTTCCGCCTCCGGCTCGATATCGCCGCGTTTCGAGCGCGCGAATATGGTCAGCCCCACCAGCGTGTTGAGCGCGGTGCATCCTGTGTCCGATACGACAACCTGAGTGGCGCGGCCGCCCGGCGCGACGCGCACGGCAAAGCGCGCCTCGATATCGAAAGCCTTTTCGGTCTGGCCGGCAAACTTGCACTCGCCCTTCTTCAGCAGATCTTCCACGGCGAGGACAAGCTGGACATAAGGGAGGCGACCATGAAGCTTCAGGGCGGACAGCTTCTCCCAATTCGCCGTGCCGATGGAGATGCTCTGATCGGGCGCCAACTGGCCGGCCTGCAATGCCTCTTCGTATGAATAATCATCCTCTGCACGCCGCTCCATGCCCGAGCTATTCCAGGAAGCTTGCGTCTTGCAGAGGATGCGCTGCTTCAGGATGGAACCGGTTTCCACCGACCTGCGGCACACCACCCTGCCGGAATCATGACGTGGCCTCTCCGCCCGATCCGCGGCCTGGGCTGGCAAGGGCATCATGGCGAGGACGGCAAGCGCCGTAGCAACTGCAAACACGTGAATCTCCGTCGCGCATCCGCAAGCCTGCCCGTGAAACGGAACAGGAAACATGCGGCCAACGCGCCGTTGCCACAATATGGGCTGCACGGTCTCGCGCAATCGCTCGCGTCGAAAATCGCGATGTCCGCCGATATGGTAAAAGCTGTCCTGCAGGACCGGCAGGGCCAACCGCGATCGGCTATGGCGATCTTCTGCCCTTGGCGGCGTGGAAAGCAGGGCGCCCCGGTCGGCGGGCTGCCCGCTTTGGATGCGTGGCGCCAACCACGATGGGAGCGGCCATTCGTCGACCGCCCCCTCTCGTTGGTTCGACAGCTATTACTGGAAGTACTTCTTTCTGGCCAACCGAACCGCCGAAACTTGAGGCGGCGGCAGTCCGGCCGTCTCGGGCGTAAAGCCGCCACCGTTCACGCCGAAGAACAGGAAGCTGAAGTCGAACCCGTTCTGAGTCTGCGCGACACCATGGCACCCCTGGCAACCACCGCTCGACGTGAGCGACCCCCCGCTATGATAGTCGATGACGTTGACCTGATTGCGGATATTGGTGAGCACACCGTTCGTGATCGGCGGGAAGCCCCGGAACAGCTGAATGCCCGGCTGGCTGCTTTCGACGACGATGTTGGCGAGATAGAAATCCCGGGTGCTTTCATTGTTCGTCGGGACCGCCTGGACGCCGGCGAGCTTGTAATATTGCCAGGTGAAATTCTGGTTGAAACCGGGAATTCCCTTCATCGCGGCGAGCGCCTGGGCGTTCACCGAGGCGACTTCCGGTACGGTCGGGACCGGTGAGGTGACCGGGATGGCGACCCCGCCAGGCACGGGCTTCGCCCCGGGGAAGGTGCTCGTATTGCCCTGGGGCAAGCTCACGCTGCCATTCACACCATAAGGTTTCGCCGTCGGCTGAGCTGGGTTGAAGCCGATATTCGGGTTGGGCACCACCTGACCGGTAGGCGGAAAGGTCGTGGTCGCCGGCGTCGTGTACCCGACCGAATTGTAGGACGGGACATAATAAACGCCCGACGGTTGCCCGGTGACCTGGTTCTTGAAGTCGTCCACCTGTTCGAACGTCGCGAAGATGAAGGCGGGATAGTTGGGGGTCTTGTGGATGATGTGAAGCGCGATGAGCGCATAGGGCACGACATTGGTAACGGGCGCGGTGTCGGTGCCGGAATAAGTGAGCACATTCGCGATGTGATAGCGATAGCGCTGGTTGGCCGGGATCGACGATACCGGGCGCCAGGCGGCCTTCACCTCGACGGTCGTGGTCGGAAGATTGACCACCGGGAAGAGGCGGAACGGTTTGAACTGCGGAATGAAGCTCTTGTAATTCTGCGTCACATAATTGGATTCATACTGGTTCACCTTCGCCTCGAACAATATCTGGGCATCGGTGGCCGGTTGCGGATTTCCCGGCTGGGCCGGATAGAACAGGATATTCTGTCCGATCTGGTTCGCTTCATCGAGGTTGTTGAACGGCACTGGCCCGCCGCCCGGCACCGTGATGGTGCTACACAGGTTGTTACTCGCGGCGGTCGTGACATATTTGGGAGCCGCACCCCAGGGCTGTGGCGGTATCGGCGACGTCACCGGCCCGGTCGAAGAACTGGTGGCATTGCACGGAAACAATTCGGTCCGATGCTGATAGGTCTCCCAGACCAGCGGGCCCTTATTGGCACCGGTGCCCGAGGCCGCAAAACTGCCGCCAGGCACGCCGCGCATGCCCGATTTGTTGGGTGATACGGCCGAGATGAACTCGAGCCAGGCAAAGGTCGCCAGATCCTGATGCGCGACAGAGCTGTTGCGATAGATGTCGCTGGGGATCAGCGGATTGGTGTTGGTCATATCCGCTGTCTGCACCGTCCGTCCCGGCCCGACGACTGGCCCGAATGGCGGCGCCAGCGGTACGGCGGAAGAAGAAGACGAAGAGGTTTGCGCCACGGCGGCGGCAGCCACCAGCGAGCCTGCGCACAGCAGCAAAGTAAGTTTCTTCATAGCGGCCCCATTTCAGAGAGATCGACAAGCAGCTTTAAATTCTGCAAATCTCTATATTGCCACAGCCTATAATGGGGCCCGACGGGCAGCAATCGAAGAAGAGGCCAGAATGGCTACATCGGAGGAGGAAACTCTTGGCCGATGCGGTACGGACCCGGAATCACTTGATCCGAATGCCATCTACGGCGGCGATCCATCGATCCGGCGCGATCAGCCATGCATCCACATGGTGCATGCCCTTGCCGTTCCACCCTTCACCCGCCGGGCCGAGGATCGGGCTTTCGGCGGATTCGCGCTCGGCATAAAGATCGGGCGTCAGGCGGGTTATCTCGAAAGCCCGCACGCCGCTGCCATAGCGCGGCCCGCAATCCTGCGCGAAGCGGTACAGGCGACCGTCCCATGCCACCACCCGCCCACCGGGCCGCGACCTGCTCTTGTCTTCGGTCTTCAGCGGACTGGCCGGGTGTTCGCGCCAGGGGCCATGGAGTGAATCGGCATAAAATAGCGCGAGCGCGTCATGCGTGGACGGCGCCGGACAGGCGAACATCCACCACCGCCCCTCGAACCTGAACAGGGTGGGATCGGCCAGCCGACCCGAAATAAGGTCGGCGACCGGAACCCAGCGCGTTGGAAACGGATCGGCGCGGTAAAGCCGGACAGCGTTGGCATCGAGCGTCTCCGGAACCATGAAGACCTCGCCCTCATGTTCGAACACATAAGGGTAAGACAGATGGAACGGCTCGCTCAGCACGATTCCCCGATAGGACCAGGCGGTTGCATCCAGGCTGCTTGCCCAACCGATCTCGCCGGTCCGCCGGCCATGGTTCAGCACCTCGAAGAACAAATGCCATTCGCCCCGCCAGGGCAGGAGGAACGGGTCGGCGACAAAGGCCGCCGGCACATCGGTCACCTGCTCGCGCGTCATGATCGGATTGGCGATGCCGGCGGGCGGTGCGAGATGAAGCGGATCGGGCCCGGCATAAAGGCCGATCGACCACGGGTCGCCGGGGAGCGGGTCAGTCATGGTAGCCGGCCGATCTCGCGCTGCCCGGAGCACCAGCGCAGCTTGTAGGTCTCCACGCCGCGAAGATAGTCGAACTCGGCCAGGCCAAGCGCGCACGCCTCGCGCACCGCGGCATTCGCCATCAGCATGCCGGGAGAGAAAGTCGCGAAGTCCGCGACGAACCCGGCGTTCCAGTTGCCGAGGCTGTCGGCACCCAGCATGCAGATGTCCAGTCCGATCAGCCGCTCCCCGGCCCACAGCCCGAACAGCGGTACACTGCCTTCGCGCCACAGCGCCGGGAGCATCGCGGTCGCAAAGGCCCGTGCCGCCGGATCGCGCAGGAACAGGCTGCGCTCGCCGAAGCGCGCCCGCTGCATGTCGAGGAAGAAAATGCCCGGGTCGACCGCCGTGTCGCGCTCGGGATCGAGCCGGCGCACGACAAGACCGTTGCGCGCCGCGCGGCGCACGACAAGGCCAAGCTCGCGCTGGAAGCCGGGGCTGCGTCCGGCGAACCAGCCGTCATAGCCGCCGGAAAGATCGGCGGTCGGGCAGATGAATGTCTTCTCGACGAGCATCGGTGCCGTGCCCTCGGCCGTCGCGCAGTTCGCGTCGGGGCGGATGCAGGTCAGGTCGAGCCGGGGAAAGCGACTGCGCGCAAAGATCATCAGCCGCCGCGCGGCCGCGACGTCGCCATCCGCCACGATCAGGTCGTTATAATCGCTCAGCAGCGTGGCGAAACGCGCCGTTTCGTCGCGCGAGTGCTGGACCAGCGGAAAGACGCCGACGAGCTGTTCGCCGCGGCGCGCGGCGATCACACAGGGCAGGTGCTCGGGCCAGGCATCGAGCGCCGCCAGATACCAGCTCGGTCCACTGAAGGCGCGGTTGCAGCGAGAGCGTTCGAGCAGCGCACGCCACGCTCCCGCGATCGTCTCGACCGCCTCGCGATCCTCGAGCAGGTCGCAGGCGATCCCTCCGGTGACGATCTCCAGGTCAGCCGCGACCGTGTCCCGATCCGCATGGATCAGCGTGGCGACACCCGCCACCGGTGGCTGGGGTTGCCCGGCCGGCGCGTTCCAGGCGATGCGCTGGGCGGAAGGCAGCTTTTCGATCTGCCCCCTGAGGCTGTCGTCGCGCAGCAGTGCCATCGCGGTGCCGCTGGCCAGCGTATAGCGCCGCGAGACCTGGTCGAGAAAGCCGGCTGGATCGAGGCAGGATTGCACCACCAGATCGAGCTGACTGGTCCCCGTGGCCGCGCGGCACATCAGATGGGCCGGCGGGCCGCCATGGAGGCGAGCGCCGATCTCCACCAGCACCGGGCCGTGCTCATCGACGATCACCTCGCAATGCCCGGCACCGTGACGGATCTCCAGCGCATCCAGAACGCGCACGGCGAAGGCGAAGAGCAGATCGGCCAGCGGCCCCTCGGGCGGCAGCAGTTGCTTGGTGGACAGAAGCCCGATCGAGTCGAAACCCGGCGCCGGCTTGCCATAGGCCCACAACGCCGCCAGCCGATGGTGTCCATCATGGCTGACGGTGTCCACGACATATTCCGGCCCGCTCAGGAATTCCTGCACCAGCACGGTCTCGTTGCTGAACCCGAGCCGGTCGACCTGGCCGTGAACGGCATGGAAGGCGCGCGCCACCTCGTCCCGCGACGCGCACAGATGGACGCCTTCCGATCCCTTTGCGAGGCGGGGCTTCAACACCGCCGGCCAGTGACCCCCGGCATCCAGCCAGTCCATGATCTGGTCGAGCCGCCCGGATTCGATCTGCCGCGGCACCCGGATACCGTGGCGACCGACCTCCTCGATCATGCGGGCCTTGTCACGGCGTGCCTGGCTGAGACGGGTGCCGTTCCCCGCCAGGCCGAGCGCCTCGCCCAACCGATCGGCCAGCACCACGCCTCTTTCCGATCCGGCAATGACGCGGTCCACCTTATGGCCACGCAACGAGGCGACGGCTTCAGTGATATCGTCATGCCAGAAGATCAGGTCGCGGAAGGCCGCTGGATCGAAGGACGATGCCGCCTCCCGCGGAACCGCTGCCGTGCTTCCCACCATCACCGCCGCCACGCCATGCTCGGCAAAGGCGGGCGCCAGCATCGAACCGGCATCATAGGGATCGACGATGGCAATCGTGCGCGGCGTCACGGCTTGCGAAAGGCTCCGCGCCAGACCTGCTTGATCGGGTTTCCGTCCGGATCGAAGCTCGTCACTGGCTCCAGCACGAGCTGTTCCCAGCCGGCGAGCACCGCCTGGCAATAGTCGCGGCTGAGGAAGTGCATCGTCTGGCCGCCGGCGAGGATATAGGATCGAGGCCCGAGCTGGCGCTCCGGGGGCTGGAAGGCGAGCCTGCGCTCGAGATCCGCCATGGAATTGGCGTGAAACAGGAACAGCCCGCCGGGCCGGAGGCAGCGGCCGACCTCGCCGACGATGCGCCTCAGGACGATATCGTCGAAGCTGTGCAGCACCAGATTGCTGACCACCGCGTCGAATGCCTCGTCCGCATAGTCGAGCGGCAGACCGACATCGCCCTGGCGGAAATCGATCGCGAGCCCCTCCCCATCGGCGAGCTGTCGCGCCTGGTCGATCGCGACCTGCGCGAAATCCATGCCCTCGACCTGGAATCCCCGCCGCGCGAGCGCCAGCGCATCATAGCCGGTACCGCATCCGAGATCGAACACGCGGCGGCAATCATGCTCGTTCAGCAGCGGCAGGAACGGTTCCAGCCACTGGCTCGACCGGTCTGGCTCGCCCATGGCGAGGATCGAGCGGAAGCGCCTATCCCAGACGCTCGCCCCGGCATAATGCTCTTCAGTCGCCATGACAGGAAGAAGGCCCTTTCTCCGGCACCGCGAGCGAGGCTAGACTTGCCGCCCGAACAGTTCATGTCTTGTTGGCCCAGTCCTTCCCGGAGCGAAAGATGACGAAACCACCGGAAGCGGTTCGATTCATCATCTTGAATGCCACCAGAACCGGCAGCAATTTCCTGTGCACGGTGCTGAATTCCCACCCGGGCATCCTGTGCCATCACGAAATCTTCAACCCCCATGTGATCGGGGTGGCGCGACACCTGCAGGACAGCGATTTCCGGCTGGGCAGCATGGAGGAGCGGGAACGCGATCCGGTCGAATTCCTTGACCGCGTATGGCGCACCGATCTCGGGCGGGCCGCGGTGGGGTTCAAGATGTGCCTGTGGCAGCACCAGCCGGCCTATGACGCCGTCGTGCCGGACGCGTCGGTGCGCAAGATCATCCTGAAGCGGCGCAACCGGGTGAAGAGCTTCGTGTCGCTGCTGCTGGCGCGGCAGACCGGCGAATGGGTGGTCTATGACGATCGCGGCGCGCCGGCGCCCCGCCCCCAGGTGCATGTCGATCGCGACGCCCTGCTGGAGAATATCGCGCTGCACGAGCGCTTCTATGCCGAGACCGAGCGCGCGCTGTGCGAGTCAGCGCAGGACCATGTGCTGCTCTGGTACGAGGATCTGTTCTCGCCAGACGGAATAGAGCCGGCGCTTGCCTTTCTTGGCGCGCAAGGGCGGCCGGCCCAGCCGGAAGGCCAGACCTGGAAGCTTACGCCGGTTGCGCTGCGGGAAACCATCGCGAATTTCGACGCGCTCAGCGAGGCATTGCGCGGAAGCGATCTCGAAGCGGAACTGCATGAAACGGGACGTTGAGCATCACTCCCCGTTCGTTTCGAGCGAAGTCGAGAAACACTGACGAAGCGCCAAGCCCTGTTTCTCGACTTCGCTCGAAACGAACGGAGGGGGTGATACGGGTGAGTAGTTTCAGAGCGATTCCAGATAGCGCAGGACATGGCCCGCATCGGTTTCCGGCAGGAAGCGTAGCGCCGCCTCGCGGGACGCGTTAGCGCAGCGGCGATATGCGTTGCCGTCCGACAACAGGCTGTCCAGCGCGGCCTGCCACGGCGCGATGTCCTGCGGCGGCGCGACATGGCCCATATCCGTTCGCCGGGCAGGCGCGACCGGCAGAATGAAATCCACCCCGAGCTTGGCCTCGGGCTGCCCGCCGAGATTGCCCGCTAGGACCGGAATGCCGCGCAGCATCGCGTCCAGCGCGACATAGCCGAAGGTTTCCGGCACCAGCGACGGCGCGACCAGAATGCGGGTGGTGCGCAGGATGGCGCCGACATCGTCGGCCGGCTCGAGAACCGTCATATTCGGCAGGCGCGAGAGCTGTTCGCGGACGGCCGCGTCGCCACCCCAGGTCGGCACTGCGGCAAACGGCGTATCCGGAAACAATCCCGCCAGTTCGAGGAAGATCGGCAGTCCCTTGACCAGACACGGGTTGATCATCGTCACGGTGCCGGAATCCGGTCGCCCGACCGGGTCGAACGGGCCGTCGCCGAATACCGGGAAGTGTAGGACGACCGAGTCCAGGCCGCCAAACTCCCGGAGATAGGCCCGGCTATGCTCGCTCACCACGACGATGCTCCGCGCACGCCGCAATCTTTCGTGCTGCGCCGGATCATGGGCCTCGGCCTCGGGACCGAACGGCAGGTGAAAATGGGTATGCACCAGCGCCACAACCCGGTCGGGCGCGCAGGCCAGGGCGATGTCGAGCAGCATCGCCGGGCGATCGTCGGAGACGAGGATCCAGTCGGGCGCTGTCCTGCGAATGGTCTCCGCGATGCGTGCCGGCGCCTTGGAACTGTCCAGATCGAGCGCTTCGACGCTCACCCCCTCATGGCGATAAACCATGCCGCGCGCGCCGGTTTCGACCGCAATGCCGCGTGCCTCCAGCGCTTGCGCGCTGAACCGGTCGGCCAGGACCCGGCGCCCGGCGGGCAGGCGCGACACGGCGTGACAATCGAAGCCGCGCGCCGCGAGCGCCGTCAGCAACAGGCGGTTGGCCTTGTTGCCCCCGCCATAGGACGGAAAATACGCCGCATCCTGCAGCAGGAGTATCGTGGCGCCCATCGTCGCCACTAGGCCTTTCGGCACGCGTCGCGGTCAAGCCGGTTACCTGTCAAAATGGGGACATCGACTATGCGCCTCGTCCGATCCGCCCGGTAGAGTTGCGTATCGACCTGGGGAGAGACATGTGCGCGACCTGATCTGCGGATTGCTCGGTTCACCGGAAAGCGCTGGTACCGGGACCCCGGCGGGGCGTGCGCGCGACCTCACCGTATCGTGGCTGCGCTGGCATTATTTCGGCGCGATCATCGAGGGTGCCGATCTCGACACGATCCTCACCCGTGCCCGCGAAACGGGCGCCCGCTATTGCCTCGTTCAGGGTTACGGCCATGTCGTCGCCGAGCATGCCGGCCCGAACGGCGGCAAGGCCCGCAGCTTTTTCGACGCGCTGGAGGAATGGACCGGCGACCACGACGTCGTCTTCGCCGGCCTTCCCGGCCGCTGCCTGCTGGTCGACCTCGCCGCCTGGGCGCGAGAGGGCGAGCCGAACCTCGACGCGGTTGCGGTCCTGCCGTTCGGCCCGGGGCTGGATGGACATCTGATCGACCTGCGGCCCGACCTCGCCAACGCGTCGGGCTTTCTCGGCTTTCTCGACGACATGTCCGAAAAGGCCGGGCGCGGCGTATTCGTGCTGAATTACGAATCCTATGACGATGTCGCTGAGCCCCCGCCCGGCTTCGCGTCGCCCGTGTCGACCCTTTATTGCGTCGCCGCCGGGCTGAAGCCCAACCGAATCCTCGCGACGCACGGCGTGGACGCGGACAGCCAGGTGGTGTTCTTCGATTACAGCAACCAGGCACTCGAGTTCCGGTGCACGCTCGACAACGAATGGGACGGGCGCGACTATCCGCTTTTCCTGCGCGGCCTGTTCGAGCGGCAGAACGGGGCCCATTATTATCTCTGGCCCGGCGCCTCGCCCGACAACATGGATTGGGCGGAGCTCGACCGGCTATGGGCGGCTGAACTGGCGCGCTGGGGCGGCGCGGCCGTTTTCGAGGATCATTGGTGGCAGTTCCGCACGCTGAAGCGGGACTATCTGCTCTGCAACATCCTCGAGGCCGACGTCGTGCTCGCGCGCATCCGCAACGAGCCCGGCGCGCTGATCTGGTGGAGCAATGCCTTTTGCACGATCTTCAGCGCGACTCATTACAGCCTGGAGCAGAAGCGCCGCATCTATGAGGACTGGATCGTCCGCCTCGCCGAGGCGGCGCCGGACATCTTCCTCTACGGGTCGGACCACAGCAACAGCAGCGTCAACGCGATCACCGCGCGCGACTATCGCGAGCGCTATTTCGCGCATGGCGGCGATCCGCTTCTGGCGCGCGCCTTCCACCGCCACTCGATCCGGTTCTGACGCACAAAAAACCCCGCCGCGAACCGAGGGTCGCGGCGGGGCGGATCATTCAGGCGGAGATCAGCGGAACGTCACCGTGTTCGGGAAGACGTGGCTGACGCTGGTGCCTTGCGTGCCGTTGAAATCGCCATGGCAGCTGAAGCAGTTGGCGGCCGTGGCGTCCGGATCGGGGTTGCCCGGCCGGACCTGCTGGAACGTCTCCATCGTCGTGTTCGCGACGAACTGCGATCCGATCAGCTGGTAGCCCGGCTGCGGCGGGATGATGCGGTTGCTCCAGATCGCGCCGACCAGGAAATAATTGGCCAGCGCCTTGCCGGTCGTACCCGACGCGGCCAGCTTCGGCTGAAGCGACTGCATCAGCGAGACCAGCAAGGTGTTGTTGAGCACGGCCGGGTCGGTCGGCGTGGGCGTGGCCGGCTGCTGGCTGCCCCACGGATTGAGGCGTGCGACGCTGGCCGGTGTGAGGGTCGACCCCGCCGAGACGATGCTGACGATGTTGGGGTCTTTGCCCGACGACGCCGTTTCGACGATCACATCGGGTGCAGTCGGGGCGCCCTTCGTGCCGTTGTAGAAAATCGAAGACTGGCTGCTCGTCTGGCTGAAGGTGACGGTATTGAGGCAGCTCGTGCTCGTCTTGCACGCCTTGGTGGCGGGATCGTAATTCTGGTTGAGATAGGAATAGGTCGCATCGGGGCTGTTGAAGTTCGATTCGAACGTCGCCCAGACCATTTCCGGATGAGAGTTGACCGACCCCACGACGTGCATGCCGACCATCGCCAGGGTCCGCGTGACCATGGTCTCGCCATCCCAGGTCAGCACCAGCTGCCCCTGCGTGTTGGTCGATTGGGTAAAGGCCGGGACGTCCGACTTGATCCGGATGAGGCTGCCGGCCTGAGCGGTGGTGAGATAGGCGACATCGACCCAGGCAGTCTTCACTTCGATCGCGAGCTGCTCGAGATTGGGCAGAGTCTTGCCGGAGGCTTTCTGGATCTCCTTCGCCTGGTCGAGCGTGATCGGGAAATTCGTCTTGTTCGGGCCGACCCGATAATAAGGCACCTTGCGCCAATGCTCCTTGAGCGCCGTGAAGACGTCATTTTCCTGGATCGCATAATAGACGACCGGATAGGTCGACATGCCGGGCGCGCTGGGCGCCGCGATGGGCTGTCCATTGACGATCAGCACGCCGCCACCTGCCTGGCCGGTCGAGTCCGTATCGCCCGCCGGGCCGCCGACCACGTTATTGGTGCTGTTGGCCGATTTGAGCAGCAGCGTCCTGGGCTTGTTGACGCGGACGCGGAACGAGACGTTCGACTTACCCTGGGCATCCACGCCGGTGCTGTTGACCAGCTGGAAAGCACCGGTCGCGGTGTCCTCGACGGCATTATCGAACTTCGGCGAGAACATCAGCAAATTGCCGCGCGCGTCCTTGGTGGTCAGCCAGAGGAACATCTGCGACGACCATTTGTAGAAAGCGCAATCCGATGAGGGCTGGAAGCTGGAACTGCTCGGCGGGGCGAAATTATTGCCGACCTTCCAGGTGGCGAACTCGGCGCTGCTGACGGCGCATAGCGGCGCCGGGCCGGCGGGCGTCTGGGACTGGACGGATGATTTGGCGGCGATGCCGACAAACAGAAACAGGCCGGCCGATAATAGCCATTTGCTCGGTTTCATTTCGCATGCTCCTTCAGAAATTCAGTGAAATCGGGAACGCTGACAACATCGGTAGATTGCGGTCGAGTCAGGTGGCGCCGACCCGCTGGGTCATCGCGCGATAGACGTTGCGGACGGCGAGATCGGGGACGGACACGAGATAGATTCCCCCGTCATAGGAGGAGGCGATCAGCCCATCGCCGCTGCGCGACAGCGAGCTAATGCCGTTGGCCGCGATGGTCCGGCGGCTGACGCGGCCCGTGCGCAGATCTGCCTTGACCAGCGCGCCCCAATAATCGCCGACGATCACCGTCTCGGCATCCCAGAAGCAGAGCGATTTGGGGGAACGGCGCCCAAGCTCGATCGAATGAGTCAGCCGCGCGTCGGCCAGGTCATAGACGTTCAGCGTGAAATCGCGCGACGCGCTGGCGATCCGGTCGCCCGTGGGAGAGATGTCGACATCGTCGACGATCGCGGTGTGGCCCGGGAAGTGATTGAGGATCTCCCCGTCGAGCGTCCAGGACAGCAGCCCGCCATCGGCGCTGCAGCTCACCCCGATCGCTTCGCTCGGGTGCAGGCGCAGCGCCTTCACCGCGCCGTCGTGCAGCCCATGCGCCTGAACGTCCCGCCCGTCCGGCGAGACCCGCACGATCGCACCGCTGTAGCAGGCAGCGAACAGCGCGCCTTCATGGCCGGCACACTGCGCCACCCGGATCGAATTGATCGGCCCCTGCCCCAGCGCCACCGCGGCCACGCTTTCCAGCCCGGCACCGAAGATATGCAGCTTGTGGTCATGCGAGCCGGCGATCACCCGGTCAGCGCCGGGATCGCGGGTCACCGCGTTCATCAGGCGGCGCCCGCCGGGCGGGGCAGTACGCGCGACGAGACTGGCCTCCCGATCGGTCAGGCGGATCAGCCGCACCATCCCGTCATCGGCGACCAGCGCCACGCTGCCGTCCGGCCCGGCGGCGGCCTCGTTGAAACAGGCATTGCCCTGGTCACCCGGCGCGCCGCCGATCTCGCACAGGATCCGGCCTGACGCCGCATCCCATTGCACGACGGTGCCGTCGAAGGTGCCGGCAAGGATGGTGCTGCCGTCCGGGGACCAGCCAAAGGACCGTTCCCATTTCGCCGCATGGTTTTCCAGATCGACCCGCGGCGCGAAGGACGCCGCATCCCAGATCCTGATCACCTGATCATAGGCGCAGGACAGGATGTCGCCATTGACCGGCGATACCGCGACTTTCTTGATCCCCGATCCGTGCGCCTCGATCGAGGCCAGCGCCGTGCCCTCACGGGCATCGAAGACGCGGATGACGCCGTCGTCGCAGCCCAGCACCACGCGGCCGTTCAGCATATCGATGGCGCAGGTGTCGGTTTCGGTCTCGAACGGGCCCCAGGTGCGGATCAGTCCGCCGGTGGCGAGATCCCATTGGCGCAGCGTCATGTCGTCGCCCGACGAATAGATCAGCCCGTCGCGGCAGGCGACCGACAGCACGTCCTTCTCATGCCCCTCGATCGTCCGGCGGATGGTGCCAGTGACGAGATCCCACACGATGATCCGCCGGTCGCGCGAGGCGGAAACGCCGGCCGACTCGTCGACAAAGGCAAAGCCTTCCACATCGTCGCTATGCCCGCGCAGCACGAGCGCCAGCTTCCGCGCCGCCAGGTCCCAGATATAGATATCGTAATCCGAGGAGGACGAAGCCGCCCAGGCGCCGTCCTCGCTCACCGTCACATGATTGGCGAGATGGCGGTGATAGCCGAGCAGCTCGGCCGTTCCGGCTTCGAGATCGAACAGGCTGACCGCGCCGTCATAGGCGACGGCGATCGCGGCAGCGCGGCCCGGAATGGCGGCAACCGAGGTGACCGGCCCGCGGTGGCGGGTGAAGCCATCGGCTGCGATCGGGGCGATGTTGGCGTTGAGCATCAGCGGCGCTCCTACGGCGTGAAATCGTGGTGATGGAGTTCGGGCATGTCGCACCGGTAGAGATCGTCGAGCAGCGTGGTCCCGCGCAGGGCGCCGGCGAGGTCGTCGAAATTCTCCACCACGGCGCCCAGATCGGCGGGGCCGCGTTTGTGGCTGGCGGCCGACAGCGGCGACGGTGCCGCTATCCCCAGAAAGGAAAGCACGCCGGCCATCTCGCCGGGATCGCCCAGCGCCTCATAATGCGTGTCGCGCCATGTCTGTCCGGACGCGCGGAGCGAATCCACGATCGCGGCATAATAGGCTGCGTTCAAGGCGCTGTGCCGGATCAGGTCGCCCGGCTCGACATGCACCACCGGCAGCGCCGGGTCGACCGGCGCGTCGTAGCTCTCCCAGATTCCGGTCAGCTTCGCGATCTCTTCGGACACATAGGTCCGCACCCGGTTGCGCCGCCTGAGCAGGATCTTGCGCACCGACGGGTCGCGCAGGAGCGTATCCACCGCATCGCCATTCTCGTCCCGGTTCATCTTGAAGCCGATCGCCCGGGCATTTCCGCCCGAGGCCCAGACCGACGCGATGAAGCCCGCCGGATCGCGATCCCGCGCCGCGACGCCGCCCGGAAAAGCGCCGCCCGGCTGCCAGTCGCGCGCCCAGTGAAGCCCGCCCGGATTGAACAGGCCGTGATGACACAGGACATCGGGATGGGCGTTCAACAGGCTGCACAGCAGGTTGCTGCCCGTCCGGGGCGCGGCGAAGATGACGAACCGGACCGGCTGGCCGGGCATCACCGCGCCGCCCCCGCTTGGAGCGCAACCTCCACCACGCCGGATTCGAGCAGGAAACCTTCGCCAAAGGCGCTCGCCCGAAACTCGACGGGCAACACGCCGAGCGTGTCACGAGCACCACGATCGGCGCCCTCCGCCGTGCTCGCGCGGACGTAGATCGTCACCCGGTCGGCAAATCCCTGATTGAAGAAGGACCGCAACAATGTCGGCCCGCCCTCGACCAGCAGGCTTTCGATGCCGTGATCATAGAGCGACGTCAGTGGCCCATGCAGATCATGACCGTTCATCGCCAGCGCGACCGCGCTGGGATCGACATGGTCGTGCGAGCTGACCACGAACGCGGGGGCGCCGGGATGCGACATCGCGCAGGGTTGCGACCCGGCGAAGATGACCCGGTTCGGTTGCCGGCGCGGCTCTCGTCCCAGCTTTTCCGGCCGAACCGTCAGGCGGGGCCGATCGATGTTCCAGGTCCTGCCACCGACCGCGATGGCATCGTAGCGCTCGCGCAGGATGTGCACGCGGTGCCAGTCGGCGCCACAGGAAATATTCCCGGAGATTCCCTGTGGCTGGCGAACGCTGCGCACGTCCTCCGTGGCGAAGTTGATATGGATGAAGGGCCGCCGCATTCACTTCTCCAGCGCCTCTCCCCCCTGACCATCGTTGTCCACGACAATTGCATGTCGCAGAAACCAGGGCATCGCGCCGGCGCTGAATAGCATGGGAAGAACAGTGAGAAAGAAGTGTTACAACCATTTATAGTGGAACTTGCCGCACTGCACACAGAACATTGATTTCGAAGCTTGTCGGTGTTTACCACCATTCGTGTGACATCTTGTCTGGACTTTTTATTTCACGTTTGCAGTAGCCATATCCTACCTAAATAGTATGAATTATACTACCGCGCCTTGCATGGAGTCACACGTCAGCAGAGGCGCTGATCCGATCGCACGAACGCGGTTTTGGCCGTTGTGCGGCCGAATTTTTCTGCACCTGTTATGTTGGATTCGGCGCGCGGATTTATCGTTCCGATCGAACACTTTAGGCACCGCCACCTGTTATTCGCCGAACAGGTGGAAACAGGTGGGATTGCCGGCGAAACAGGCAGCGCTTGATTCAAATCATCGGCGCGATCGGGTTTGAAGGCGGTGGGATCAACCATGGCTGGAACGATGACATGACCAGGCAGAGATTTGAATCGAGGGTCGAAACGAGGGACGACAACGACGCGGGGCCAGCGCAGCGTGTTCGGGGGCGGTTCGCCAAGGGCAGTTCCGGCAACCCCGCTGGGCGTCCTTCCGGACGGCGCGCGACCGGCGCGCCAGGCGACCGCTTGCCCGGATCGGATCAGCCGACGCGCGCGATGATCCTCGAGGAGGCCTATCGCCTGGTGAGACTCGGCGAAGGAGACGCCGCAATCGAGCTGCCGGCGCATCGGGCGGTCTTCCGATCGCTCACCGAGGCGGCGATGAAGGGCAACCAGGCGGCATTGCGGCGCTGGACTCAAATGGTGCAGCAGGCCGAGAACGACCAGATGCGCGACCAGCTCGCGCTCTACAATCTGATGGAGCGGGCGCCTTATGGGCGTGAGCCCGAGGCTTCCTATGAGGACGACATCCTGGTCGATTCGCGCTCCGGGCGGGTGATAATCAGAGGCGGGTATGGTGAGGAGGGAGGTGGCGTGAAATAGCGGCGATCAGCCTTGGCTCCGGCCACTAATCCAGGTCGCCAGCGTACGGCCCTCCGAATCGAGCGCGACGAGATCGGCGGCATATCCCGCCGCGATCCGGCCATGGGTTCGATCGAGGCGCAGGAACCGCGCAGGATTGCGCCCGGCCATGGTCAGCGCCTGGGCCTGGGATACGCCCAGCATCGTCTCCGCATTGCGCACGGCCTGGGCCATGTCGAGGTCCGATCCGGCAAGCGTGCCGTCCTCATTGACGCAGACGCCGTCGACCACCTCGACCCGGTGGCCCTGCAGCACGAAGCTCTTGTCGGTCTGGCCGACGCTCGGCATCGCATCGGTGACGAGCATGATGCGGTCGCGCTTCGCATTCACTGCGACGCGCATCGTCGCGGGATGGACATGGCGCCCGTCGACGATCAGCCCGCACCAGCTTTCCCGGTCCTCGAGCGCCGCGCCGACCGCGCCGGGCTCGCGCGACGCAAGCGGCGACATCGCATTGAACAAATGGGTGAAGCCAGTCATCCCCGCGTCCAGCGCGCCGCGGATCGCCTCATAGCTGCCATCGGTATGGCCGGCCGCGACGATCACGCCGGCGGCGGCGAGCCGCGCGATCATCGCCGCGCTGGTCTTTTCCGGGGCGAGCGTGACGAGGGTGACGCCGTTCTTCAGCCCCGTAATCGCGGCAAAGCCGTCATCATCCAGCGTGATGATCTTGTCGGGATCATGGATGCCCTTGCGGTCCACATTGAGGAACGGGCCCTCGATATGGATGCCCAGCACCCCCGGCACGCCGCGCGCGATCGCGTCGTCCACTGCGGCAACGCCAGCGCGCACCGTAGCGAGATCGTCGCTGATCAGGGTCGGCAGGAAACCCGTCGTGCCGAAACGCCGGTGCGCTGCGCCGATCGTCGCGATCGTCTCGACCGTCGGCGCATCGTTGAACAGCACGCCCCCGCCGCCGTTGACCTGCGTGTCGATCAGCCCCGGTGCCAACACCGCGCCGTTCAGGTCGCGCCGTTCGGCCGACGCGGGGATATCGCGATCCGCGATGACCGCCGCGATCAGGCCGTCTTCGATGAGCACGGCCATGCCGCCGACCAGCGCGTCGTCGATCAACAGGCGGCAGTTGAAAAGGGCAGTGGCCATCAGACGGTTTCGGTCACTTTGCGCAGATGGGGCGGCGAATCGGGATCGAAGCCCCGGCGCACCGATAGCGCGTTGACCGCGCGGTAGAAGGACTGGATCTGCAGCATCGGCTGGATCGCGGGTGCCGCGTCAACCGTCGGCAGGGTGACCGCGCCCGAAATGCTGCCGCCCGCACAATAGACGATACCGCCCTGCCCCAGCGCTTCGCGCACCAGATCGTCGACGCCCGGTGCGGTCTCATCGTCCTGGCGGAACACCAGCACGGGAAAGTCGGGGCCGATCAGCGCCATCGGCCCATGCCGTACCTCGGCCGCGCTGAACGCTTCGGCATGCAGCCCGCAGGTCTCCTTGAACTTCAGCGCCGCTTCCTGCGCGACGCCGAGACCGAGGCCACGCCCGATGACATACAGGCCCCGCGCGTCAGCGAGCCCGTCGACCAGCGGCGTCCAGTCGGCTTGCCAGGATTTGGTGAGCAACTCAGGCGCTGCATCGAGCGCCTCTGACAGTGCAGCGTCCTCAGCCCAGGCCGCGACCAGCCCCACGATCRCCGCCAGCGACGCGATATAGCTCTTGGTCGCCGCCACGCTCTTCTCCGCGCCGGCGTGAAGCGGCAGCGGCGCATCGGCCAGTGCGGCGAGCGGCGAGGTAGCGTCATTGACCATCGCCGCCAGATAGGCGCCGCCGGCCTTGCCTGCCTCGACCATGCTCAGCAGATCGGGGCTGCGGCCGGATTGCGAAATCGCCAACAGCAGCGTGTCGTCGAGCTGTGCTGCGGCATGATACACCGAAGAAACCGATGGTGCGGCCGAGCTGACCGGCACCCCGATCACCGTCTCGATCAGATACTTGGCGAAGGTCGCTGCATGATCCGACGAGCCACGCGCGCAGGTCGACACGGCGCGCGGCGGCTCGGCGCGCAACCGGACCGCAAGGGCCTCGACCGCTATCCGGTTGGCCGCGCGTTGACGCGTAACCACCGCCGCGGCTTCGGCCGCCTCGGCGAACATCAAGGTCGATTCAGGCGCGATGCTCATGCCAGCGCGTTCAGCTCAGCGACGAAGTCATAGGCGTCACCCCGGTACCAGCTGTGCGTCATCTCGATCGCGCGACCATCCTCCAGGAAACCGCGGCGCTCGATGAACAGCCCCGGCGCGCCGGCTTCGATGCCGAGCAATGCCGCCTGATCCTTGTCGAACAGCACCGCCCGCAATCGCTGCAGCGCGCGCACAGGACGGTGCCCCGCCCCTTCGAGCGCTTCGTAGAGCGACACGCCGACCACATCGAGCCCGGGCAGGCCGAAACCCGGCACCGTCGAATATTCGAGCGCCATGGGCTGGTCATCGGCGTAGCGGATGCGGTGGAAGCGGAACACGCGCGATCCGGGGCTGAGACCCAGGGTCAGCGACTCGTCCGAATTCACCGTGCTCTCGGTCTGCATGATCCATTCGCTGCGCGCGGTGCGACCGCGCGCCGCCATGTCCTCGGAAAAGGAGGTGAGCTTCGAGAATTGCTTCTCGACTCGTCCACCGACAAAGGTGCCCGCGCCCTGGCGGCGGGTGAGCATGCCGTCCGCGACCAGCCCGTCGACTGCCTTGCGCACCGTGATGCGCGAGATGCCGAATTCCTTGGCGATATCGCGCTCGGGCGGCAGCGCTTCCTGCGGCCGCAGCGACCCGGTCTCGATCCCGCGGCGCAGGGCGTCCTGCATCTGCTGATACAGCGGCGCCCGCGCATTGCCGTCAAGCGACCCGATCTTGTCGGCCAGATTGGTCATTCGCGCATCCCCGCTCCTGCTCGCCAGCCGTTGCCGACCCAACCTCTATAAGACCAATCAAATACCATTTTCCACAATAAAATTGCACCAACGTGAGTGGACTTGCAAAAATCCTGCTTGACGCTGTCATTGGTATGACACATGTTTCACAAATTGGTATGCGATTGGTAACCAATTGGCATGCCGACAGGGACAAGAAGGGGAGAACGGCAATGACCGCAATACGACTTCTGGCTGCATCCGTGAGTTCGTTAGCATTGGCCGCCACCGCGCAGGCCCAGAGCACCGCCACCGCCAACAACGTGCCGCCCGGCCCGGTCCAATCCGCGGAGGGCGATTCGGGCGAGAGCGACATCGTCGTCACCGGCATCCGCCAGTCGCTGCGCCTGTCGATCGACGCGAAGCGCGATTCGAGCGTCATCGCCGACGTGCTGTCGGCCGAGGACATCGGCAAATTCCCCGACAAGAACGTCGCCGAGGCGCTGCAGCGCGTACCCGGCGTCGTGATCAACCGCGAATTTGGCGAAGGCGAACGCGTCTCGCTGCGCGGCACCGCGCCGAACCTGACCAAGACGCTGGTCAACGGCCATGCCATCGCCACCGCCGACTGGTTCATTCTCGAACAGCTCGCGGCGACGCGCAGCTTCAACTACCTCACGTTGCCGGCCGAGATCGTCGGCCAGCTCGATGTCTATAAATCGGGCCAGGCGGACGTCGAGGAAGGCGGCATCGGCGGCACGATCAACGTGCACACCCGTAATCCGCTCGACCTGAAGGCCTTCACCGTCTCCGCCTCGGTCCAGGGCGTCTATTCGGACAAGCGCGGTTCGTTCGACCCGCAGGTCTCCGGCCTGTTCAGCTGGAAGAACGATGCGGATACCTTCGGCATCCTGATCGGCGGCGTCTATCAGAAGCGCGACATCCGCCGCGACGGCATCGAAGTGCTCGGCTATCAGCCCGTCACCGTCGGCGGCCAGACAGCACAGATCCCGTCGCTGATCGGCTCGGCGCTGTTCCAGCAGGAGCGCGAGCGGTACGGCGGCAACATCGCCCTGCAGTTCCGCCCGTCGGACGATCTCGAGCTCAACATCACCGGGCTCTATTCGAAGTTCAACGCCAACAACTTCAACCAGAACTACCTCGCCTGGGGCTCCAAGGCGCTGGGTGACGGCGGCACGCTGAGCAACGCGACCGTGCGCAACGGCACCGTGGTGTCAGGCACCGTCACCTCGCTGCCGGGCAGCCGCGCGGCGGTCTATGACGCGATCGATCGCCAGGCCTTTGCCAAGACCTATTCGGCCGATGCCGATCTGGTGTGGCACCCGACCGATGCGTCCACGCTGCACCTCAAGGCCGGTTACACCAAGGCCAACGGCAACACGGAATCGCAGCCCTTCTACGAGGGCGCGGCGCCCGGCGCCTTCACCTTCGACATCAGCGGCAAGGTGCCGCAGGTGAAGTTCACCGGCATCGACCCGACCCAGCCGAGGAATCTGATCCTGGACTTCGCCTCGCTCCACAAGATCACCAACAGCGACGAAGAGAAGTATTTCTACGTCGATTACGAGCATGAGGTGGATTGGGGCCCGCTCCATGCGCTGAAGTTCGGCGGCAAGTTCACCGATCATGACCGTGTCACCCGCTTCCTCGCGACGACGTACGGCGCCTTCTATCTCAACCTGGTCGGCGCGTCGGGCTGCGGCAGCCATGCCTGCACCTCGGTCGATTTCGCCGGCGGCCCGACGCCCGACGATTTCCTCGACGGCGTCGCCCTGCCCGGCACGCTGACCAACTTCTTCCAGGTCGATCGCACGAAGCTGCAGACCATCCTGAACAACCTGCCGGCCTCGGCACGCGAGCGCATCCTCAACCCGCCGGAGAATTACTCGATCAACGAGAAGACCTATGGCGGCTATGCCATGGCGAAGCTGGGCGGCAAGGAAGACGGCTGGAGCGCCAATTTCGGCCTGCGCATCGTGCGCACCGACCAGGATTCGCTCGGCAATCTGCTCGGCGTGCCGGCCTCGACGCCGGGTGCGGTGACCACCAACGCGTTCGGCGTCTATGTGCCGGTCGAGGTCAAGCGCAGCTATACCGACTTCCTGCCCAGCGCGAATTTGAGCGTGAACGTCACCCCCGACGTCATCGTGCGCTTCGCCGCGAGCCGCAGCGTCGCCCGGCCCGATTATACCGACATCGTGCCGCGCGTGTCGCTCAACCCGGGCTCGCTCACCGGCGACGGCGGCGATCCGCGCGTCGATCCGTACCGTTCGAACAATTACGACCTGTCGATCGAATGGTATCCGGATCACGACACGATCGTGGCGGCCGCGCTCTACTACAAGGACATCCAGTCCTACATCGTGAACCGCACGGTGCAGGAAGTGTATCCGGTGCAGAACGCGACCAACCCGAACGCGTCGCGCTGCACGGTCGCGTCCAATTCGACCCCCGCCAACCCGCTGTTCAACTGCGCCTTCGACATCAACCGTCGATCGAACGGCGCGGGCGGGACCAACAAGGGCGCCGAGTTCCAGATCTCGCGCCCGATCGCCTATGGCTTCGGGGCGATCATCAACTACACCTATTCCGATGCGAAATCGGAAACGGGCGATCCGATCCCCGGCAATTCGAAGCACGCGCTGAACCTGACCGGCTATTACGAGAACGACTTCGCCTCGTTCCGCCTGTCCTACAACTACCGGTCGTCCTTCTTCATCAACATCGACCGGGCGGCACCGCTCAACCAGAAGGCGACTCAGTCGCTCGACGCCTCGGCGAGCTTCAAGGTGACCGAGAACATCTCGCTCACCGCCGATGCGGTCAATCTGACCAACAGCAAGATCGAGCAATATTCCGGCACTGAAGACCGGTTCCGCGCGATCTACGACAATGGCCGGCAGTTCTACGTCGGCGCGCGCCTGCGCTTCTGATAGGCATTGCGGGCCGGGGGATGCTCCGGCCCGCGTCCCTTCGTACAAGGACCTGTCCGTGCCGCGCATGATCCAGTTCCTCGGCAAGTCACTCCCGGCGCTCGCCGGGAGTTTCTTATGGGCGACGCCGCTTTCGGCCCAGGCGCTGCTCCCCGCCCCGCAATCGATGAAAGTCGCTGAGGGCGGCTTCACCCTGACCCCCGCAACGGGCATCGCCATTCCTCCGGGCGATGCCGGCGCCCGCAACGCCGGGGCGCGGCTCGGCGAATTGCTCCTCCGCACCGGCGGGCCGAAGCTCGCGGTAACCACCGGCGGCAAGATCCGCTTCGAACGCGTGACCGGCCTTCCCGCCGAGGGCTATCGCCTGACCACATCCGCCTCGGGCGCAACGATCAGCGCGAGCGACGATGCCGGCCTGCTCTATGGCGCCGTCACGCTGTGGCAACTCGCCCGCGCCGGGGAGACCAGCCCCTTCATTCCCGCCGTCTCGATCGACGATGCGCCGCGCTTCAAATGGCGCGGGCTGATGCTGGACAGTGCGCGGCACTTCCAGTCGCCCGCCTTCGTGAAGCGGCTGATCGATGCGATGGCGGCGAACAAGCTCAACACGCTTCACTGGCATCTGGTCGACGATCAGGGCTGGCGCATCCCGATTCCTAAATATCCGCGCCTGACCAGCGTCAGCGCGTGGCGCCGCCCGGCCACCGCGCCCGGCGCCCCTCCCCTGCCGGTCATCGGCGGTTTCTACACGCACGAACAGATCCGCGATATCGTCGCCTATGCCGCCGCGCGCGGCATCACCATCGTGCCCGAGATCGAGATGCCCGGCCATGCGCTGAGCGCGATCCGCGCCTATCCACGCCTCGGCATGGGCGTTCCGATCCCGCCGGCTACGGAGAGCGACTGGGGCGTGTTCCCCTGGCTCTACAACAGCGACGACGCGACCTTCACCTTCCTGCAGGACGTGCTCGACGACGTGATGGCGCTGTTCCCGTCGCGCTACATCCATGTCGGCGGCGACGAGGCAGTGAAGCAGCAATGGGCCGCTTCGCCCGCGATCCAGGCGAAGATGAAGGCGCTCGGCATCACCTCCGAGGACAAATTGCAAAGCTGGTTCATCCAGCGCATCGGCCGTTATCTTGCCGCGCATGACCGGCGGCTGATCGGCTGGGACGAAATCCTCGACGGCGGCATCATGCCGGATGCGACCGTGATGTCGTGGCGCGGGCTGGACGGCGCGGTCGCCGCGGCCAAGGCGGGCCATGATGCCGTGCTGAGCCCGGCGCCGACGCTCTATCTCGACAATCGCCAGGGCGTCAGCGCCGCCGAGGGCACCGGGCGCGGCAATCTCATCACGCTCGCGACCGTCTATGGGTTCGATCCGGCACCCGCCTCGATCCCGGCGGAGCAGCAGCGCCATATCCTCGGCCTGCAGGGTAATATCTGGGCCGAGCATCTGCGCAACGAGTCCCTCGTCGCAGCGGCCGCCTTTCCGCGCGGGGCGGCGATCGCCGAACTGGGCTGGTCGAGCGGGAAGCGCGATTTCGGCGATTTCGTCCGCCGCCTCGCGCCGCAGATGCAGCGCCTGAGCAGGCTCGGCATCGAGCCGAGCGCGGCGGTGTATCGCCCGGTGGCGCGGCTCGCGCCGGACGGCGATGGCACGAAGGTGATCCTCACCGGTCAGTCTGACCTGCCGGTTCGCTACACGATCGACGGCAGCCTCCCCGGCCCCGCATCGCCGCTCTATTCGGGGCCGGTGACCTTGAAGATGCCGGCCCGCTTCCGCGCCGCGACCATGCTTGATGGCGCGGTGCTGCCGGGTGCGATCGATCTGAACCTCAACGCCGCATCGGTCCGCCGGCGCGACGATACGCAGCTCAAGCTTTGTTCGCAGGGCATCGCGTTGCGGCTGGCCGACGACGCGCCGGCGAAAGAGCCGCGCGCCGCGCTGATGATCGACGTCGCCAATCCGTGCTGGATCTATGATGCCGCCCCGATGGACGGCGTGCGCTCGATCGCCATCTCGGTCGGGCAGGTGCCGTTCAATTTCCAGATCGGCGCGGACAAGGACAAGATCAGATTTCGCCCGCCCGCGACCCCCGCCGGCGAGATCGAGATTCGCGACGGCTGCGACGGCCCGCGTGTCGCGACCCTGCCGCTGGCGCCCGCCGCGCACCGACCTGGGATCACGCTGCTGACCACCCCGATCGCGCCGCTCAGGGGCAATCACGACCTGTGCATCACCTATACCGCCAGGGGCGTGAACCCGCTCTGGGCGGTGAGCGCCGTGCAGCTGGTGACCGCTCCGTGATCGTCCGCCTGCATGCGCCCATGGCCGGCTGGGCGCTCGATCTGGCGCAGGTGCCCGATCCGGTCTTCGCCGAGCGCATGATGGGCGAAGGCTTTGCAATCGACCCGCTCGAAGGCGTGATCCGCGCGCCCTGCGACGCGACCGTCATCGCGGTCGCCCCGACCCGCCATTCCGTCACCCTGAAGCTCGCCAATGGCGCCGAACTGCTCATCCATGTCGGGCTGGAAACCGTCGCGCTGGCGGGAGACGGCTTCACCGCCAGAGTCCGCGACGGTGAAACGGTGACGCTCGGCCAGGTGTTGCTGGAGGTCGATCTCGACCCGGTCGCCGCCCGCGCCAAAAGTCTGATCACCCCGATCACCATCACCAGCGAGGGGTTTGTCGTAACGCTCCACGGCCTCGACGCTCGCGTGAAAGCCGGCGATCCGATCGCCGACATCGCCCCGCTCGCTACCGACCAGGTCGCAGCCGATCTCGGCGAGGATACCGCACGCTGCACGATCCGCGTGCCGCTTCCCAGCGGCATCCATGCCCGCCCCGCAGCCCGCATCGTCGCGGCACTCAAGCCGTTCACGGCCGAGGTAACGCTCTCCGCGCACGGCAAGACCGCCAATGCGCGCAGCATCGTTGCGCTGTTGTCGGCGGGCATCCGCCATGACGACGACATCGAGATCGCCGGAGGCGGCCCCGATGCCCGCGCTGCCATCGCCGCCGTCGCCACCCTGATCGAGCAGGGCATAAGCGAGGAAGCGCACCAGCCCGTCACCCCCGTCGCAGCGCCTGCAGCCGATGGCCTGATCCACGGCGTCCGCGCCGCGCCCGGCCTTGCCATTGGCCCGATTTTCCAGTTCCGTCCTGCCGATATCACCGTGCCCGAGCAGGGTGACGGCGCGGCTGTCGAGGGTGCTGCGCTTACCGCCGCTCGAACACGGTTGCTGGCCACCGCCGCGAATGGCCATGGTGCCGGCGCGGACATCGCCGCCGCGCACCGCGCCCTGATCGAGGACCCCGAACTGCTCGCCGCCGCGCAGGGCCTGATCGCGCAAGGCAAGAGCGCGGCGTTCGCCTGGCGCGGGGCGATCCGCGGCCATGCCGAGGCGATCCGCGCGACCGGCGACCGCTTGCTGATCGAACGCATCGCCGACCTGAAGGATATCGAGCGCCAGATGATCGCGCTGCTCGTCGGCGCCGATACCGCGATGCCGACGCCACCGCGCGGCGCGATCTTGGTCACTGACGAACTGCTCCCCTCGCATTTCGCCGCGCTGACCGATGCGGGCGTTGCCGGCATCTGCACCGCTTATGGTGGGCCAACCGCGCACGCCGCGATCCTCGCCGCCTCTGCGGGCATTCCGATGATCGTCGCAGCCGGATCAGCCGTCCTCGATCTCGATGACGGCCGCGAGGTCGTGCTCGATGCCGACTGCGCCACCCTCGATCCAGCACCGGAACCTGCCGCTCGCGATGCAGCCACCACTCGGCTGCTCCGCCAGCGCGACCGTGCTGCCACCGAAACCGCAACGGCGCGGGAATTATGCGTCATGACCGACGGGACCCGCATCGAGATCTTCGCCAACCTCGCGACCAGCGCTGAGGCGGCCCCGGCGGTAGCGCTCGGCGCTGAGGGCTGCGGTCTGCTACGCACGGAATTCCTCTTCCATGACCGCAGTTCAGCCCCTGGGGAAGAGGAGCAGCGGGTCGCCTATGCTGCCGTCGCTGAAGGGCTCGCCGGCAGGCCGTTGATCGTGCGCACGCTCGACATCGGTGGCGACAAGCCGGTCGCCTATCTGCCCCTTCCCCACGAGGAGAATCCGGCGCTCGGCGCGCGCGGTATTCGTTTCTCCCTCGCCAATCCCGGCCTGCTCGCGGTCCAGTTTCGCGCGATCCTGCGCGGCGTGCCGGCGGCGCAATGCCGCATCATGCTGCCGATGGTGGTCGATGCGGGCGAGCTCGCCGCTGCCCGTGTGATCCTCGATCAGGTGCGCGCCGATCTCGGGATCGACGAACCCGTCCCGCTCGGCGTGATGGTCGAAACACCCGCCGCCGCTTTGCTCGCCGACAGCCTGGCCCGCGATGCCGACTTCCTCTCGATCGGCAGCAACGACCTGACTCAATATGCGCTGGCCGCCGATCGCGGCAATCCGGCGGTGGCGGCGATGGTCGATGCGCTTCACCCCGCCGTGCTGCACCTCATCGCCCGCGCCGCCGAAGGCGCGAGCAAGCACGGCCGCTGGCTCGGTGTCTGCGGCGGCATCGCTTCCGATCCGGCCGCCGCGCCGATCCTGATCGGCCTCGGCGTCACCGAGCTTTCGGCAACGCCCGCCGCCATCCCCGCACTGAAGGCGGCGGTCCGCACGCTCGACATGCCCACCTGCCGAGCGCTCGCGGCAAAGGCCCTGTCGATGTCTACCGCCGGCGCGGTGCGCACGCTGCTGGAAGGAGCCGAATGATGCGCCTGCGGATCGACGCCCTCCAGCCGCTCGGCCGTGCGCTGATGCTGCCGATCGCGGTGCTGCCGGTGGCAGGCCTGTTGCTGCGTCTCGGCCAGCCTGACATGTTCGACATCGCCTTCATCGCCGCCGCGGGCGAGGCGATCTTCTCCAATCTCGGGCTGATCTTCGCGATCGGCGTCGCGGTCGGCCTGGCGCGCGAGAACAACGGCGCGGCGGGCCTTGCCGGCGCGGTCGCCTTCCTCGTCACCGTCGAGGGCGGGAAGGCGCTGCTTTTCGTCCCACCCGACGTCACCGCCGCCTTTGCCGATCAGGCCGCACGCGATCTTGCTACCGCCGCTTGGAAGGCGAAGGAACTGGGCAAGCTCAGCGTGCCCGCCGGCATCCTTTCCGGGCTGGTCTCGGGCTGGCTGTACAACCGCTATTCCGGGATCCGGCTGCCCGACTATCTCGCCTTTTTCGGCGGCCGGCGTTTCGTGCCGATCGCGGCAGGCTTTGCCGGGCTGATCGGCGCAGCGCTGTTCGGCCTCGGCTTCCCCGCGCTCGAAACCGCGATCGACACGCTCAGCCGCTGGGTGGTCAACGCCGGGCCCATCGGCCTGTTCATCTACGGCACACTGAACAGGCTCCTCATCGTCACCGGCCTCCACCATATCCTCAACAACATCGCCTGGTTCATCCTCGGCGATTTCCATGGCGCGACCGGCGACCTGAAACGCTATTTCGCGGGCGATCCGAGCGCGGGCGCCTTCATGAGCGGCTTTTTCCCGGTGATGATGTTCGGCCTGCCCGCCGCCTGCCTCGCCATGTACCGCTCTGCCCTGCCCGAGCGGCGCAAGGCGGTTGGCGGCATGCTGCTCAGCCTCGCGCTCACCTCGCTGCTGACCGGCGTCACCGAGCCGATCGAGTTCACCTTCATGTTCCTCGCGCCGCTGCTTTACGCGGTGCATGCGGTGCTGACCGGCCTGTCGATGGTCATCATGGACGCGCTGGGCGTCAGGCTCGGCTTCGGCTTTTCGGCGGGGCTGTTCGACTATGTGCTCAACTATGGCCTGGCGACCCGGCCGCTGCTGCTGCTGCCGGTCGGCGCGGCCTATTTCGCCATCTATTATTTCGCTTTCCGCTTCTGCATCGTCCGCTTCGACCTGAAGACACCCGGGCGTGAGGTGGAGACGGACAAACCCGCCGGTTCCGGCGCCACGGGCGATCAGGCGGCCGGGCTGGTGCTTGCCTTGGGCGGGGCCGCCAACCTCCAGTCGATCGATGCCTGCACGACGCGCCTGCGGCTGATCCTCATCGACCCGGCCAAAGTCGACGAAGCCGCGCTCAAGGCACTCGGCGCGCGCGGTGTGGTGCGTCCTGGCGGCAATGCGCTTCAGGTGGTGCTCGGCCCGATCGCCGACCGCGTTGCCGGGGAGATGCGCGCACTGGGCAAGACCACCCCCGTCCCCGAGGCAAAGGACGACATCTGGCTGGCCGCACTAGGTGGCCGGCAGAATGTGCTGGAGATCGCGGTGAACACCGGACGGATGCGGGCGCGCCTGGCCGACATGGCGGCGATCGATTCCGCGGCGCTCGACAAGGCCGCGCCGCGGGGCTGGAGCGAGGTCTCGCCCGGCATCGTCCACGCCCTCATCTGAGCGCTCGCGAAAAAAGTTGCGGATTTTTCATTACCGCCCGTCTATCACGGTGCCGGCGATGAAGAATCGCACGTCGAAACGAGGAACCACCGGACCGTGCAGGGCATGTCGGCAGTGACGAAGAAAGCAGCGGCCTCCGCCCTGTCTTCGCACGCCCGAATGCCCGGCGTCCCCGCTCGCGCCTCGATCCGACTTATTATCCGGACCCGAATTACGACCGGGCAGATCTCCGCGATCTGACCCCAAAGGTCACAGGCGCTGGCGCGGGACGCATCCGCCACGCCGACTTACATAATTCAGTGTTTTCCGAAAGCTTCATCATGGACTTTTCCCATGCGCGCGACGCGCATCCGCCCGAGCAGGTCGTTCGCCTGCAGGATTCCGCCAGCGGCCTTGACGGTGTCATCGCCCTTCATTCCACGCATCTCGGCCCAGCCGCCGGTGGCTGCCGTTTATGGACCTATCCCGACTTCAACCACGCCACCCAGGACGCGCTCCGCCTCGCCGAGGGCATGAGCTACAAGAACGCGCTGGCCGGCCTGCCGCTCGGTGGCGGCAAGGCAGTGCTGCGTCGCCCCGAGGGCGATTTCGATCGCGCCGCGCTGTTCCGTGCCTTTGGCGAAGCAGTCGAGGAACTTGGCGGCCGCTATGTCACCGCCGAGGATGTCGGCACCACCGTCGGCGACATGGCCGAAGTAGCGCGGCAGACGCGCCATGTTGCGGGCCTGCCGCCGCAGGGCGGACGACCCGGCGGCGACCCATCGCCATGGACGGCGCTCGGCGTGTTCCGTGCGATGCAGGCGGCGGCGGAGCATCGGCTCGAACGCCCGATCGGCGACTGCACCGTCGCGATCCAGGGACTCGGATCGGTCGGCGCGGCGCTCGCCTATCTGCTCCATGATGCGGGGGCGAAGCTGATCGTGGCCGAACCGCGCTCCGCCGTGGTCGCCGAAGTCGCGACGCGTACCGGCGCCGATGTCGCCTCGCTGAGTGGCGTGCTGGAGGCGCGGTGCGACATCTTCGCGCCCTGTGCCCTTGGCGGCGTGCTCAATGCGCGCAGCATCCCGAAGCTGCGCGCCGCCGTGGTCTGCGGCGCCGCCAACAACCAGCTTGGGAGCGAGGAAGACGGCGCGGCTTTGGCCGAGCGCGGCGTGCTCTACGCCCCGGATTATGTCGTCAACGCCGGCGGGATCATCAATGTCTGCGCCGAATATCTCGGCTGGGACAGCGACGAGGTCGCGGCGCGGATCGATGCGATCCCGGGCCGCCTCCACCAGGTCTGGGCCGATGCCGAGCACGGCGGCATCGCCGTCAACCTCGCCGCCGACCGCCTGGCGCGCGCGACGATCGCGCGCGGCCGCACCCCGGCGATGGCGCTATTATGAGGGAGCTCAAGCGCCCCGTCGCGCGCTATCGGGTTCATGGCACCGATGATCCCGAGCTGGTCCCGCGCGTCTTCGGCCAGTTCGCGCGGCGCGGGCTCGTGCCCGCCTTCGCGCTGATTCGCCGTTCCGCCGGACTGGTCAGGATGCAGATCGAGGCCGATGTCGCCGATCCCCATCTCGCGCGCATTCTGGAGGAGACCTTGCGCTCCCAGTTCCTGATCAGGGAAGTAACGCTCGATTATGGGGATTCGGGATAGCGGCATGATCAGGAACGCGATCGAAGCGGATATAGGCACCCTCGCCCGCTTGTGGTTCCACGGCTGGCAGGACGGCCATGCCGCCGTGGTGCCGGCCGACCTGGCGCGGCTGCGTACGCTCGAGAGCTTCCACGAACGGCTCGTGGAAGCGCTCGACCGCGTACGGGTCTGCGTGCGCGACGGGACGCTGCTCGGCTTCTCGATGCTGAAGGGCGACGAACTCTATCAATTCTACGTCTCGGCCGATGCGCGCGGCAGCGATGTCGCGCCCTCGCTGATGGCGGATGCGGTGGAGCGACTGCGCGCGAACGGTGTCGAGGTCGCGTGGCTCGCCTGTGCGATCGGCAATGATCGGGCGGCGCGCTTCTACGAGAAATCGGGCTGGCACCGCGCCGGCGTCTTCACCAGCGAGCTGTCGACACCGGATGGCATTTTCCGCCTCGATGTCTGGCGCTACGAAATCCGCCTCTGACCGCGCGAGACTGGCGAAAGATCGCGTCAGTCGGCAGAAAGGGGGCATGTCCTTCCCCTCTCCCACCGACGTGCCCCGCATCGAAACCTTCGCCGGCACCGCCGCTGAGGCAATCGCGCTGCTCCTGCCGCTGTGCGACGCAGTGTTCCCCGGCTTCGACCGCGCCTATCTGGCGGGTCGCCTGCCGCATGTCGCCGATCCGCATCTGCTGCTTGCCCGGCGGGAGGATGGCGTGCCGGTCGGCTTCAAGCTCGGCTATCGGCGGGGCGAGAGCCTGTTCTACAGCTGGCTGGGCGGTGTCGCGCCCGAGGCACGCCGGATCGGCCTCGCCGCGCTGATGATGGAGCGGCAACACGCCGAAGTCCGCGCGCTCGGCTACCGTCATGTGGAAACCCGCACGCGCGCCGCGAACAACCCGATGATACTGCTCAATCTGCGCCAGGGATTCCATATCGCCGGCTTCGAAGTCGACGCGCACGGCAATGCGGTGGTCATCCAGCGCAAGCTACTCGACCAATGACCTGCCACAATCTGCGCATATCCTGCGCAGTGCCGAAATTTTATCTTAAGTATATGATATTGTTATAAATGATTGCCACGCGGGGGCGGAGATATGGGACGAGCTGGTGTCCCATATCTCCGCCGCTGATCCCCGCAGTGGCCGGCGTCGATTCAAACGCGACACGGCATCTGCCATGCCGTCCCCGCTGGACACGTCCGGTTCGCTCTTTCCTATCGTCGGAACAATAGGGCGAAGGGCCGCGAGCATGATTGCTCGCTTCGACTGGCTCAGCGCGCGGCGGTGATGATGATCTCGACCTTATAGTCGGGCGTCGCCAGCCTGGCCTCGCCGGTGGCGCGGGTCGGCGCGTCCTGGCCGCCGATCCAGGCATCCCACACGGCGTTCATCTCGCCGAAATCGGCCATGTCGGCCAGCCAGATCGTCGCCGACAGCAGCTTCGACTTGTCGCTCCCGGTGCGCGCCAGGAGATCCTCGATCTGCGCGAGGATCGACTTTGTCTGCGCCGTAACGCTCTCGCCCGGCGCGCCGACCTGCCCTGCCAGATACACCGTGTCGCCGTGAACCACGGCCTGGCTCATGCGCGGCCCTGCATCGATACGAGTGATGGTCATGCTTCAAATCTCCCGGCGCTTGCGCGCGCTTTTCAGGTGCAATCGACGATCCCCGGTCGCCCGAGTCGATCGCGCGCTGCCTGCCGGAGATGGCTCCCGCGCGCAACCGACGGGGAATCGGCGCGAATCGGACACCCGGCACGACTGATCTGAAAGCGGGTTGGCCCGTCCGAAAATATGGCGGCGTTGTTGCGCCGCTGCCACACTGGCATCCATCCGGCACGCCTGAGCCGGCAATGCCGCGCCGCGTCGTCGGAGACCCGAATCGCGCGGTGAATCGCACGCCAACCCGCGCATTTGTGCGGGATTTATACGAGCTGAACCATCGGCGCGACCTTGCTGCGCGCGCTAACATCCGGCACCGCCGAATCCATCACCCGGAAAAACATCGTCATTATGGTTTTATTCTCCTCGTCAAACTCGTCTCGTCGTCGTTGACAACGTCAGACATTTTGGTACCGTTACCATCAAGCAGCGCGAATCCTGCTTGCAGAAAACAACGGCCCGGGCGCCTCGCGGCGCGCCGGATAGGAGGGGTGATTTATGAAAAGCTTTGGGCGTTCGTCGGCGTTTGCGCGGTCCACATCCGCAATCGCGGTCGCGGTGTGTCTGATGATGCCGGCCGCAGCGCTGGCGCAAGCTGCGCCGGCCACGGCTGCCGATGGACAGTCGGGCGATACCGATCAGGACATCGTTGTCACTGGTATCCGCGCCAGCCTCGAGCGGTCGATCGCGATCAAGCGCGATTCTGCCGGTGTCGTCGACGCGATTTCGGCGGAAGATATCGGCAAATTCCCCGATACCAACCTGGCCGAGTCGCTTCAGCGCATCACCGGCGTGTCGATCAACCGCACCAATGGCGAGGGCGCGCTGGTCACCGTGCGCGGTTTCGGCCCTACCTATAACCTCGTCACGCTGAACGGCCGCACGCTCGCGACTTCGGTCGTCTCGGTCGTCGGCGGCGACCAGAACTCGGACGGCGCGCAGGGTACCAGCCGCTCGTTCGACTTCTCCAACCTCGCTTCCGAAGGCGTGAAGACGCTCGAAGTCTACAAGACCGGCCGCGCCGCCATCCCCTCGGGCGGTATCGGCGCGACGATCAACGTGGTCTCGCGTCATCCCCTCGACGGCAAGTCGGGGCTGTCGGGCAGCATCGGGGCGAAGGCCGTCTACGACACCAGCGTGAACGGCTGCCTGGACTGCGGCTCCAAGGTGACGCCGGAAGTTTCGGGCGTGCTCAACTGGGCGAATGACGCCGAAACGTTCGGCGTGTCCGTGTTCGGCAGCTACCAGAAGCGCAACTATACCTCGATCGCCGCGACGTCGAACAACTGGAACATCATTCCGTACAGCACCTTCCTCTCCGGCGGCTTCGCCCGGTCGGGCGGCGCCTGCCCCTCGTCCACGCCGGGGCCGAATTGCACGGTCGTCAACAATGCGCCGACCAATGCCAGCCAGCTGGTCGCGATCCCGAACGACAGCCGTTACCATTATGCCGAGGGCACGCGCGAGCGCTTCAACGGCCAGGGCGTCCTGCAATTCCGTCCCACCGAGTCGCTGACCCTCACGGCCGACGCGCTCTATGCGGAAAACAAGCAGCGTGAGGTCCGCTCGGATCTGTCCAACTGGTTCAGCCGGCCGTTCGACGTCGTCACCTTCGACGGCAACCCGACCGTCGCGACCGCGACCTATCTGCACGAGACCCTGGGCGGCCCCAAAGACGAAGGCTTCGAAGCGCAGAATCGCGCGCAGCGGAGCAAGCTGCAGGATTATGGCCTGAACGCGAAATGGGACTTTGCCGAGAATTTCTCGCTGAACCTCGACGGCCATATCAGCAAGTCGTCGAGCCGGCCTGACAATCCCAACGGCAAGAGTTCGACCCTGGTCGGCATGGGCGCGAACGTGGTGGCGGCGCACTCGGTCGACTACACCGGCGGCATCCCGAAACAGGCGATCACGATCAGCAGCAACGGCAACGGGCAACTCGACATCAACGATGTCGGATCGCAGGTCGGCCGCACCTTCGCCTCGACTCAGGACCAGACGGTCAAGGAAGTCCGCGCCGACTTCGGCTGGGATCTCGGCGGCGGAAGCCGGTTCGATTTCGGCGGCAATTACCGCACCGCCGACATGCACCAGACCTTCCTCGCGACTCAGCAGACGCTGGGCGACTGGGGCATCACCAGCCCCGGCGACGTGAACAAGCTGGCACCGGGCGCGCTTCAGGCCTTCTGCCTCGAATGCAAGTTCAACCAGTATAACCCCGGCGGCGATGCGCCGTCGCAGCTCGCCTTCCGCGGCAATGCGGCCAATATCTATTCGATCCTCTCGCCTTATTATGTCGGCCTGGATGCGAACTCGGCCACGAAGCCGCACGCTGTCGGCATCACGTCCAACCAGGACAACCGGGTGAAGGAAACCATCTGGGCAGCCTATGGCCAGATCACCTGGGACGGCGAGATCGCCGGCCGCAAGGCGAGCATGGTCGCCGGCGTGCGCTACGAGAACACCAAGACGACCTCCACCTCGCTGGTCGCGGTTCCGGCGGCGATCAACTGGGTTTCGGACAACGACTTCACCGTCGTCATCTCCAACCAGAACAGCTTCCTTACCGACAAGGGCAGCTACAACAATCTGCTGCCGTCCTTCGATTTCAAGATCGAGGCACTGCAGAATTTGGTCGCACGTTTCTCCTTCAGCCGGACGATCGGCCGGCCGAACTATAGCGACCTCTACACCGCAACCACGGTGGGCGGACCGCCGCGGCCGATCAGCAATGGCGGCGTCCCCAGCGGCAATACCGGCAACGCCCGGCTGGCGCCGCTGACGTCCGACAATTTCGACATCTCGCTGGAATATTATTTCAAGCCGGACAGCTATGTGTCGATCGGCCTGTTCGACAAGCGCGTGCATAACTTCATCGGCCGGGGCCAGTTCACCAGTGACCTGTTCGGTCTTCGCGACCCCAGCTCGGGTGCTGCCGGCTCGCGGTCGGGCTCGGCAAAGACCGCGCTCCAGGGGCTCGGCGTCGATACCAGCGACGAGAATCTGTTCGCCATGACCGCGCTGATCCAGCAGACCGGCTCGGTGGCGGCCGCGACGGCGCAGTTCAGCGCGAACTATGATACGGCCAATCGCCGGTTGAACACCGCCTATCTCCAGAACATCAACAATACGCTCGACGTGACCGCCAATGCGAGCGATCCGCTCTATCAGTTCCAAGTCTCGCGCCCGATCAACAACAAGGACGCGAAAATCTGGGGCATCGAGATCGCCGGGCAATATTTCCTCGGCAATACCGGCCTCGGCGTCGCCGCGGCCTATACGATGGTCCGGGGCGATGTCGGCTTCAACCTCGGCGCGAGCCCCAGCGAGGATCAGTTCGCGCTGCTCGGGTTGAGCGACACGTTCAACGCGACGCTGATCTACGACAAGAACGGCCTCTCGGCCCGGCTTGCCTATAACTGGCGCGACAAGTTCCTCTCGGGGATCAACCGCCAGGATTCACGTAATCCGGAATTCACGGCACCGTTCGGCCAGCTCGACATGAACATCAGCTACGATGTCACGTCGAATGTTTCGGTCACGCTGGAAGCTCTCAACCTGCTGGAAGAAAGCGTCCGCACCTATGCTCGCGCCGAAACCGAGCTGTGGTACGCGCAGGAACTCGACCGGCGCTTCATGCTGGGTGCGCGGTTCAAATTCTGATCCGCCCCATCGATCGACTAAGGGGGAAGGCCGCTGTTCGCAGCGGCCTTTTTCCCGTTGGGAATTGAGCTTGGCCGGGCTTTGTCCCATCATCGTCGCCAATCCCCGTATCGGCGGTTGGAGAGCCGCCCGGTCGAAAGGCCGCACGTTCCAGGGGCTGGATATCATCGCATGACCAACCGTGTGCCGCTGAACAATGTCGACCACCCGGATCTTCGGGTGATCGCGCATCATCGCGCCGAGTTCGGCGACAGCGTCAACCAGGTGCTGGTCTTCCCGACCGAGTTCGAGGAGATTCAGCGCGAATATCCCGTCTTCTTCCGCCGCGAGGAAAGCGGCGCGTTCCAGGCCGTCGCGCTGCTCGGGCTGGACCGGGACGAGAATCTCTTTCTCGGCGAAGATGGCTGGCAGGGCCGCTACATTCCGGCGGTGCTTCAGCGCGGCCCCTTCCTGATCGGCTTCAAGGACGGTGGGACGGAGGGGGAGCCGATGATCCATATCGATCTCGACCATCCTCGCGTCAGCCATATCGACGGGCTTCCCCTGTTCCTGCCGCATGGCGGGAACGCGCCTTACCTCGAACATATCGCCGGTATCCTGCGGACGATCTATACCGGGCTGGAGGCGAACCAGCCGATGTTCGAGGCGTTCGAAGAGGCTGGCCTGATCGAGCCGGTCGCCGTCGAGATCGAGCTGGATGAAACCCGCAAATATGTCCTGCCCGATCTCTTCACCATCTCCCGCACCGCGCTGGCGCAGCTCGACGGCGCCCGGCTCGAGCGGCTGAACGCCAGCGGTTTCCTGCCCCTCGCCTTTTTCGTGATCGCCTCCATGGGCAATATGAGCCGCCTCATCGACCTCAAGAACCGAAAGGCCGGCGCCGCCTGACCGGCGCGAACCGATCATGACCAGCCTCCGCAAAACCAGGGTGATCGAAGGCGTCGCAGCGGACGCGATCCCGCTCGATGCGCTGATGGAGGCGCAGCAGCCGGCCATCCTGCGGGGTGTCGCACGCGACTGGCCGCTGGTGCGGGCCGGGCTGGACTCGCCCGAAACCGCGATCGCCTATCTGAAATCCTTCTACCGCGGAAAGCCGGTCGTCGGCTTTGTCGGCAAGCCCGAGATCGAGGGGCGCTTCTTCTACGACGAAGGGGCGACGGCGATGAATTTCGAAGCCGGGCGGATGCTGCTCGACGAGCTGCTCGACCGGCTTCAGGCTGAATGGCACCAGGATCGGCCGCCCTCCTATTATGTCGGTTCCACCGATCTCGACACCTATCTGCCGGGCCTGAGGCAGGAAAACGACCTGGCGCTCGATCAGGCAGCGCTCGGCGACAGCCCGCCGATCGTCAGCATCTGGATCGGCAACCGCACGACCGCGTCGGCGCATTACGACATGTCGAACAACATCGCCTGCTGCATGGTCGGCAAGCGCCGCTTCACGCTTTTCCCGCCCGAACAAGTGCACAATCTCTATCCCGGCCCGCTCGAGCCGACTCCCGGCGGCCAGGTCGTCTCGATGGTCGACTTCCGCGATCCCGATCTCGATCGACACCCCCGCTTCGCCGAGGCGCTCGCCGAGGGCCAGGTGGTCGATCTGGAACCGGGTGACGTGCTCTTCTACCCCGCGCTCTGGTGGCACCATGTCGAGGCGCTCGACCGCTTCAACGTGCTGATCAACTATTGGTGGAACGCCTCCCCCGCCTTCATGGATACGCCGCAGAACACGCTGCTGCACGCCCTGCTCAGCCTGCGCGATCGCCCCGCGCCGGAGAAGCGCGCCTGGCAGGCACTGTTCGATTATTATGTCTTCGGGCCCGCCGACCAGGCTGGCGCTCATCTGCCCGAGGCGGCGCGCGGCAATCTCGCGCCGCTCGACGAGACCAGGGCGCGCCGCTTGCGTGCCATGCTGCTCAATCGCCTGAATCGCTGACATGGGAGGCCCCGGCATGGACGGACAGGTCGTACGCAAGGTCGTCATCGCCGGCGGCGGCACCGCCGGCTGGCTCGCCGCCGCGGCCCTTTCGAAGCAGCTGGGCGGGCTGCTCGACATCACTCTGGTCGAATCCGACGAGATCGGCACGATCGGCGTGGGCGAATCCACCATCCCCACGGTGCGCGCCTTCCACACGCTGCTCGGTATCGACGAGCAGGAATTCATGCGCGCCACCCAGTCGAGCTTCAAGCTGGGCATCGCCTTCGAGAATTGGGGCCAGATCGGCGATCGGTACCTCCATTCCTTCGGCGTGCTCGGCAAATCGACCTGGATGGCGGATTTCCATCATTTCTGGCTTCAGGCCCGCGCCGAAGGTCATGCCGGCCCGATCGGCGACTATTGCTTCGAATTGCAGGCCGCCGAGGCGAGCAGGTTCGCGACGGGCGAGAATGCCCAGATCAACTATGCCTATCATCTCGATGCGACGCTCTATGCCCGCTTCCTTCGCACCCGGAGCGAGGCCAGCGGGGTCAAGCGCGTCGAAGGCAAGATCGCGAAGGTCGAACAGGACGCCGAAACCGGCTTCATCCAGTCGCTCATGCTGGAGTCGGGACAGACGGTTTCGGGCGACCTGTTCATCGACTGCACCGGCTTCCGCGCCCTGCTGATCGAGCAGACGCTGCAGACCGGTTATGAGGATTGGGGTCACTGGCTCACCACCAACGGCGCCTATGCGGTCCAGACTGAATCGGTCGGCCCCGCCGTCCCCTATACCCGGGCGATCGCGCACAAGGCCGGCTGGCGCTGGCGCATCCCGCTCCAGCACCGCGTCGGCAATGGCCTGGTCTTCTCCAGCGAGCATATGGCGGATGAGGAAGCCAAGGCGCTGCTCCTCGACCAGATCGAGGGCGAGCCGTTGTTCGATCCGCGCCTGATCCGCTATCGCACCGGCACGCGGCGCAAGGTCTGGAACCGGAACTGCATCGCCCTTGGTCTCGCCAGCGGCTTTATCGAGCCGCTCGAATCCACCAGCATTCACCTCATCATGATCGCGGTGACGCGGCTGATGCAGTCCTTCCCGTTCAACGGGTTCGATGAGGCGCTGATCGATCGCTACAACCAGTTGTCGCGCACTGAGCTGGAGGGCGTCCGCGACTTCGTCATTCTCCATTATTGTCTAACCGAACGCGACGACAGCGCCTTCTGGCAGCGCTGCCGCACCATGGAACTCCCCGAAACGCTCGTCCGCCGCATCGCTCTGTTCCGCGAGAACGCCCAGGCCTATCAGGCATCGGACGAGCTGTTCCGCGTGGATTCCTGGGTCCAGGTCATGCTCGGCCAGCGGATTCAGCCCCGCGGCTATCATCATCTCGCCCGCCTGATGCCGCCGGGCCAGCTGCGCCAGGCATTGGTCGAGCTGAAGACCGGCATCGCCGGCGCCGTGGCGAGGATGCCCGCCCACCAGGATTTCCTTCAGCGCTACGGTGCCGCGCCGTTATGAGGCCTCCGCGCGATTTTCGCGCTGGCTTGGCGCGAAACTGGGCATATACGGCAGGAAAGCCGGGCGTATCGTAGCGTGCGGCGAACCAATTTTACCGATCGGCGTTCCATCACGCACATGATCAAGGTCGCCAGCTACAATATCCACAAGGGCATCGGCCTCGATCGCCGCCGCGATCCCAACCGGATCCTCGAGGTCCTGCGCGAAGTCGATGCCGACATCATCGCCCTGCAGGAGGCGGATCGCCGCTTCGGCACCAAGGCGGGCGTCATCCCGCTCCACGCGCTGGAAGAACATAGCCCGTGGAAGGCCGTGCCGCTCGGCGCGCGTACCGGCAGCATGGGCTGGCACGGCAATGTCCTGCTGATCCGCAAGGATTCGGTGGTGATGGACTGCGAGGCGATCCACCTCCCGGCGCTCGAACCGCGCGGCGCGGTGATGGCCGATGTCCGGGCCGATGGCGTGCCGATCCGCATCGTCGGCATGCATCTCGACCTGTCGGGCCTGTGGCGCCGCCGCCAGGCACATGCGATCCTCGCTCATGTCGATGCGAGCACCAAGCGCCGCCCGACCGTCTTGATGGGCGACCTCAACGAATGGAGCGCCCAGGCCGGGTGCCTGCGCGATTTCGGCCGCGACTACAGCTTCGCCACCACCGGCCCGAGCTTCCATGTCCGCCGCCCGGTCGCCCGGCTGGACCGGATCATGGTCTCGTCCGATCTGCGCGTCACCGATTGCGGGGTCCATCACAGCGCCACCGCGCGCAAGGCATCGGATCATTTCCCGATCTGGGCGACGGTGGAACTCGCCTGATGCGTCAGAAGGAGCTCCGTCTCGCCCTGGTCTGCTATGGCGGCATCAGCCTTGCCGTCTACATGCACGGCATCACCAAGGAGATCTGGCGTCTGGCGCGCGCGAGCCAGGCCTTCCACAAGGGCGAGACACCGGCGGGCGGCAGCCAGGGTGTCTACCGCGACCTGCTCCAGGAGATCGAGGAAGAAACCGGCCTGCGCATGCGCGTGCTGGTCGATATCGTCGCCGGGGCCAGCGCCGGGGGCATCAACGGCGTGTTCCTCGCCCAGGCCATCTCGACCGGCCAGTCGCTCGAACCACTGACCAAGCTGTGGCTCGATTCGGCTGACATCGAGGCGCTGATCGACGATCATCAGGCCCCGTCCTCGCGCTTCTCCAAGATATGGGCGCTGCCGATCGCCTGGTACGCCGAGAGGCGCAGCGGCGACAATATCGACGAACTGGTCGAGGCCGGCGCGCGCGACGAGGTCCGCACCAAGCTGTCGCATTTCATCCGCTCACGCTGGTTCGAGCCGCCCTTTGGCGGCGCGCTGTTCACCGGGCTGATCCTCGATGCACTCAATGCCATGGCCTCGGCCCCGCGCGGCGCCCGCCTGTTGCCGGAGGGCCAGCCGCTCGACCTGTTCGTCACCGTCACCGATTTCCGCGGCCATCCCGAGCGCCTGATGCTCAATTCGCCGCCCGAAGTGCTGGAGACCGAGCACCGTCTCGTCGTCCCCTTCACCGATCACGGCACTTCCGGCGACACGCTTGCGCACGCGGCCGAACTTGCTTTCGCCGCACGATCGACCTCGAGCTTCCCGGGCGCTTTCCCGCCGTTCATGGTCGGCGAGCTCGACAAGGTGCTGAAACACCGCAAGGTCGAATGGCCCGGACGCGCCGACTTCCTGAAGCGAGTCCTGCCACGCCAGTTCGCCGCCAATGCGGCTGACCAGGCAGTGTTGATCGACGGCTCGGTCCTGGCCAACGCGCCCTTCCGCCCGGCCATCGAGGCGCTGCGCGAACGGCCCGCCCGCCGCGAGATCGACCGCCGCTTCGTCTATATCGACCCATCGCCCAATGTGAAGCTGCGCTTCGGCCCGCACAATCCCAACGCGCCCGGCTTCTTCCAGACGATCATCGGCGCCGTGTCCGAACTGCCGCGCCAGCAGCCGATCCGCGACAATCTGGAGGATATCGCCGAGCGCTCCCGCACGATCGAGCGCATGCGCGGTATCGTCGCGAGCATCCGGCCCGAGGTAGAGACACGGGTGGAGGCGCTGTTCGGCTATACCCTGTTCCTCGATTCCCCGACCGTCTCGCGCCTCGCCACCTGGCGCGCCCGGGCGCAGTCCGCCGCGGCCAAGGCCGCCGGCTATGGTTATGCCGCGTACGGCCATCTCAAGATCGCCGGCGTGGTCGAGGCACTGACCTCCCTGCTCTACCATGCCGGCGGCGAACCGGGGCCGCAGCGCTGGGAGCGCATCCGCGGCCATATCGCCGAGGCGGTCCGCGAACGCGGCTTCGACGAGGTGAAACCCAGCTTCTCCGGCGGCGCCAGCCAGACGACGATCGGCTTTCTGCGCTCCTATGATCTCGGCTTCCGCATTCGTCGCCTTCGCCTGCTCGCCCGCCGCCTGACCGAGCTTGAAGGCGATCATGACGAAGTCGATCTGGAGCCTGTTCGGGACGCGGTCTATGCCTCGCTCGCCGATTATCTGGAGTGCAAGCGTACCGACCGGCACGCCCATCTGCGCAAGGACGTCCGGCTGCTGCGCGGCGATGCGGGTCCGCTGCTCGACAAGCTCGCCGAATCGCTCGATCTCAAGCAGCTCGATACCGATACCGAGAAGCGCCTCGCCGCCGCCTTCACTGGCCTGCCCCGCGAGCTGAAGCGGCCGATCCTGCTGACCTATCTCGGCTTTCCCTATTTCGACGTCGCCACCCTGCCGTTGCTCCAGGGTGAGGGACTGGACGAGTTCGACCCGATCAAGGTCGACCGCATCGCCCCCGACGACGCCAAATCGATCCGCGCCGGCGGCGCCGAGGCGACGCTCAAGGGCATCCAGTTCAACAGCTTCGGCGCGTTTTTCAGCCGCGCCTATCGCGAGAACGACTATCTCTGGGGCCGCCTCCACGGCGCCGAGCGGATGATCGACATCGTGCTTTCTTCGCTGCCCGCCACGGCGAACCTGAAGCCCGGCCGCGTCGCCGCGATCAAGCGCGCCGCCTTCTGCGCCATCCTCGACGAGGAGGAACCCAAGCTGGAGGCGATCCCGGGGCTGATCGCATCGCTGCGCAAGGAAATCGGTTAGCTGCGGCCTCTCTTCCCGTCACCCCGGGCTTGTCCCGGGTCCATTTCTCCACTCGCGGTGACAGCGCTTGTTGCACGATGGATGCAGGAACGAGTCCGGCATGACGAACTTGGGGTGCGAGGCTGGTCAAAGCGGCACCGGAGACGTAAGAATTACCCAATATGGGAAATCTCAAAGGCCACGGCGCTCGATGCAGTTCCTGAAGATCCTGTTCTGGTGCCTGCTCGCCTTCATTGCCGCGGTGTTCACCCTGGGCAACTGGACCACGGTGCCGATCAAGCTGTGGGGCGGCCTGATCGCCGAGGTGAACCTGCCGCTGCTGCTGTTCGTCACCTTCCTGATCGGCCTGGTGCCGACCATGCTCTATTACAACGCGATCCGCTGGCGGCTGCGCAACCGGCTATCCACCTCGGAGCGCACCCTAGCTGACCTGCGCGGTGTGCTCGCGCCGGTCGCGACCACGCCGCTCGAACCCGATGCGCCGGCCATCCCGCCCGCTGCCGTGCCCACCGCCGTTCCGCCGGGGGGCGCATGAGCAGCCGCATCTTCGTCGCGCTCGACACTCCTGACCTGGAAAAGGCCAGGGCGATCGCGCAGCGCGTCCATCACCATGTCGGCGGCATCAAGCTCGGCCTCGAATTCTTCATGGCCAATGGCCGCGCCGGCGTGCGCGAGATGGCCGAGCTCGGCCTGCCGATCTTCCTCGACCTGAAATTCCACGACATCCCCAATACCGTGGCCAAGGCGATCATGGCGCTGCGTCCGCTCGAGCCCGCGATCCTGACCGTGCACGCAGCCGGCGGCCGATCGATGCTCGAAGACGCCAAGGCCGCCGCCCCGACCGGCACCAAGGTGGTCGCGGTGACGACGCTCACCAGCCTCGACGCACGCGATCTCGCCTCGATCGGCTGCCCGGACGATCCGCACACCCAGGTCGTCCGCCTGACCGAGCTGGCGATGAAAGCCGGCGTGGACGGCGTGGTCTGTTCGGGCGAGGAAGTCGCGGCGGCCAAGGCGATCTGGCCCAAGGGTTTCTTCGTCGTCCCGGGCGTGCGCCCCGCCAACGGCGCGGCCGGTGACCAGAAACGCGTGGTGACGCCGCGCCAGGCGCTCGACGCGGGCGCCTCGATCCTGGTGGTCGGTCGCCCGATCACCCAGGCCGAGGATCCCGATACCGCCGCGCGCGAAATCGGCGCCACGCTCTAACCCATGTCCGACCCCGTGATTCGCCTTGCAACACCGGACGATTTGCCGCGCCTGCATCCTGTGATCGAGCGCGCCTATCGCGGCGACAGTGCCCGCGCCGGCTGGACTCATGAAGCTGACCTGCTCGACGGCACCCGCACCGATCTCGCCACGCTTCGGGCCGCGCTCGCCAACCCGGCCGAACGCCTGCTGATCGCGCTCGACAGCGATACCCCGATCGGCTGCGTCGAAATCACTGATCGCGGCGACGGCATCGCCTATCTCGGCCTGCTGTGTATCGAACCCACCCTGCAGGCCGCCGGCCTCGGCAAGCGGCTGATCGCGGCAGCGGAAGCGCTCGCTCGTGACGTCTTTGGCGTCTCGACGATGGAAATGACCGTCATCGAAAACCGGGTCGAGCTGATCGCTTATTATGAGCGCCGCGGTTACACCCGTACGCCGGAACGTCGCGACTTCCCCGTCGCGGTGGAGCCGCCGCTCTACATGACGGTACTGGCCAAGCCCCTCGCCTGACGGCTATGGCGGCGCCGTGCCCGTCACCGCCAAGATCTGTGGCCTTTCGACGCCCGAGACCCTCGACGCCGCGATCCGCGGCGGCGCGAGCCATGTCGGCTTCGTCTTCTTCCCGCCCTCGCCCCGCAGTCTGAGTCGCGAGCGCGCCGCGCAGCTCGCCGCGCGCGTACCGGGGCACGTCAGCCGCGTCGGCGTGTTCGTCGACCCCGACGACGCGCTGCTCGAAGCCTCGATCGGCGCCGGACAGCTCCAGGCGCTCCAGCTCCACAACACCAGCCCGGCCCGCGCCGCGGCGATCAAGGCACGTATGGGCCTCGCCATCTGGGCCGCCATCGCGGTGAAGACCCGCGCCGACCTGGCCGCCGCCGAAAGCTTCGCCGGCGCCGCCGATCGCATCCTCTACGACGCGAAGACTCCGCCCGGCGCGACCTTGCCCGGCGGCATGGGCGTGCGCTTCGACTGGACGCTACTTCAGGGTTTCCGCCACTCGCTGCCCTGGACGCTGTCCGGCGGACTCGATCCGCTCAACCTCGCGGAGGCCGTGGCGATCACCGGCGCGCCGATGGTCGACGTGTCCTCGGGTGTCGAATCCGCGCCCGGCATCAAGGACGTGACCAAGATCGCGACCTTCCTGGAAACCGTCAAAACCCTCTGAGGTCGCGCGGCTTCACCCGCGAACAGCTTTACTCAACTCGACACCGTCATCCGAGGTGCTAAAGCGCGCGCACCATGAACGTCCCCAATTCCTTCCGCGCCCAGCCCGACGATCGCGGGCATTTCGGCGAGTTCGGCGGCCGCTACGTCGCCGAGACGCTGATGCCGCTGATCCTCGAGCTGGATGAGGCCTATCGCGCCGCCAAGGCCGATCCCGCCTTCACCGCCGAGTTCGAGGATCTGCTCGAACATTATGTCGGTCGGCCCAGTCCGCTTTATTATGCCGAGCGGCTGACCGAGGCGCTCCGCGAGTCCGCCCCGCAAGGCAAGGGTGCCCAGGTCTGGTTCAAGCGCGACGAGCTGAATCACACCGGCGCGCACAAGATCAACAATTGCATCGGCCAGATCCTGCTTGCTATGCGCATGGGCAAGACGCGGATCATCGCCGAGACCGGCGCCGGCCAGCACGGCGTCGCCACCGCGACCGTTTGCGCGCGCTTCGGCCTGCCCTGCGTCATCTATATGGGCGCGCGCGATATCGAACGGCAGCAGCCGAACGTGTTCCGCATGAAGCTGCTCGGTGCCGAGGTCCGCCCGGTCACCTCGGGCGCGATGACGCTGAAGGATGCGATGAACGAGGGCCTGCGCGACTGGGTCGCGAACGTCCACGACACCTTCTACATCATCGGCACCGCCGCCGGCCCGCATCCCTATCCGGAGCTGGTCCGCGATTTCCAGAGCGTGATCGGCAAGGAAGCGCGCGCGCAGATGCTGAGCCGCATCGATCGCCTGCCCGACCTGCTCGTCGCCGCGATCGGCGGCGGATCGAACGCGATCGGTCTGTTCCACCCGTTCCTCGATGACGCCGGTGTCGCGATGCTCGGCGTGGAAGCGGCCGGCCACGGCCTCGACAAGCAGCATGCCGCCAGCCTCGCCGGCGGATCGCCCGGCGTGCTCCACGGCAACAAGACCTATCTGCTGCAGGACGAGGACGGCCAGATCGCCGAGGCGCATTCGATCTCGGCCGGTCTCGACTATCCCGGCATCGGCCCGGAGCATTCATGGCTCCACTCGATCGGTCGCGTCCAATATACCAGCGCGACCGATACCGAGGCGCTGGACGCCTTCCAGCTGCTCTGCCGGACCGAGGGCATCATCCCCGCGCTTGAGCCGAGCCACGCCATCGCCGCCGTTGCCCGCGTCGCGCGCGAGATGGACCGCGACCAGATCATCCTGTGCAATCTGTGCGGGCGGGGCGACAAGGACATCTTCACCGTCGCCGAGGCGCTGGGGGTCGAGATATGAACATCCCCAATCTGTTGACCGGCGCCGTGGTGGGCGCCGCGGCTGCACTTATCGTGCGCGAGCTGAACCAATATGGCCTCGCTTTTTCCGACTGGCGCCTGCCGCTGCCCCGCGGCCTCGAGGCCGTCGAAATGGGCGCCCTGGTCGGCGTCCTGTCCCAGCTCTTCAGCCAATGGCGCTCTGCTCGATGACTCGTCTCTCCGCTGCCTTCGATCGTGCCCGCGAACAGCATCGTGCCGCGCTCGTCACGTTCGTCACCGCCGGCGATCCGACGCCCTGGGCCACCGGCTCCATCCTCGACGCGCTGGTTGCCGGTGGTGCCGATGTGATCGAGCTGGGCATGCCCTTCACTGACCCGATGGCTGACGGCCCTGCGATCCAGGCCGCCAATCTGCGCAGCCTCGGCGCCGGCACCACCACCGCCGACATCCTCGCCATCGCCAAGGCCTTTCGCGAACGCCATCCCGGCGTACCGGTCGTTCTGATGGGCTATGCCAACCCGATGCTCCGCCGCGGCGCCGACTGGTTCGCCAGTGCCGCGCGCGATGCAGGCGTCGACGGCGTGATCTGCGTCGACCTGCCGCCCGAGGAAGATGACGAGCTCGGCCCGAACCTGCGCGCCGCCGGCATCGACCTGATCCGCCTCGCGACGCCCACGACCGATGCGGCGCGCCTGCCCGCGGTGCTCGGCGGGGCGAGCGGCTTCGTCTATTATGTCTCGGTCGCGGGCATCACCGGCCTGCAACAGGCAGCGCAGGATTCGATCGAGAGCGCCGTCGCCCGGCTCAAGGCAGCGACTGACCTGCCCGTCGCCGTCGGCTTCGGCGTTCGCACGCCCGATCAGGCGGCCGCCATTGCCCGCGTCGCCGATGGCGTCGTGGTCGGCTCGGCGATCGTCGAGCTGGTCGGCCAGCACGCCGAGGGTGCAAGCGGGCCGGTCGAAGCCTATATCCGCTCCCTGTCCACGGCGATCGCCGCGGCCCGAAAGGAAACAGTATGAGCTGGCTCACCAGCGTCCGGAACGCGCTGTCGTTCGTCGTCCCGAAAAAGGATACGCCCGACAATCTCTGGCACAAGTGCAAGGGATGCGGGCAGATGGTGTTCGTGAAGGAACTGGAGGAGAATCTCCATGTCTGCCCGAACTGCCAGCATCATGAGCGCATCGGCCCGGTCCTGCGCTTTCAGTATGTCTTCGACGCGGGCAGCTACACGATCATCCCGCTCCCGCGGGTGCAGGACGATCCGCTCAAGTTTCGCGACACCAAGCGCTATGTCGACCGCATCAAGGCAGCCCGCGCCGCGACGTCGGAAGGTGACGCGCTGATCAACGCGCGCGGCACGATCGAAGGCCGCAAGGCGGTGGTCGGCGTGCAGGATTTCGCCTTCATGGGCGGATCGATGGGCCTGGCGGTCGGCGAGGCGTTCGTGCGCGGCGTCGAGAACGCGATCGAGGACAATTGCCCCTATATCATCTTCACCGCCGCCGGCGGTGCACGCATGCAGGAGGGAATTCTCAGCCTGATGCAGATGCCCCGCGCGACGGTGGCGATCCAGATGCTGCACGATGCCGGCCTGCCCTATATCGTCGTGCTGACCGACCCGACCACCGGCGGCGTCACTGCAAGCTATGCGATGCTCGGCGACGTGCAGATCGCCGAGCCAGGCGCGCTGATCGGCTTCGCTGGCCAGCGCGTGATCGAGCAGACCATCCGAGAGAAACTCCCCGAGGGCTTCCAGCGGGCCGAATATCTGCTTGAGCACGGCATGCTCGACATGGTGAAGCACCGCCGCGACCTGCGCGCGACCCTCGCCAGCCTGATCGATTATCTGTGCGCGAAGAAAGCGGCGTGACCCCCTTGAACCCCTCCCTTTCAAGGGAGGGGCTAGGGGTGGGTGCAGCGCTGATCGGGGCTCGATGCCCCGATCAGCGCTTCCTGCCAGGGGCGGCGAGTCCTTTTGAGCGCGCAGACGCGCGCACCCACCCCCGAACCCCTCCCTTGAAAGGGAGGGGCTGAACTCAGATGCCCGACTTCGCCACCTCCACCTCCGCCGCGGTCCAGCAGCAGCTCGACCGCCTCTGTTCGCTGTCGCCCGGCGCCGACATCCTCGGCCTCGAGCGCATCACCGAATTGCTCGGCCGTCTCGGCAACCCGCAGGACAGCCTCCCGCCGGTGCTGCATGTCGCCGGCACCAACGGCAAGGGCTCGACCTGCGCTTTCCTGCGCTCGGCGATCGAGGCGGCCGGGCTGACGGCTCATGTCTATACCAGCCCCCATCTGGTCCGCTTCAACGAGCGCATCCGCATCGCCGGCACGCTGATCGGGGACGACGCCCTCGCCGCCCTCCTCGAGGAAGTGCTCGATGTCGCGGGTGATATCGGCGCCAGTTTCTTCGAGGTGACGACCGCCGCTGCCTTTCTCGCTTTCTCGCGCACGCCGGCGGACGCGTGCATCATCGAGGTCGGCCTGGGCGGCCGGCTCGACGCGACCAATGTCATTGCCCGTCCGCTCGTCACCGGCATCGCCCAGCTCGGCATCGATCATCAGAGCTTTCTAGGCGAGACCGCGGAAGAGATCGCCGGCGAGAAAGCCGGCATCGCCAAGCCGGGCATACCGCTGGTTACGATGCGCTACCCCATCCCTATCGCGCAGCGCGTCGAGGCGGTCGCCCGCGCGGCACGCGCGCCGGTGTCGGCGGCCGGAGATGGCTGGTTCTTCGCCGCCGATGACGGCAAGCTCGGCTATCGCGACGCCGCCGGCCGGATCGAGACTCCGCTGCCCGCCCTTGCCGGTCCGCACCAGCCCGAGAACCTCGCTCTCGCCATTGCGATGCTCTGTCACCAGACCTCGTTGATCATCCCGCCCGAGGCTTATCGCACCGCCGCCGAGACGACCCGTTGGCCCGCGCGCATGCAGCGCTTGGGCACCGGCCCGCTCGCCGAGCTGCTTCCGCCGGGCAGCGAGCTCTGGCTCGACGGCGGCCACAACCCCGCCGCCGCCGCCACCGTCGCCGCGACGCTTCGCCAGATCGCCTTTCCCGGCACCGGTCGCAGCGAAGTCCACCTCATCCTCGGCATGCTGGCCAACAAGGACCCCGCCGGGCTGCTCGCGCCCTTCGTCGGCTTGGCCACCACGCTTCACGCCGTCCCGGTGCCCGACCATGAACACCATGCGCCCGAGGCACTGGTCGCCATCGCCCGCGGCCTCGGCATGATCGCCAACCCCGCCACCGACGTGCGCACCGCGCTCGCCGACATCACCGCAGCCGCCGATCCGGCCGAGCCGCCGATCGTCCTGATCCTCGGCTCCCTCTATCTGGCCGGCGACGTGCTCGCCGCAAACGACGAACCACCGACCTGATCCTTATTGCTATTGACTTGCAATAACCAAATCGCGACGCTGCTATTCCAGCAGATGGAGTCGCGTATCATGACGGTCACCCCAGCCCCGGCCCCTACCCAGATGTTGCCGCACGCCATGCCGACCTGCCCCAATGGGCGGCTCGCCTTGTTCGCGATCCGCCGGATCGGAGCGCATGGCCTCGCCGATGCTCATGCAGCGCATGCCATGCTCAACGGTTTCGGCGAGGGTTTCCGTCGCCCGCTCGTGCTGATGCGCGCGCTGATGGCCGATCTCGCGACCACGGCGAACGGCCCCATTTCGATCGCGCCCTGTTGCTGCATGCGCATGACCGCAGCTGAAAGTGCAGTACTGACCGTGCTCGCCCGCGCCGAGACGGCGCCGGAGACGGCCCGGCTGTTGCTCGCCGACCTGCTCGGCATCCGCCGCATCGACGGCGTGCTCGCCAGCGCGATGGCCCTCGCCGCCGCCTTTGCCGATGCGGGTCGGCCGATTACGATCTAGCGCGAAGCTCGCCCAGCCGATCCATCGCCCAGCGATACATGTCGGCCTCGGCCGCGCGCTGCTGCCGGTCGAGCCGCTTCATCCGCGCCTCGACTTCCTCCAGCACGGTCCGCGCCTTTTTCTCCCAGCCCTGGTCGAGCAGCAGCGCGGCATAGCGGCACCGCCCTTCCTCGCCCGGCAGGCGCGTGACGAGATCGGCATACATCGCCAGCGCCTCCTCCTTGCGCCCGAGCGCTTCGAGGATTCGCGCCCGGAGCAACCCCTGGCGGTCGCGATCGCTCTGCGCGCTCGCCGGATCGTTGGCGTCGAGCACCGTCAGCGCCTCGGCCGGATCGCCCGTCTCGAACAGCGCCCGCGCCAGCTTTTCGCCCGTCCGCATATCGGCCGGCCCCCGCTCGATCGCCTCGCGCAGCAGGGGCAGCGCCTCGCCATATCGGCCCAATGCCGCCAGCGCGTCCGCCAGCCGGATGCGATTGGCCGCGGTATCCGCCAGGTCCAGCGCATCGCGCGCCGCCCGGACTTCCCGCTCCGGATCGAGCGCCGCCACTGCTTTGGCACGTGCGGTGCGGACATGACGATTGCCCTGCAGCCGCGGATAGACCTCGATCACCAGATAGGCGATCGTGCTGGGGCCCGGCAGGAACATCAGCGCCATGATCCACAACTGATTGCGCCCGTTGCGGATCACGTCGATCACCAGCATCACCTGGATTGCCAGGATCGCGAGATAGAGGATCATGTCGCGGGCGGCTCCGATGCCCCCGCAACGACGGGAGCCGCGCCAGGCACGGGCGGTTCATCGCCCCCGCCCGCGCTGCCGATCGACCGGTCGACCAGTCCCGACCGGATCATCCACCAGAACAGGAGCACCCCGGGAAAGGCGATCACGGTGGTGAGCAGATAGAAATTCACATAGCCCATGGCCTCTATCAACCCACCAGCCGTGGTGCCCGTCACGAACCGCCCGACGATGCTCGCGGCGGCGGAGATCAGCGCATATTGCGCGGCGGTGAAGCGCAGGTCGGTCAGCGCCGAGAAATAGGCGACCACCGCGACACCGCCGAACCCGCTCGCGAAATTCTCGAAGCCGATCGCGCCCGCCATGCCGATGTTCGAATGCCCCGCCGCGGCGAGCACGGCGAAGCTCAGATTGGACACTGCCATCAGCACCAGGGACAGCAGCACCGACCGCTTCATCCCCATTTTCGCGTAGAGCACGCCGCCGACGAAGATGCCGATCAGATAAGCCCAGAAGCCGATCCCGACATCGTAAAAGGCGATCTCGTCATTGGTGAATTTCAGATCGTCGAACAACAGGCGGAAGGTCAGGTTGGCGAGCGTGTCCCCGACCTTGTGGATCAGGATGAAGGCCAGCACGATCGCCGCGCCCTCGCGGGTGAAGAATTGCGCGAAGGGGCCCCAGATCGAGGCGAGCATGGCGCCGATGCCACGCCGCACCGCAATCTCCCGGTGCCGCGCCGGCTCGCCGACGATCAGGCCTGCCAGCATCGCCGGCAGCGCCAGCATCGCGCAGGCGAGATAAGCCCATTCCCAGCCGCCCCGCGCGGCGATCACCAGCGCCAGCGCCCCGGCGCCGGCCGACCCGATCCGCCAGCCATATTGCGACATGCCGGAGCCGACGCCGAGCTGGCGCGGTTCGAGGATCTCGATGCGATAGGCGTCGATCACGATGTCGAAGGTCGCGCCCGCCGCCCCCACCAGGATCGCGGCAATCGCCGCCGCCATGATATCCGCCTTGGGATCGATCAGCGCGAGGTTGGCGACCGCCGCCATCACCAGCACGCCCGCGAGCAGCAGCCACGACACGCGCTGCCCCAGCCGGCCGATGATCGGCAGCTTCACGCCGTCGACCGCCCAGGCCCATATCCATTTGAGATTATAGACCAGGAAGGCGAGGCTGAACGCGGTGACGGTCTTCTTGTCGATTCCGTCCTGCGCCAGCCGCGTCGTCAGGGTCGCGCCGATCATCGCATAGGGAAAGCCCGAGGAGATGCCGAGCGCCAGCGCCGCCAGCGGGGCCTTTTCGAAATAGGGGCGGACGCCGTCCATCCAGCCGCCCGGCCGCTCGATTTCCAGCTCGCTCATCCCGCTCTTGCTCCCCGGCCTTATCCGGCAGACACTAGCGTCAAAAATCGGGAGAGGAAGCGAGATGAACGCGCCCACCAAGATTACCGTGCCGACCCTGGGCCAGCTCGCGCTGGCCGCGCAGCTTGCCGCCGGCGGGACCCGGCCGACTCTCGGCATCACCCATGTCGATGCCCGCGCCTATACGGCGCCGGAACGCCATGCCGCGGAACAGGCACGCATCTTTGCCAAGGTGCCGCTGGTCATCGGGCCTTCCGCGCTGCTGCCGCAGAACAACATGGCGGTGCCGCATGACGGCTTCGGCAAACCCCTGCTCGTCGCCCGCGGCAGGCAGGGCAAGGCGCAGGTGTTCCTCAATGTCTGCCAGCATCGCGGCACCCGCCTGGTCGAAGGCAGCGAGCCGGTCTGCGCGCCGCGGCTGATCTGCCCTTATCATGCCTGGAGCTACACGCTCGACGGCGCGCTTGCCGGCCTGCCCCGGCCGGACAGCTTTCCCGGCCTCGACAAGAGCGGGTTCGGCCTCAAGCGCCTGCCGACGCGCGAGGCGGGCGGCCTGATCTGGTTCGCTTTCGACGACCATGCCGATTTCGCCGAAGCCGAGGCGCTCGGCCATGATTTCGACGCCTTCGATCTCGCCGGCCAGCATCTCTTCCGCCGGCGGACGCACGACGTGGCCACCAACTGGAAGCTGATCATGGACGCTTTCCTGGAGAGCTATCATGTCCAGCGGCTGCACGCGCAGACGATCGGCCCCTTCTTCAAGGACGGCGTCTCCACCGGCGACCATATCGGCCCGCACCAGCGCTCCGCCGTGGGCCGCGAGGCAGCGCTCGCTGCCTGCTCGGCGGAGGACTGGCCGACGCTGAGGGCGGCGATCACCTATACCTATCAGATGTTCCCGGGCACCGTGCTGATCGTCAGCCCGGACTATATGAACCTGATGGTGCTGATGCCCCAGTCCGAAGGCCGGGTCCTGGTCGAGGACTTCATGCTGATCCCCGAAGCCCCCGCGACCGAAAAGGCGCTGGCGCATTGGGAGAAGAGCTGGAACCTGCTCGACGGCGGCGTCTTCGCCTCCGAGGATTTCCGCGCCGCCGCGCTCGGTCAGGAGGGGCTGGCCTCGGGCGCGATCGATCGGGTCACGCTCGGCACGCTGGAAACCGGCATCCGCGCCTTTCACGACCAGGTCGAAGCGAGGCTCTGAGCGCCGGAGCTAGTGCAGACTCACGATGCGTGACAGCAAGGTCTCGGTGATCGCGACGAAGCGCTCCGGCTCCCCGAATGCCCGGGCGGAGAGCATCGCACCGTAGATCGCCGACATGAACGCATCCGCCTCTTCCGCCGGCGAGCGGACGAGCGACACGCTTCCCTGCCGCACGCCCAGTGCCAGGATATGCGCGAGCCATCCCGACAGCTCGGCGAAATGCGCCCGCACGGAGTGCGCGAGATCGTCCGGCAGGCTCGGCAGTTCGGCGGCGAGGATCGCGGCGACGCAGAAGGGCGCTGAATCGTCCAGGATGCACCGCTCCCAATAACCCGCATAGGCGCGAAGCTGGGTGCCGGCCTCAGGCTCGGCATCCGCCAACTGGGCGACCTGTGCGCGGATAATCGCGCGCGACTGTTCCACCACGGCAATCGCCAGGTCGCTCTTGCCAGTGAAATGATGGTGGATGCTGGGTTTGCGGATGCCGATCGCGGCCGAGATATCGGCATAGCTGAACCCGTTATAGCCACGTGTCATGATCAGCTGACGCGCGGTCTCCACAATCTGCTGTGCCGTACTTCCCGCCATATGCCTACCTTCCAATAGGTAGGTATTTGCTTGCACGCCGATGAGCAAGGGCCTAGGCGCCTACCTACTAGAAGGTAGAGAGAGAATCACTCATGTCGAACATCGATGAACGCCATTCCCTGAGCACCGTCACGCCGGATGCCGCCGGGCTCCGGAACTATTATTTCCTGCGCGCCGTGGTCGCCGCCATCTGGGTCGCGGCGGCCTTTACGATCGGGGCAACGTCCGCCGCGATCGGCGCGGCGTTGCTCATCGCCTATCCGGCCTGGGACGCGGTCGCGAACCTGATCGACGCGACGCGCAATGGCGGGCTGGCGCGCAATCGCACCCAGGCGTTCAACATGGTCGTCAGCACCCTAACCGCAGTCGCGGTGGCGGTGATGATCGGAAACCTGCATGCGGTGCTCGCAATCTTCGGCCTGTGGGCGATCTTCGCTGGCCTGTTACAGCTCGCCACGGGGGTGCGGCGCTGGCGGACCTATGGCGCGCAATGGGCCATGATCCTGAGCGGCGCCCAGTCCGCGCTGGCCGGCGGGTTCTTCATCAAACAATCGCTGGGCAGCGCCACCCCCGGAATCACCGATGTGGCGCCCTATGCCGCGTTCGGCGCCTTCTACTTCCTCGTCTCGGCGCTCTGGCTCACCTTCCGGCCAGGAGCCAAAGGCTAGGGTCCTAGGCCGCCTTGTCGAACAGGCTGAACCCGCTGGGCAGCCGTTTCGGCTTCCGGCCTTCGATCACGGCCTCGATCGCGTTGATCGCCGCCAGCAGGTCGCGTTGCGCATAGGGTTTGGACAGGCATCCCGCGGCCACGTCGCGTGCCCCCTCGGGGCACGCGCCGGTCACGAACAGCACCGGGATGCCGGCACCATGAGCCTCGTGCGCCACGTCGATTCCGCTGCCATCGGCCAGGCTGATGTCGACCAGCACCAGGTCGATATCCTCCTCGCCGCGAATCACTTCCACTGCCGTAGCGACGCGGTCCACCGTCGCGACGATCTCGAATTCCGCCTCGCGCAGGAAATGTTCCGTGTCGAACGCGACGAGAGGCTCGTCCTCGACAATCAACACCCTGCAAATGCGCCGTTTCTTTTTGCCGAACAACATCGTCCGGTGCCCGCCTTTGTTACTGGGCCCGGGCAAGCAACTTCCCCCGACCTTGTTACGCATCCGTCTCTTAACGCGTGGCTTCGGGATCGGGCGCAATATTTTTTTCATGTCGACGCGAAGAAAAGCGGTATCAGCGCCTCTGTGTCCATTTTCAGAGAATCCAAGGAGCAGCAGCGCATCGCCAAGCTGCTCGCCCGCGCCGGCATCGCCTCGCGCCGCGAAATCGAACGCATGATCGCAGAAGGGCGCGTCGCGCTCAACGGCACCGTCATCGATACGCCGGCGACGATCCTCACCTCGCTCCACGGCGTGACCGTCGACGGCAATCCGGTCCAGGCCGCGGCTCCCGCGCGGCTGTTCCTCTATCACAAGCCGAGCGGCCTGCTCGTCACCGAGCGCGACCCCGGCGGCCGTCCGACCATCTACGACAAGCTGCCGAACGACCTGCCGCGCCTCGTCCCTGTCGGCCGGCTCGATCTCAATACCGAGGGGCTGCTGCTGCTCACCACCGACGGCGAGCTGAAGCGCCAGCTCGAGCTGCCCGCGACCGGCGTCGAGCGCGCGTACCGTGCCCGCGCCTATGGTGCGGTCACCCAAGCGCAGCTCGAGGAGCTGATCCACGGCGTCGAGATCGAAGGCGTGCGCTACGGATCGATCAACGCCAATCTCGAACGCCGCACCGGCGCGAATGTGTGGATCGAGATGATCCTGACCGAGGGCAAGAACCGCGAAGTCCGCCGCGTGCTCGAATATCTGGGTCTGCGCGTCTCCCGCCTGATCCGTACGCGCTACGGCCCGTTCGTGCTGGGCGACCTGCCGGTGGGCGAAGTCGGCGAAGTGCGCCAGGTCGATGTGATCGCCTTCCGCAAGAACCCGACCAAGAACATCACGCCGGAGAGTTCGCCCCCCGAGATCAAGCGCCGCGCCCCGGCGCCATCGCCTGTCCGGCTCGGCACGCAGACGCCGCAGCGGACCACGCGCGCACCGCGCCATGACGAGCGCCCCGCCGCCGCCCGCGACGCGCGGATCGCACAGGAAGCGCCCAAG
>NZ_JBFUDK010000012.1:0-156288 GCF_056404755.1 Sphingomonas sp. P2_B6
GAGGGGCTTGAAGCGCGGAACATCTGTCCCGCGCTTCAAGCCCCTCCACCACTTCGTGGTCCCCCTCCCCGAGCAAGCTCGGGGAGGAATAGAGGTCAGTTTTTGCGAGTGATTCTCACTCCTCGCGGCCTTGCCCAATAGGGGTCATCGTCCTAAAGCCGCGCCAATCATTCGCACCTGCGAGAAGCCCATTGGTCGACCTGTCGCAATATCTGCCGATCCTGCTGTTCCTTGGCGTCGCGATCGTGCTGTCCAGCGCGTTCGTGTTCCTGCCGATCATCGCCGCGCGCTTCACCGGCGCGCACAAGCCGACGCCCGAAAAGCTGACCGAATATGAATGCGGTTTCCCCGCCTTCGAGGATTCGCGCAGCCAGTTCGACGTGCGCTTCTATCTCGTCGCCATCCTGTTCATCATCTTCGATCTCGAAGCCGCGTTTCTCTATCCCTGGGCGGTCAGCGTCTTCTCGCTCGGCTGGACGGCATGGTTCGCGATGATGGGCTTCATTGCCGAACTCGCGCTCGGCCTCGTCTATGCATGGAAGAAGGGAGCGCTCGAGTGGGAGTAGAACTCACGCCAGCCGCCTCCGGTGGCGCGATCATCCCGCCTGACCAGACGTTCTTCAACGATCTGAACGGCGAGCTGACCGACAAGGGCTTTCTCGTCACCTCGACCGAGGATTTGTTCCACTGGGCCCGTACCGGTTCGCTGTGGTGGATGACCTTCGGCCTCGCCTGCTGCGCGGTCGAGATGATCCATGTGAACATGCCGCGCTACGATCTCGAGCGCTTCGGCGCCGCGCCGCGCGCCTCGCCGCGCCAGTCCGACGTGATGATCGTCGCCGGCACGCTGTGCAACAAGATGGCCCCGGCGCTGCGCCGCGTCTACGACCAGATGTCCGAGCCGAAATACGTCATCTCGATGGGCTCCTGCGCCAATGGCGGCGGCTATTATCATTATAGCTACAGCGTCGTACGCGGCTGCGACCGGATCGTGCCGGTCGACATCTATGTGCCCGGCTGCCCGCCGACCGCGGAAGCGTTGCTGTACGGCATCATGCAGCTGCAGCGGAAGATCCGCCGCATCGGAACGATCGAACGGTGAGGGCGCCGGCGCCGGCCTACACGGCCAATGACGGGGTTATCGATCGCGCGGGTGGGGTGCTCGGCGCGAACCTGGTGTCGTCCCTCGATGCGGTGGGCGAAGTCGCGCTGACCGTCGACCGCGAGACGCTGGTCGAGACGATGGTTGCGCTCCGCGACACGCCCGGCCTCGAATATCAGCAGCTGATGGAAATCGCGGGCGTCGACTATCCGGAGCGGCCCGACCGGTTCGAGGTGGTCTATTGCCTGCTCTCGCTGACCCGCAACCACCGCATCCGGGTGCATGTGCAGACCGATGAGGAAAAGCCGGTGCCGTCGGTGACGGGCATCTGGCCGGTCGCCGGCTGGCTCGAGCGTGAAGTGTACGACATGTACGGCGTGCTCTTCTCGGGCAATAGTGATCTGCGCCGCATCCTGACCGATTACGGTTTCCGCGGCCATCCGCAGCGCAAGGATTTCCCGCTGACCGGCTATGTCGAGCTGCGCTATTCCGAGGAAGCGAAGCGGGTGGTCTATGAGCCCGTCCAGCTCGCCCAGGATTTCCGCAGCTTTGATTTCATGAGCCCGTGGGAAGGCGCCGAATATATCCTGCCCGGCGACGAGAAGGCGAAGCTGCCCGAAGCCAAGGGCGCGCCGACGCCGCTCAAGGCCGACGAGATCCAGAAGGCGGATGCGGCCAAGACCGCCGCCGCTGCGCCGCCGGCGACGCCGAAGGTCACCGAGAGCACGGCGCAGACCGGTGCCGGCAAGGCCTCGCCCGACGCGGAACCCAAGCCCGCCGATCCGGATGTGGTGAAGAAGCCGCGCGCGCCGCGCAAGCCGAAGGCGTCGTGATGGATATTCTTCTTTGCTTCCCCGGCGAAGGCCGGGCCCCAGTTGGGGGACTTTCCTTGGCTGGCGTTGCGCTTCTTCACTTCAACCTTCCCAACTGGACCCCGGCCTTCGCCGGGGAAGAGCTAGTAGTGCCGGGAGGCGCGCATGGCTGATCATCTCGAAGCGATCGAGGGCAGGACCGACGCCGCCGACCCCGAAGTCGGCGATATCGCGATCCAGAACTACACGATCAATTTCGGCCCGCAGCATCCGGCCGCGCACGGCGTGCTGCGCCTGGTGATGGAGCTCGACGGCGAGATCGTCGAGCGCGTCGATCCGCATATCGGCCTACTCCACCGCGGCACCGAGAAGCTGATCGAGCACAAGACCTATATCCAGGCGTTGCCCTATTTCGACCGGCTCGATTACTGCTCGCCGCTCTGCATGGAGCACAGCTTCGTGCTCGCGATCGAGAAACTGCTCGATCTCGAAGTGCCGATCCGCGCGCAATATCTGCGCGTGTTCTTCGCCGAGCTGACGCGCATCTCGAACCACATGCTCAACCTCGGCAGCCATGTCATGGACGTCGGCGCGATGACGCCGAACCTGTGGCTGTTCGAGATCCGCGAGGATTGCCTCAACTTCTTCGAGCGCGTCTCCGGCGCCCGCATGCATTCGGCCTATTTCCGGCCGGGCGGGGTGCACCAGGATACGCCGCTCAAGCTGCTGACCGACATTGCCGACTGGCTCGACGGCCGCCTGCCGCGCCTGTTCGAGGATGCGATCAGCCTCGTCGCCGACAACCGCATCTTCAAGCAGCGCAACGTCGACATCGCGACCGTCAGCCGCGACGATGCGATCAAATGGGGTTTCTCCGGCCCGATGATCCGCGGCTCGGGCATTCCCTGGGATCTGCGCAAGTCGCAGCCCTATGACGTGTACGCCAAGATGGATTTCGACGTGCCGGTCGGCACGCGCGGCGATTGCTACGACCGCTTCATGGTGCGCGTGGAGGAGGTCCGCCAGTCAGTGCGGATCATGAAGCAGTGCCTGAACGAGATGCCCGAAGGGCCGATCGCCAGCCTCGACCGCAAGGTCGTGCCGCCCAAGCGCGCCGAGATGAAGCGCTCGATGGAGGCGCTGATCCATCACTTCAAGCTCTATACCGAGGGCTTCCACGTGCCGGCGGGCGACGTGTACGTCGCGACCGAGAGCCCGAAGGGCGAGTTCGGCGTCTATCTCGTCGCTGACGGCAGCAACAAGCCGTACCGCTGCAAGATCCGCCCGACCGCCTTCTCGCATCTCCAGGCGATGGATTTCATGGCCCGGGGGCACATGCTCGCCGACACCACCGCCATTCTCGGCGCGATGGATATCGTGTTCGGGGAGTGCGACCGGTAATGGACTCGTTCAGCATCATCCATATTCTGATCTACCTGATCCTATTGCCGCTGGTGTTCCTGCCGTCGATTATCGCGGCGGCGCGCAAACACCCGAAATTGCTGGCGATTTTTCTCATCAACCTCTTCCTTAGCTGGACGGTCGTCGGCTGGATCGGCGCCTTGGTTTGGAGTCTCTTGCCGATCTCACAACGCAACGAGTCGATCTGATGGCTGAAGCACCCAAAATCCCCGACGAGGCCGAGACCCGCGCACGCTGGGGTTCGTTCATCTGGACGGCAGAGAACCGCAAGAAGGCGACCGAGATTCTCGGCCGCTATCCCAAGGGGCGCGAGCAATCCGCGTCGCTGCCCTTGCTCGATCTCGCCCAGCGCCAAGTCGGCGCGGAGACGCATACCCAGGGCTGGCTGCCGGTCCCGGTGATCGAATATGTCGCCCGCGAGATCGGCGTGCCCTACATGCGCGTCTATGAGGTCGCGACCTTCTACACCATGTTCAACATGGCGCCGGTCGGCCGCTATCACGTCCAGGTCTGCGGCACGACGCCGTGCATGCTCGGCGGATCGGACGATGTGCTCGCCGCCTGCAAGAATCGTGGCCTGGTCAAGGGCGCGACCACGCCCGACGGCCTGTTCACCTTGACCGAGGTCGAGTGCCTCGGCGCCTGCGCCAATGCGCCGATGGTGCAGATCAACGACGACAATTACGAAGACCTGGATTACGATCGCACGACCGCGATCCTCGATGCGCTGGCCGAGGGCAGGACGCCCACGCCGGGCTCGCAGACCGGGCGCCGCGACAGCTGCCCGGCGGGCGGCCCGACCAGCCTCAAGGAAATGGTCGACGAGAATCACGATTACCGGGGGGAATGGGCATGAAGGGTACGAATCCCATCGTCGCGATCCTCGCGATCATCGGCGGCCTGGTCGTGCTCGGTTTCGTGCTGAAGGTGACCTTCAAGCTGCTCGGCCTGCTGATCCTGATCGGCATCGGCCTCGTCATTTACTTCGCGGTGCAGAGCGCGACGGGGAAGGGCCGCTAGATGCTCGCCGACAAGGACCGTATCTTCACCAACGTCTACGGGTTCCAGCCGTGGAATCTCGAAGGCGCGCTCAAGCGTGGCGATTGGGATGACACCAAGGGCCTGATGGCGCGCGGGCAGGATGCCCTGATCGACGCGGTCAAGGCATCGGGCCTGCGCGGCCGTGGCGGCGCGGGTTTCCCGACCGGCACCAAATGGTCGTTCATGCCGAAGGAGCCCAAGCCCGAGCGGCCGAACTTCCTCGTCATCAATGCCGACGAATCCGAGCCCGGGTCCTGCAAGGACCGCGAGATCATGCGCCACGATCCGCACAAGCTGATCGAAGGCGCGCTGATCGCCGGCTTCGCGATGCGCGCCCGCGCCGCGTACATCTATATCCGCGGCGAATATATCCGCGAGGCGGAGGTGCTCTTCGCCGCGGTCGCCGAAGCCTATGACAAGGGCCTGATCGGCAAGAACGCCTCGGGGTCGGGTTATGATTTCGACGTGTTCGTCCATCGCGGTGCGGGCGCCTATATCTGCGGCGAAGAGACCGCGATGCTCGAGAGCCTCGAGGGCAAGAAGGGCCAGCCGCGCCTCAAGCCGCCTTTCCCGGCGGGTGCCGGCCTCTATGGCTGCCCGACCACGGTCAACAATGTCGAATCGATCGCGGTCGTGCCGACGATCCTGCGGCGCGGCCCGGAATGGTTCGCCAGCTTCGGCGCGGAGAACAACCGTGGCACCAAGCTGTTCCAGATCTCCGGCCATGTGAACAAGCCCTGCGTGGTCGAGGAAGCGATGAGCATCCCGTTCCGCCAGCTGATCGAGGAACATTGCGGCGGCATCCGCGGCGGGTGGGACAATCTGCTCGCGGTCATCCCGGGCGGATCTTCGGTGCCGCTCGTCCCGGCGGCGCAGATCATGGACTGCCCGATGGATTTCGACGGGCTGAAGGCGCTGGGCTCCGGCCTCGGCACCGCGGCGATCATCGTCATGGACAAGTCGACCGACATCGTCCGCGCGATCAGCCGCATCTCCTATTTCTACAAGCATGAGAGCTGCGGCCAGTGCACGCCGTGCCGCGAGGGCACCGGCTGGATGTGGCGCGTGATGGAGCGGCTGCGCACCGGCGATGCCGATATCAGCGAGATCGACACGCTGCAGCAGGTCACCAAGCAGATCGAAGGCCACACCATCTGTGCGCTCGGCGACGCGGCGGCCTGGCCGATCCAGGGCCTGATCAAGCATTTCCGGCCCGAGCTGGAGCGCCGGATCAAGGAACGCGGCGGCGATCTCGCCCCGATGATGGAAGCGGCGGAATGAAGCTGCTGTCGATCGCGCACGTGACGGCCTGTCTCGCGATGACGATCGCCTGGCAACCGCTGCTCGCCCAGTCCCAGCCGGCGCCGAGACTGGCGTATTCGGCCGTTCGCGTGATCGGTTTTTGCGTGGCGGATCGCAGTTCCCCGGCCGCACGGCGGGTCATCGATCTGGATTTTGGCACCGAGACCTATCGTATGGCCCTGGCGACGCTGGTGCAGCCGTCAGACAGCTGCATGCCGCAGGGGCATGTCGTTTATAATCCGGTCCAGCTGGGCGGCGGGATCGCGGAATATTTCCTGGCGTCCCATCTGTCGCGCGGTTCGCTGGAGCGTGAACTGGCGCGAGGTTCCATGGACCGGGAACTGGCGTCCACGGATGCGACTCAACGTCTTGGCGCGTGCATCATCCACAGGTCGCCCGGGAAAGTGGTCGCCTGGCTGAAGTCCGTGCCGGACAGTGCCGAAGAGCCGCGCGCCTTGCGCGCCATCACGCCCGATGCGAGTGCCTGTGTCGCGGCGGTGCATAGCGCGCGTCCAAGCGCCGCCGGGCTCCGCGCAATCCTGGCGCTGACCAGCTACCATATCGCGACGCGGCCCGGCGCCGCGGTGAGGAGCTAGCGCCATGGGCACGATTGAGCTCGTGGGAAGCGGGATGCTGCGCGGCTATCCCATGTCGTTGTCGTCTGTCGGGGGGAAGGCGGAATGAGAATAATGGTCATTGCTGCCGCTATCGCCGCACTGCCATTGGCAGCGGCGGGCGCCGCCGCTGGCGAGCGCAAGGCCGATCCGCGCGAATTCCGCGCCACGGCCGAATGCGTGATGGCGGAAGCGCCCGATCAGGTGCGCCAGCTGCTCGGCAGCTTGCCCGGCTCTTCCGACGAGCAGCGTGCGGCGAAGCGGCTTGCTTCGGTCTACAGCTCGTGCAGCGGCGACTCGTTCGGTCTTTCGCTCAGCAACGGGACGCAGGGTCTCTATAACGGCCGGGCCGATATGGCGGCTGCCGCGACGTCGTTGGCGCTGAAAAGTGGCCGCAGGGCGCTGCGTCCGGGCGAAGTGAAGACGTGGTATCTCGGTTCTATTGCGGGACGGTCGCCGGGCAATGGTTATGACGCGGTCGCGCTCGGCATGCAGGAATTCGGCACCTGCGTGGTCAACGCGGCGCCGGAAGCCTCGACCGATCTCGTTCAGTCGGCGGCCGGCAGCGATGCCGAACGCCGCGCGCTCGATGCGATCAAGCCGGTGCTCGGCGGTTGCGTCGTGACAGGCAAGCCGATCAGCATGAAGCGCGATCAGCTCCGCCTGATGATCGCCGAACCCCTTTATCACGCCATTGTCGACGGCCCTTCGGCCGGCCGGCGCAGCTAGCAAGTACGAAACGCATGCCAAAGCTCAAAGTCGACGGAATCGAGATCGAGGTGCCGCAGGGCGCCACAGTGCTGCAGGCGTGCGAGCTTGCCGGCAAGGAAATCCCGCGCTTCTGCTATCACGAGCGCCTGTCGATCGCGGGCAATTGCCGCATGTGCCTGGTCGAGGTGAAGCCCGGGCCGCCCAAGCCCCAGGCGTCATGTGCGCTGCCCGCCGCGGAAAACCAGGAAGTCTTCACCAACACCCCGATGGTGAAGAATGCGCGCGAAGGCGTGATGGAATTCCTGTTGATCAACCACCCGCTCGATTGCCCGATCTGCGATCAGGGCGGCGAGTGCGACCTGCAGGACCAGAGCCTGGCTTATGGCCGCGGCCATTCCCGCTATGACGAGAACAAGCGGGCGGTCACCGAAAAGTACATGGGCCCGATCGTGAAGACGGTGATGACGCGGTGCATCCAGTGCACTCGCTGCATCCGCTTCGCCGAGGAAGTCGCCGGCGTCGAGGAAATCGGCGCGATCGGCCGCGGCGAGGACATGCAGATCACCTCCTACCTCGAGGGTGCGGTGACGAGCGAGCTGTCGGGCAATGTCGTCGATCTCTGCCCGGTCGGCGCGCTGACCTCCAAGCCCTATGCCTTCGAGGCGCGGCCCTGGGAGCTGAAGAAGACGCTGACCATCGATGTGATGGACGCGGTCGGCACCAATATCCGCCTCGACAGCCGCGGCCGCCAGGTGCTGCGCGCGCTCCCCGTGATCAACGAGGACGTCAATGAGGAATGGGCCAGCGACAAGACCCGCCACGCGGTCGACGGGCTGGTCCGCCGCCGGCTCGATCGTCCGTTCGTGCGCAAGCAGGGCAAGCTGACCGAGGCAAGCTGGGACGAGGCCTTCGCCGCCATCGCTGCGGTCGACGCCGGCTCCAGCGTCGCCGCGATCCATGGCGATCTGGTCGATTGCGAGACGCTCTACGCCGCCAAGGCGCTGCTCGGCGCGATGGGCTCGACCCTGCTCGAAGGCCGTCAGACCGGCATGGCGTATGACGCGTCGTCGCTGTCCGCGGTCAATTTCAACACCACCATCGCCGGCACCGAAGACGCCGACGCGATCCTGCTCGTCGGCACCAATCTGCGCTGGGAAGCGCCGCTGGTGAACACCCGCATCCGCAAGGCGATCAAGAAGGGCGCGAAGGTCTTCGCGATCGGCGAAGAGACCGACCTGACCTACAAGGTCGAATGGCTCGGCAACGACCTGTCGCTGCTCGGCAAGCTACCCGATGGCCCGGCCGAGGCGTTCAGGAATGCCCAGCGCCCGATGGTCATTGTCGGCGGCGGCGCGCTCAAGGGCGGTCACGGTGCCGCGCTCAAGCTGGCCTCGTCGCTGAACCTGGTGCGCGATGGGTGGAACGGCTTCAACGTGCTGCACATGGCGGCGTCACGCATGGGCAGCCTGATGCTCGGCCTCGCGCAAAAGGGCGGTATCGCCGATATCGTCGCGGCCAGTCCCAAGCTCACCTTCTTCCTCGGGGCCGACGAGGCCGATTTCTCGGCTTTCGTCGACAGCTTCAAGGTCTATATCGGCCATCACGGCGACAAGGGCGCGGCCGCTGCCGACGTCGTGCTGCCGGGCGCGAGCTATGCCGAGAAGTCGGGTACCTGGGTCAATCTCGAAGGCCGCGTCCAGCGCGGCGAACGCGCCGTCTTCCCGCCGGGCGACGCCCGCGAGGACTGGACCATCCTGCGCGCGCTTTCCGCCGTGCTGGGCAAGACCCTGCCGTTCGACACGCTCGAGGAACTGCGCGCGGCGATGGGCGTCGACACGCCCGATCTCGCCACGCTCGGCCTGCGTCGCTTTGCCTGGAACGCGCCGGCGCTCGACGCGAAAGGCGAGGGGCCTGTCGGTTACCCGATCAAGGATTTCTACCTGACCAACGCCATCTGCCGCGCGTCCCCGACGATGCAGCGCTGCTCGGCCGAGCTGATCCACGGCGAAGAGTTCGCGGAGGCAGCAGAATGACGGCTCTCTTCGTCTCCTGGGGCATGCAGTTCGAATGGGCGTGGTTCATTGCCACGATCATCGGCATCCTCGTCATCGCCCTGCCGCTGATGCTGGCGGTTGCCATGATCATCTATGCGGATCGCAAGATCTGGGCGGCGATGGCGCTGCGCCGCGGCCCGAACGTGGTCGGCCCGTTCGGCCTGTTGCAGAGTTTTGCCGATGGCCTGAAGGTCTTCCTGCAGGAAACCATCATCCCGACCAGCGCGAACAAGGGCCTGTTCCTGCTCGCGCCGATCATCACCTTCACCGTCGCGCTGATCGTGTGGGCGGTCATCCCGTTCCAGGCGGGCGTGGTGCTGGCGGACATCAATGTCGGCCTGCTCTATGTGCTCGCGGCCTCGTCGCTCGGCGTCTACGGCATCATCCTGGCGGGCTGGTCGTCCAACTCGAAATACCCCTTCTACTCGGCGATCCGCGCCGCGGCGCAGATGGTGTCGTACGAAGTCGCGATCGGCTTCGTGCTGATCTCGGTGGTGATGTGGGCGGGCAGCTTCAACCTGTCGGACATCGTCGTTGCCCAGAAGGGGCTCTACGGCTTCGTCAACGGCTTCTACGCCAACCCGCTGCTGTTCCCGATGGCGATCGTGTTCTTCATCTCCTCGCTCGCCGAAACGCAGCGCGCGCCGTTCGATCTGACCGAGGCGGAGAGCGAGCTCGTCGCCGGCTACCAGACCGAATATAGCTCGATGAGCTTCGCGCTGTTCTGGCTCGGCGAATATGCCAACGTCATCCTGATGTGCGCGCTCAACGCGACGCTGTTCTGGGGCGGCTGGCTGCCCCCGGTCGACTGGGCGCCGCTCTACTACGTGCCGGGCATCATCTGGCTGTTCGCCAAGATGCTGTTCTTCTTCTTCGTGTTCAGCTGGGTGAAGGCTACCGTCCCGCGCTATCGCTACGACCAGCTGATGCGGCTGGGCTGGAAGATTTTCCTCCCGCTCTCGCTGTTCTGGGTGTTCCTGGTGTCGGGCTTCCTGATGCTGACGCGGGTCGGCACCGAGTGCGATCCGTCACAGCGCGTGTATCTCAAGCAATATGCGACGGCTGAGGGGCTCTATCAGGCGCAGCGTCCTCAATATCCTACCGACGGCGCGTGTCGCAGCCAGCTCGTCGTCCAGCCGGAGAAACGCCCGTGAACGTCGGCCAGATCATCAAGTCCTACACGCTGTGGGAATTCGTGAAGGCGCACGCGCTCACCCTGAAGTATTTCTTCAAGGCGAAGGCGACGATCAACTATCCGTTCGAGAAGAACCCGATCTCTCCCCGCTTCCGSGGCGARCATGCGCTGCGCCGCTATCCSAAYGGCGAGGARCGCTGCATCGCGTGCAAGCTGTGCGAGGCGGTGTGCCCGGCCCAGGCGATCACGATCGAGGCCGAGCCGCGCGAGGACGGCAGCCGCCGCACCACGCGCTACGACATCGACATGACCAAGTGCATCTATTGCGGCCTGTGCCAGGAAGCCTGCCCGGTCGATGCCGTGGTCGAAGGGCCGAATTTCGAATTCGCCACCGAAACCCGCGAGGAGCTGATCTACGACAAGGCGAAGCTGCTCGATAATGGCGATCGCTGGGAACGCGCGATCGCTGCGAACCTTGCCGCCGATGCACCGTACCGTTAAGCGCCAGCCGAATCCGAGGGGCCTCCTGATTCCGTGATACAGACACTCGCCTTTTATCTGTTCGCCGTGATGGTGCTGCTGTCGGCAGCGCTGACGATCACCGCGCGGAACCCGGTCCATGCCGTGCTGTGGCTGATCCTCGCCTTTTTCAACGCGGCGGGGCTGATGGTGCTGCTCGGCGCCGAGTTCATCGCGATGCTGCTGGTCATCGTCTATGTCGGCGCCGTCGCGGTGCTGTTCCTGTTCGTCGTGATGATGCTCAACATCGATTTCGCCGAGCTGCGCAGCGGCTTCGCGCGCTACCTGCCGATCGGGCTGGTGCTGGCGATCGGCCTCGCGGCGGAGATCGTCGTCGCGATCGGCGCCTATAGCGCGGGCGCGATCGAGCTCAGCCGCCGCGCGGCGCCGATCGCTGAGGACGTGCCCAACATCCAGGCGATCGGCAACCTGCTCTACACCCGCTACCTGTTCATCTTCGAAGGCGCCGGCCTCGTCCTGCTCGTCGCCATGATCGGCGCCATCGTGCTGACTCACCGCGAGCGTGGCGGCACCCGTCCGCAGAACATCAACCGCCAGGTGTCGCGCCGGCCGCAGGATGCGACCCGCAACACACAGCCTGGCGTAGGGCAGGGGATCGAGCTGTGATCGCGTCCTCCACCCGTCATGCTGAACTCGTTTCAGCATCCATGCGCGTTCGCATCCTCTCGGGTGACGCTCGTGGATCGACTGTCCGCGCATGGACCCTGAAACAAGTTCAGGGTGACGAAGAAGAAGGATCCGGCCTGTGATCGGCCTGACGCATTATCTCGTCGTCGCGGCGATCCTGTTCGCGCTCGGCGTGCTCGGCATCGTCATCAACCGCAAGAACCTCATCGTCATGCTCATGGCGGTCGAACTGATCCTGCTCGCGGTGAACCTGAACCTCGTCGCCTTCTCCGCCTATCTCCACGATCTGGTCGGGCAGGTGTTCGCGATGTTCGTGCTGACGGTCGCCGCCGGCGAGGCCGCGATCGGCCTGGCCATCCTCGTTATCTATTTCCGCGGACGCGGCACGATCTCGGTCGACGACGTCAACCGGATGAAGGGGTAATTCGTTGATCCTCCTCATCGTCTTCCTGCCGCTGCTCGCGGCGATCGTCGCAGGCCTCGGCAACCGGGCACTCGGCAACACCGTCGCCAAGTCGCTCACGACAGGCGCGCTGTTCGTCTCGTGCCTGCTGAGCTGGCCGATCTTCATCTCCTATCTCGGCGGTGCCGAACCCAGCGTCACGCCGGTGTTCGACTTCATCCGCTCGGGGGATCTCGACGTCGCCTGGGCGCTCCGCGTCGATGCGCTGACCGCGGTCATGCTGGTGGTCATCACCAGCGTCTCCGCGCTCGTCCACCTCTATAGCTGGGGCTATATGGCGGAGGATCCGGATCAGCCGCGTTTCTTCGCCTATCTGTCGCTGTTCACCTTCGCCATGCTGATGCTGGTGACCGCGAACAATCTGGTCCAGATGTTCTTCGGCTGGGAAGGCGTCGGTCTCGCCTCCTATCTGCTGATCGGTTTCTGGTTCAAGAAACCCAGCGCCAATGCCGCCGCGATCAAGGCGTTCGTCGTCAACCGCGTCGGCGATCTCGGCTTCATGCTCGGCATCTTCGGCACCTTCCTGGTGTTCGGCACGGTGTCGATTCCCGACATCCTCACCGCTGCGCCCGGCATGGCCGGCTCGAGCATCGGCTTTCTCGGCCAGCGCTGGGATACGATGACGATCCTGTGCCTGTTGCTGTTCGTCGGCGCGATGGGCAAGTCGGCGCAGCTCGGCCTGCACACCTGGTTGCCCGACGCGATGGAAGGCCCGACCCCGGTGTCGGCGCTGATCCACGCCGCGACGATGGTCACCGCCGGCGTGTTCATGGTCTGCCGCCTGTCGCCGATGTTCGAGACGAGCCCGTTCGCGCTCCACGTCGTGATGACGGTCGGCGCCGCGACCTGCTTCTTTGCCGCGACGGTCGGCCTGGTGCAGACCGACATCAAGCGCGTCATTGCCTATTCGACCTGCTCGCAGCTCGGCTACATGTTCTTCGCGGCGGGCTGCGGCGCCTATGGCGCGGCAATGTTCCACCTGTTCACGCACGCTTTCTTCAAGGCGCTGCTGTTCCTCGGTGCCGGCTCGGTGATCCATGCGATGCACCATGAGCAGGACATGCGCTATTATGGCGGCCTCAGGAAACATATCCCGATCACCTTCTGGGGCATGATGGCGGGCACGCTCGCCATCACGGGCGTCGGCATCCCCGCGGTGTTCGGCAATCCGCTCGCGATCGGTTTTGCCGGCTTCCATTCGAAGGACGCGATCATCGAAGCGGCCTGGGCCGCTGGCCAGGGCGGCGCCTCGATCGTCGGCATGATCGTCGCGCTGCTGACCAGCTTCTATTCCTGGCGCCTGATGTTCCTGACCTTCTGGGGCAAACCGCGCTGGGCGCAGTCGGAGCATATCCAGCACGCGGTGCACGACGCGCATGGCCATGGCCATCACGACGATGCGCCTGCCGACGAGACGTCCGCGCACGGCGCGCATCATGACGATCATGGCCATGCGCATGATCATGATGACGGCACCGGCGGCTATCATCCGCATGAGAGCCCGCTGCCGATCCTGATCCCGCTGATCCTGCTGTCGATCGGCGCGGTCGCCGCCGGCTTCGTCTTCCATGGCTATTTCATCGAGCCGACGGCAGGCGAGGACTATTGGAAGGGCAGCATCGCCTTCAGCGAGCATCTCATGCACTCGATGCACGAAGTGCCGCTGGGCGTGAAGCTGTCGGCGTCGGTCGCGATGCTGCTCGGGCTGCTGGGCGCGTGGCTCGCCTATATCCGCAACCCGGATTTCCCGGCGAAGCTCGCGGGGCAGTTCAGCCTGCTCTACGATTTCCTGCTCAACAAATGGTATTTCGACGAGCTGTACAACATCCTGTTCGTCCGCCCCGCCTTCGCCCTTGGCCGCCTCTTCTGGCACCGCGGCGACGAGAAGACGATCGACCGCTTCGGGCCCAACGGCTCGGCCTGGGTCGTCGCGCTCGGCTCGCGGGTCGCCGGCAGGGTCCAGACCGGATATGTCTATACCTATGCCTTCGTCATGCTGATCGGCCTGACCGCCGCTATTACCTGGGCGATCACACGATGAGCGGTTTCCCCATCCTGTCGCTGATGCTCGCGATCCCGGCGATCGCCGCTGTCGCGTGCCTGTTCGTCAGTGCGACCAACGCGCGCTGGATCGCGCTGATCGCGACTCTGGTCGATCTGCTGCTCGGCATCGGTCTGTGGGCGCAGTTCGATATCGGCGGGCCGCAATGGCAATTCGTCGAGGCGCACGAGAATCTGTTCGGTCCGATCGGATGGAAGCTCGGTATCGACGGCTTCGCGCTGATGCTGATCATGCTCAGCGTGTTCCTGATGCCGATCTGCATCGGCGCCAGCTGGGTCGCGATCGAGAAGCGCGTCCAGGAATATATGTGCGCATTCCTCGTCACCGAGCTGCTGATGATCGGCACCTTCGCGGCGCAGGACCTGTTCCTGTTCTATATCTTCTTCGAAGCCGGCCTGATCCCGATGTACCTGATCATCGGCATCTGGGGCGGCGCGAACCGCATCTACGCGTCGTACAAATTCTTCCTCTACACCTTGCTAGGCTCGGTGCTGATGTTCATCGCGATGCTGTGGATGGCGCAATATGCCGGCACCGCCGACATCCCGACCCTGCTCAACACCGATTTCCCGGCGCATGCGCAGACCTGGCTATGGCTCGCCTTCTTCGCCTCCTTCGCGGTGAAGATGCCGATGTGGCCGGTCCATACCTGGCTGCCCGACGCGCACGTCCAGGCGCCGACCGCCGGCTCGGTCATCCTGGCGGGCGTGCTGCTGAAGCTCGGCGGCTACGGCTTCCTGCGCTTCTCGCTGCCGATGTTCCCGGAGGCGTCGGCCGAGTTCGTCTGGCTGATCTTCGGCCTGTCGGCGGTCGCGGTGATCTACACCTCGCTCGTCGCGCTGGTTCAGTCCGACATGAAGAAGCTGATCGCCTATAGCTCGGTCGCGCACATGGCGATCGTGACGATCGGCCTGTTCGCCTTCAACCGCCAGGGCATCGAAGGCGCTATGGTCGTCATGCTCAGCCACGGCCTCGTCTCGGGCGCGCTGTTCCTCTGCGTCGGCGTGATCTACGATCGGCTGCACACCCGCGAGATCGACCGGTATGGCGGCCTGGCGATCAACATGCCGCGTTACGCGCTGTTCTTCATGCTGTTCACCATGGCCTCGGTCGGCCTGCCGGGCACCAGCGGTTTCGTCGGCGAGTTCCTCTCGCTGGCCGGCACCTACAAGGTTTCGACCACCATCACGCTGCTGTGCACCACCGGCATCATCCTCGGTGCCGCGTACATGCTCTATCTCTACCGCCGCGTCGTGTTCGGCGATCTGACCAAGGATGACGTTCGCGCGATGCCCGATCTCAGCTTGCGCGAAATCGCGCTGCTCGCCCCCATCGCGGCGGTGGTGCTGTGGATGGGCGTCTATCCGGAAAGCTTCCTCGCCCCGATGCGCGGTGACGTCGCCACGCTCGAGGCGCGCATCGCCCGCGCCGCGCCCGCCGGTGACTCGCTGCCGACTGCAGGGAAACCTGCCGCCCCCGCCGCGCACCATGGGGAGGCACATCAATGAACGCCTCCCTGCTGATGACCCTGCCGGAACTGGTGCTGACCGCCGGCGCGCTGATCCTGATGCTCGCCGCCGCCTGGGGCGGACAGGCCTCGACCAAGGCCATTTCCTGGACGTCGGTCGCGGTGCTGTTCGGCGCCGGGATCGCGCTGATGGGCCCGGCCTCGTCGGGGGGTGAGGCGTTCGACGGCCTGTACCGCGCCGATGCCTTTGCCGCGTTCGCCAAGGTGCTGATCTATATCGCGGCCGGCGTCGCGATCCTGGTCGCCCCGCGCTTCTTCCAGCAGACCTCGGGCGACGATCTGCGTCCCGAATATCCGGTCCTGATCCTGCTCTCCGCCATCGGCATGGGCATGATGGTGTCGGCCGGCGACCTGCTGACGCTCTATGTCGGTCTCGAGCTGCAGAGCCTTGCCGCCTATGTGCTGGCGAGCTTCATGCGCCGCGACGCGCGGTCGGCCGAAGCGGGCCTCAAATATTTCGTGCTCGGCGCCTTGGCGAGCGGCATCCTGCTCTACGGCATCAGCCTGGTTTATGGCTTCAGCGGCACGACGCTTTTCTCGCTGATCGCCGATGCGTACGGCGCGGGCCATTCGCTCGGCCTGACCTTCGGCCTGGTATTCGTCTTTGCCGGCCTCGCCTTCAAGATCAGCGCGGTGCCGTTCCACATGTGGACGCCCGACGTGTACGAAGGCGCGCCGACGCCGGTGACGACCTTCTTCGCCTCCGCGCCCAAGGTCGCGGCGATGGCCCTGGCGGTGCGTGTCGCGGTCGAGGCGATGGGCCCGGCGACCGATCAGTGGCGCCAGATCGTGATCTTCGCCTCGCTCGCCTCGATCATCTTCGGTGCGGTCGCCGCGATCGGCCAGAGCAACATCAAGCGCCTGCTCGCCTATAGCTCGATCAACAATGTCGGCTTCGCTTTGGTCGGCCTCGCCTGCGGCACCGCCGAGGGCGTGTCGGCGGTGCTGATCTACCTGACCATCTATATCGCCATGACGCTCGGCAGCTTCCTCGTCGTGCTCCAGATGCGCGACCAGAGCGGCCAGCCGGTCGAGACGATCGCCAGCCTCTCGGGCATGTCCAAGACTCAGCCCGGCCTCGCGTTGGCGCTCGGCCTGTTCATGTTCAGCCTGGCCGGCATCCCGCCGCTGCTCGGCTTCTATGCGAAGTTCGTGGTGTTCCAGGCGGCCGTGCAGGCGGGGCTCTTCCCCTTCGCGGTGGTCGGCATCGCGGCCTCGGTGATCGGCGCCTATTATTATCTGCGCGTCGTGAAGACGATGTATTTCGATGACGCCGCGACGGCCTTCGCGCCGATCGACAGCAAGGTCGAGGGCGGGTTGATCGCGGTGGCCGCGACCTTCATTTCACCGATCGGCTATCTCGCCATCCCGTGCCTCGGTGCCTGGGCTGCGGCCGCTGCCAAGGCGTTGTTCTGACGCATAGCATCCGTACCGTCGCGGAGACGGGGTCGACCAACGCCGACATGCTGATGCTCGCCGGCAGCGGGGCCGTCGAGGGGCTCTGGCTTCGCGCCGAGCGCCAGACCGGCGGCCGAGGGCGGCAGGGCAGGGCCTGGTCCTCGCCCGAAGGCAATCTCTACGCGAGCACGCTGGTCCGCCTGCGCCCACACGATCCACAGGCGGCCACGCTGGCCCTGGTGGCCGCTGTGGCGCTGGAGGAGGTCGTTCGCGCCTACCTTCCTTCCCTGTTCCCCCGCGAAGGCGGGGGGGCAGAGTCGCAGAGCGCGTCGCTTGTGGCTCTGGACCCCCGCCTTCGCGCGGGAACGGTGGGGGTCGGTGGGCTGGCGATCAAATGGCCCAACGACCTGCTGCTCGATGGGGCGAAGCTCTCCGGTATCCTGCTCGAACGCGCTGATGATGCGGTGGTCATCGGCATGGGGGTCAACCTCGCGCACCACCCGACCGATCTCGAACGCGCCGCCACCAGCCTCGCGGCGCACGGCGTGGAGCCCGATCCCGCCGACTTCCTCGAAACCCTTGCCGACGCGTTCGAACGCTGGCTCGGCATTTGGCGCGTCGAAGGCCTTGCCCCGATCCGCACCCGCTGGCTGGAACGGGGATATCAGCCCGGCACCGCGCTTACCGCACGCCTGCCCGACGGCAGCGCGATCGACGGCCTGTTTCAGGGCCTGAACGCGGAGGGCGCGCTCATCCTGCGCTTGGCGGACGGATCGAGCCGTGTCATTCACGCCGCCGACGTCTTCCTGATCTGATATGACTCCGTTCGTTTCGAGCGAAGTCGAGAAACAGGGCTTGGCGCCAGGCAAATGTGTCTCGACTTCGCTCGACACGAACGGAAGGGATTGAGGTTCGCATGCTGCTCGCGATCGATGCCGGCAATACCAATGTGGTCTTCGCACTTGTCGATAGCGGCACGATCAAGGCGCGCTGGCGCATCGCGACCGACCCGCGCCGCACCGCCGACGAATATGCAGTCTGGCTCAGCCAGTTGCTCACGCTCGAAGGCTATGACCGAAGCGCCGTCACCGGCGTCATCATCGCCACCGTCGTCCCGCGCGCGCTGCACAATCTCCAGACGCTCGCCCGCAAATATTTCGGCGGCGAGCCGCTGATCGCCGGCCAGCCCCCGGTCGAATGGGGCATGCAGCTCGACGTGGAAGAACCGCACGCCGTTGGCGCCGACCGCGCCGTCAACATGATCGCGGCGCATGCGCTCCATGCCGGTGATCTGATCACGATCGATTTCGGCACCGCGACCACCTTCGACTTTTCGGACTTTCGCGGCGCGTACAAGGGCGGCATCATCGCGCCCGGCATCAACCTGTCGCTCGACGCCCTTGTCACCGCCGCCGCCAAGCTGCCGCGCATCGCGATCGAGGCGCCGGCCAACACCAGCGTCATCGGCCGCGACACGGTCAGCCAGATGCATATCGGCATCTATTGGGGCTATATCGCGATGATCGAGGGGCTGGTCTCGCGCATCAAGGCGGAGGTCGGGCGGCCGGTAAAGGTCATCGCGACCGGCGGTCTCGCCACGCTTTTCGAGAAGCAGACCGACGTTTTCGACGTGATCGAACCCGACCTCACCATTCAGGGGCTGGCGATGTTGTGGGATCGCGCCCATATAAGGGTCTGATGTGCGATCCCGGCAAGGGGTCCCGTGGCGTTACCGCCATCTCCATCGCGATATTATTCAGCGCTGACCGCGCATCCAGTACGTCCCCGCACTCGCGTGGACTCCACGACAAGAAAGAACAAAAACTAAGTGACTCCCAATAACGAACTCCTCTTCCTGGCCCTTGGTGGGTCGGGGGAGATCGGCATGAACGTCAATCTCTATGGCTGCCGCGGCAAGTGGCTGATGGTCGATTGCGGCATCACCTTTGCCGACCCCCAATATCCCGGGATCGATGTGATCCTGCCCGATCTCGCCTTTATCGAGGAACAGATCGACAATCTCGTCGGCATCGTGCTCACCCATGGTCATGAGGACCATATCGGTGCGCTGCCTTACCTCGCCGAGGATCTGGGCGTGCCGCTCTACGCGACGCCCTTCACCGCCGGCCTGATCCACGGCAAGCTCGAGGAAGAGGGTAACGCCGATCGCGTCCGCCTCAACATCGTGAAGCCCGGCCAGCGCGTCGATATCGGCCCGTTCGGCGTGAACTTCGTGCCGATGTCGCACTCGATCCCCGAAGCCAACGCGCTGCTGATCGACACGCCGTACGGCCGCATCTTCCACACCGGCGACTGGAAACTCGATACTGCCCCCGTGCTCGGCCAGCCGGCCACGCCAGAGCAGCTCGAGGTGATCGGCGACGAGGGCGTGCTCGCGCTCGTCTGCGATTCGACCAACGTCTTCAATCCCGAGCCTTCGGGCTCCGAGGCCGAGGTCCGCGTCGGCCTGGCCGACGTGATCGCCAAGGCCAAGGGCCGCGTGCTCGTCACCACCTTCGCCTCCAACGCCGCACGGCTGCACACGCTTGGCCAGGTCGCACGCGAGACGGGGCGCAAGCTCTGCGTCGCTGGCCGCTCGCTCGACCGCATCCTGAAGGTCGCGCGCGCGACCGGCTATCTCAAGGATTTCCCGGAGACGGTCGATCCCGATGCGGCGATGCGCCTGCCGCGCAACAAGGTGCTGATCGTCGCCACCGGCGGGCAGGGCGAGGAGCGCGCCGCGCTGGCCCGCGTCGCCGCCGGCACGCATCCGATCAGCCTCGATGCGGGCGACACCGTCGTCTTCTCGTCGAAGCAGATTCCGGGCAACGAAGTCGCCATCGGCCGTATCCAGAACCAGCTCGCCACCAAGGGTATCGAGATGATCACGGAGCGCCAGGCGCATGTCCATGTCTCGGGCCATCCCGGCCGGCCCGAGCTGGCCGCGATGTATCGCTGGATCCGCCCCGAGATCCTGATGCCGGTGCACGGCGAGATGCGCCATCTGATGGAGCAGGCGCGTTTCGGTCTGTCCGAGGGTATTCCGCGCGCGCTGGTGCAGACCAATGGCGATATCGTCCGGCTCGCGCCCGGCGTGCCCGAGAAGCTCGGCCATGCCCATGTCGGCCGGCTGGTGCTCGACGGCGACGTGATCCTGCCGGGTGACGGCGCGACGATCAACGAACGCCGCAAGCTGGGCCTGTTCGGCCAGATGTCGGTCGCGGTGGCGATCGATCGCGGCGGCAAGATGATCGGCCAGCCCCAGGTCCGGCTTCAGGGCATCCCGGTCGAGGAGGATCGTGATCCCTTCCTCGACGAAGCGATCGACGCGGTCATCGAGGCGACCCGCAAGGGCGGCCGCGACCGCGACCGGCTGCGCGAGGATATTCGCCTGTCGGCCCGCCGCGTCGCGACGCGGTGGACCGGCAAGAAGCCCATTGTCGACGTCTTGCTGATCGAGGCCTGATCCGATGCGCTGGCCGTCGATGCTCGCGATCTACTTCCTGTTCTGGGCCTTGTCGGTCTTCCTCGTCCTGCCCTTCGGGGTCAGGACGGCGGACGAGGCAGGAACCGAGCGCGTGCCCGGCCAGGCCGAAAGCGCGCCCCATGAATTCCGCGTGGGCCGCACGGCGCTGCGGGTGACGATCGTCGCGACCATCCTGTTCGGCATCTTCCTGCTGAATTATTCCTACGGCTGGGTCACGCCCCAGACGCTGGATTTCTACGGCCTGTCGAACGACGCGGCGCGGTAAAAAGGCTGGGTCTCGATCCTCCGTCATGCCGGACTTGTTCCGGCATCCATGTTTCGGCGATAGATGTCGCTCGTGAGAGAACGGCAGCCTTGCGTCTATATCTTGGCCAGCGGCTTTTACGGTCGCGTCTATACGGGGGTAACCTCGAACCTGGTCGGCCGCATCCAGCAACATCGCGACGGCATGTTCGATGGGTTCACCAAACGCTATAATATCAAGCGCCTCGTCTGGTTCGAGGTCGGCGACACGATGGACGGCGCGATCGCGCGCGAGAAAACCATCAAGAAATGGCCGCGCGACTGGCGGATCAACCTGATCGAGCGCGACAATCCGGCATGGAACGACCTTGCGGTGGGGTTCGGGCTGGATCCGCTACCATAACGCTTGTTGCCCGATGGACCCCGGAACAAGTCCGGGGTGACGGTTATTTCACGTCAGGCGTTTCCGCCTCACCCATCCTCATCCGCGGATTTGCTCTGCAGCTGCACATAATTGGCGATGCCCATGCGCTCGATCATCTCGAACTGGCGCTCCAGCGTATCGACATGCTCTTCCTCGCTGTCGAGGATGCGGCGGAACAGGTCGCGGCTGACATAGTCGCGGACCTTTTCGGAATGCTCGATCGCGTCGCGCAGCAGCGGAAGGGCCTCCATCTCCAGCGCGAGATCGGCCTTCAGCACTTCCTCGACCGTCTCGCCGATGCGCAGGCGCCCGAGCAGCTGGAAATTGGGCAGGCCATCGAGGAACAGGATGCGCTCCGACAGCATGTCGGCATGCTTCATCTCGTCGATCGATTCGTGCTTCTCGAACTCGGCCAGCTTGCGCACGCCCCAGTGATCGAACAGCCGGTAGTGCAGCCAATATTGGTTGATCGCGGTCAGCTCGTTCTTGAGCGCCTCGTTCAGATAGTCGATGACCTTGGGGTCGCCCTTCATGTCGTGTCTCCGTAATGCCTGCGTAACCTAACGCAGAACAGGGACTCCGAACAGGCGAAAAATGGCGGAAATCCGCGGTTTTCTATGCCTGCGAACGCTACGCAGCCGCACGTTCCTCGTCGATAATGGCTCGCGCGAACGGCACGCACTGGCCGCATTTCGGCTGGCGGCCGAGCGTCCGATAGGCCTGGCAGGCACTTTTTGCGCCGCCGCGCGCTGCCTCGCGCACATCCTGCTCACGAATCGCATTACAGATACAAACGACCATGGGTGCTCCCTCGCCTGACCCTGATCTAGGGCTAATGCGAACCAGTCGCAAGCGCTTTTGCGCATCAGTCGCAGAAGACTAATTGTCCCCGGCCGCCCCGCGCATGGGCTGAAACCGCATCCGCGCCAGCGATCGCCACAGCCATTCGAGCGGACCGAATCGGAAGCGGGCGAGCCAGGGCTTCGACCAGAGCAGCATCAGCACCCACACCGCGATCACCACCGGATAGAGCTGCGCCCGCGACAAATGCCCGTACCAGCCGAGCCCATAGCCGTAGAACAGGGTGGTGCAGACGATGCTGGTGCCGAGATAATTGGAAAAGGCCATGCGCCCCGCCGCGCCGATCCGCGTGACGATGGCGCCGCCGCGCTGCGCCAGCAGCACGATCAGGCAGGCCCAGCCGATGATCATCAGCGGCCGGAACAGCGTGGGCAATGCCAGCGCGCCGAGCACTAGCGGGAATAGCGCGAAATTGCGCGAGGCCACGTACCAGGCAAGCGCCATATAGGCGGGCACACCAGTCCCGAAGCCGATCGCGATCCAGCGCAGATACCGCCTTCGGTCCCACGCTCCGGTCAGCATCCCCGCTTTGAGGCACGCCATGCCCAGCAGCATATACGCCAGCGTCTCCGCCCCGACAAAGGCGGCGGTCTGCAAAGTCGTCGTCAGCGCCTTGGCCAGCCGGTGCGCCATCAGTGCCGGCCAGGGGCCGCGATGCAGCGCCAGGTCCTTCGCCAGCACCTCGGGCGTCGGCGCGCCGAATCCGCGCTGGAACTCCTGATATTGGCGCACGGCCTCGGCGCTTGGTTTGGGCGCCTGCATCGCGATCTCGCTCGCGCGCACGCTAGCCGTCACGGAGGAAATCAGCGCGAACTCGACCAGCAGCAGGAGGATCGCGATCGACACCAGCTTGTACGGCGCGGCCTTGCGGAACAGATAGGCGATGCAGCCGATCAGCGCATAATGGTGGAGGATGTCGCCCCACCAGAGCAGGATCAGATGCGCCTCGCCGAACAGGAACAGCCAGAACATCCGCGAGAAATGCACCCTGGCCGGGCTGGTCCCCTTGGCCGTCGCCAGGTCGATCACCAGCAGGGTCGAGGCGCCGAACAGGAAGGAGAACAGGCCGCGCATCTTGCCGTCGACCAGCACGAAGTTGAACGCCCACACGGCCAGATCGGCGCCCCTATGCCCGCCAAAGGCCGCCGGGTTCATATAGGCGACCTCGGGCATCGCGAACGCCACGATGTTCATGATCAGGATGCCCATCACCGCGACCCCGCGGATCACGTCGAGCGTCGCAATCCTGCGCGGTCCGGCGAACGCGGCTGCCTCTTCCGTCGTCGTCATGCAGTCCCCCCGGTTTGCACATGTGCGGTGGGGGAAGCTACCGGCCGCAACGGCCAAGGTCCATGCCGAGCTGACGCATTTTCGGACCGATCCGGGCCGGTCTCCGCCAAGGGCTCAGACGATCGTATCGCCCATCAGGGTCGGGAAGAAACCCTCATGCGCCGCGCGCAGATCGGCCAGGGTCACGACATGGTCGTCGTCGGGCAACTCGAAGATCAGCCGGCCGGCAATGGTCCGCCCGATCCGCTCGACCTCGATCCCCGCGGCACCGGCGCCCGCCAGCGTGTCGAGCAGCGCATGGTCGGCGACCGTCACGACATACAGCCCCTGGTCTTCGCCGAACAACGAGCAGGCGACGCCACAGGGCAGGGGGGCATGCAGCATCGCGCCGATGCCGCTCGCCAGCGCCATCTCCGCGATCGCCACCGCGACGCCGCCGTCGGACACGTCGTGCACCGCGGTGAACGCGCCCGAGGCGATATGCGCCCGCACGAACTCGCCGTTCCGGCGCTCAGCGGCGAGATCGACCGGCGGCGGCGGGCCCTCTTCGCGGCCATGCACGTCGCGCAGCCACAAGGACTGGCCGAGATGCCCGCGCCGCGTGCCGACCAGCAGGATCACGTCGCCCGTGCCCTTGAACGCGATCGTCGCCGATTTCGACCAGTCCTCGAGCAGTCCGACGCCGCCGATCGCCGGAGTGGGAAGGATCGCGCTCCCGGTACCGTCGTCATTCTTGGTCTCATTGTAGAGCGAGACATTGCCGCTCACGATCGGGAAGTCGAGCGCGGCGCACGCCTCGGCCATGCCCTCGATGCAGCCGACGAACTGGCCCATGATCTCGGGCCGCTGCGGGTTGCCGAAATTCATGCAGTCGGTCGTGGCGAGCGGCTTCGCGCCGACCGCCGAGAGGTTGCGATACGCCTCGGCGATCGCCTGCTTCCCGCCCTCATAGGGATCGGCATAGCAATAGCGCGGGGTACAATCCGTGGTGATCGCCAGCCCCTTGCTCGTCCCATGCACGCGCACCACCGCGGCATCGCCGCCCGGGCGTTGCACCGTGTCGGCGCCGACCATGTGGTCGTACTGCTCCCAGATCCAGCGCCGGCTGGCGACATCCGGCGAGCCCATCAGCTTCAGCAGATCGGCCGCGATATCGTTCGTGTCGGGCACGTTGGTCAACGGCGCCGCCGGCGGGGTCTTCACCCAAGGCCGGTCATAAGCCGGCGCTTCGTCGGCGAGCGGCCCGAGCGGAATGTCGGCGACGGTCTCGCCCTGCCATTTCAGCACCATCCGCCCGGTGTCGGTGACATGGCCGATGACCGCGAAATCCAGCTCCCATTTGTGGAAGATCGCCTCGGCGAACGCTTCACGGCCGGGCTTGAGCACCATCAGCATGCGCTCCTGGCTCTCGCTCAGCATCATCTCGTACGGCGTCATGCCGGTCTCGCGCTGCGGCACCGCGTCCATCACCAGCTCGATGCCGACCCCGCCCTTGGACGCCATTTCGACCGAGGAGGAAGTGAGGCCCGCCGCGCCCATGTCCTGGATCGCCACGATCGCATCCGACGCCATCAGCTCCAGGCACGCCTCGATCAGCAGCTTCTCGGTGAACGGGTCGCCGACCTGCACCGTCGGGCGCTTCTCCTCCGAATCCTCGGAGAAATCAGCCGAGGCCATGGTCGCGCCGTGAATGCCGTCGCGCCCGGTCTTGGAGCCGACATAGACGATCGGATTGCCGATGCCGGAAGCGGCCGAATAGAAGATCTTGTCCTGCTCGGCGACGCCCACCGTCATCGCATTGACCAGGATGTTGCCGTCATAGGCGCGGTGGAAATTCACTTCGCCGCCGACCGTCGGCACGCCGACGCAATTGCCGTAGCCGCCGATGCCATGGACGACGCCGGCGATCAGGTGGCGCATCTTGGGATGATCGGGCCGGCCGAAGCGCAGCGCGTTGAGATTCGCCACCGGCCGCGCGCCCATGGTAAACACGTCGCGCAATATGCCGCCGACGCCGGTCGCCGCGCCCTGATAAGGCTCGATGTACGATGGGTGGTTGTGGCTCTCCATCTTGAAGATCGCCGCTTGCCCGTCGCCGATATCGATCACGCCCGCATTCTCGCCCGGGCCGCAGATCACCTGCGGGCCGGTGGTCGGCAGCTTCTTCAGATGGATGCGGCTGGATTTGTACGAGCAATGCTCGGACCACATCACCGAGAAGATGCCAAGCTCGGTCAGGTTCGGCTCGCGCCCCATGGCGTGCAGCACGCGCTCATATTCTTCCACGGAAAGCCCATGCTGGGCGACGATCTCGGGGGTGATCTGGCTCATGCCCGCGGGCTTTAGCGGGGGAGGGCGGCAGGGGCTAGGGGCGTCGATAGGAGCAACAGCTATCGAAACGGCAAAATTGCGTGGTGTCACGGGAGAGCCGGGTTACGGCTTAACTTACGGGGCAAAGCCCGACGGCTCGCTGGGGCTGCTATCTATGAGGGAGATGAGGTGGCTCGATGCGTCTTCCACGAATCATCAGCCTTGAGGTTCGTAGCTGGGCTGCCCTACGCGTCGGCAGAGCCAGAGAAGAACTCAAGCCCGGCTCCTTCGGCGATTGACCGGGCCTCATTGACGGCGTCGACAAACTGTTGCTGGGTCACAGGGTCGCTAAACAGACTTTCACTTCGATAAAAGTCAAAATAGCTGCGCCACTGCTCTCCCGTTGGCTTATTTAGGTGAGTAACAAACATCATGCCAAAACCCAATTCCACCGCTAATCGTGCGGCGGCTACAAGCTGATCAATATTGGACTTGCAGGCCACGAAATACCAGCCCAGACGAGGCATGTTAACCCCGAGTCTGGCTTTCTCTTCATTAATGGCTTGGATGCCCAGCATCGTCTTTTCTATCGTTCCACCTTTGTGTAAATACGCGTAGGTATCCGGCTCGGTTGCATCAATTGAAAGCATGATCTTGTCAACGCCGAGGTCGACAAGTTCAGCAGCGCGCTCCGGAGTAATTAGCTGCCCGGTGGTATTGAACATAAAGCGACATCCGTTCGCCTTGATTTCGCGAACCATTTCGATGAACCGTTTGTGTAGCATGCATTCGCCATTCTCATGGCCGATAACCTCAAGTGCGGTTCTAAATAGGGGCTTGACCTTGTCGAAAACGGAGTCGGGCATATGGCCGAGGCCGTATTGCATATCGGAATGATAAACAAAGCATTTCTGGCAACGAATATGACACTTTGAGCTCATATCCATAACAATGACTATGGGGCCCGTGTTGGGATTAACGACGCCGCCAGACCACGAATCATAAACGTCATAATAATTCGCAACTTTATCAAAACCAAAATCTCCGCCAATATTACGCCCAAAGCTATTCAAATGATCTATTGTGCGTGTCGGCGAAGAAAAGCATGAGCGGCAGGCGGCATTTAATCGGCTGCCCTGTGCCACCGAATCCCTTACGCTCTGAAAGGAGGCGCCGTTCCACAAACTCCGTATGTCGGAGATGGAATCGAGCGAGCCCATATTCTGAGGCCCACGAATGCAAGGCCTGGTTACTTGACCATCCCATTGGACGTATAGAGTGGTCCAAGGCTGACTGCAGAACGGTAATTTCTCAGTTTCCATGGCTGGAGCATGCCAAAATCTTGATACGCCAGCAAGCAGTACGCGACGCGTGATCGCGAATATGGACAGCTTACGCAGTCCGTCGGCATGTCGATGCCATGACGCTGCCGCGAGGTTTTTCGAGCCCGAGAATGTGTCCGCCCAGGTCCGCGATGGGCGCGCCGGCGTGAATTCCGACGATTTCAGTGCGCTGACGTCGACCACCCCGGTATTCGCGCCAGAGGTCACCGATCGTCGGCAGGCGACGATCTCGGGGGCGATTCAGTCCATGCTCGTGGGCTTCAGCGGGACGTGCGCGCAGCGACAGGGCGCAGTCGTCACAGCACCGCTTCTCCGGCCGAAGCGGAAAACCATTCGGTCGCACTTCCGACGCATCCCCCTCGCCGCTGCAATATCGCTCCGCTAGCGTCACGACCGGGACCAAGGGGGCAATCGGCGATGCGCGAACCGTTCAATCCGCTGCAGGCGGTCATCCTCAAGGCGTTGACCGAGGCGCTGTTCCACGGCGTCGACATGAAGATCCCGCCCGAACGCGTCGTCGCCAATCTCCAGCATCAGTTCGGCATGGTCGAAGGGGGCAAGCCGCGCGAGATCGGCTTCACCCTTTATCTGATCTGCCTGTTGATGGGCGGCCCCTTCTTCCTGTTGATGGGTCCGGCCTGGCGCAAGCGGCGCGTGGCGAATCGGCTCCAGCGCAGCCGCAACAACCTCATGCAGGATCTCGCCCGCATCCGGGGCATCATCTATGCCGGCTATTACGGCCACTGGATCGGCGCGGCGGAGGCCGACAATGACGCCAATCCGGTCTTCCAGGCGATCGGCTTCGAGCTTCCCCACCAGCGCAAGCGCGGGCTGGGCGAGGTGGCGATCACGCCCTTTCCCGGCCGCGACCTCGGCCATGACGACGTGCTCGATCCCGCCGAGGCGCCGGCCTCGGCCGAGGTCATCGTCATCGGCTCGGGTGCCGGCGGCGCCGTCTCCGCCGCCAATCTCGCCCGCCATCACGATGTACTGGTGATCGAAGCCGGCCCGCATTTCCCCTCGGGCGCGATCACCCATGAGGAGCGCCGCATGACCGCGCGCCTGTTCGTCGACGGCGGCGTCCAGACCAGCCGCGACCATGACATCGTCGTCTTCCAGGGCCACTGTGTCGGTGGCTCGACCGTCATCAACAACGGCATCGCGCTGCGCGTGAAGCAGGACGGCCTCACGCACCCGCATGCGAACGACGTGTTCGCCACCTGGGCCGCGCTCGGCGCGCCGGTCGACGTCGCGCGGTTCGAGGAATCCTATCGCGCGGTCGAGACCCGGCTCGGCATCGAACCGATCGATCCGAAGGCCGGCCGCAACAACGGCACGCATCTGCTGAACGGCTGGGCCACCCACGCCGGTGCCAGCAGCGACCCGATGGACACCGCTGCCCCCGCGCTCTGGTTCAGCAAGAATTATGGTCCGCGCAGCCTCAAGGCGGACTGCGCCTATTGCGGCTATTGCAACACCGGCTGCCCTTACGGCCGCAAGCAGGGCATGGCCCAGTCCTTCCTGATCGACGCCCGCCGCTCGGGCGCCCGCATCCTGCCCGAGACCCGGGTCGAGAAGATCGTCTGGGGCGATCCCGGCCTCGACGGGCGCCGCGTCGCGACCGGCGTGGAGGTCCTGCTTCCCGATGGCAGCCGCCGCACCATCGCGGCGAAGAAAGGCGTGGTCGTCGCCGCCGGTACGATGGCGTCGAGCCGGATCCTCGACAAGAGCGGCATCGAGGGCACGGGGGAGGGCATCTCGCTCAACATCGCCTGCCCGGTGGTGGCGCTGATGCCCGGCCAGGTCCGTGCCTGGGACGAGGACCAGATGGCGACCTATGTCGATCGCGGCGACTTCCTGCTCGAATCGCATTTCCAGCCGCCGATGAGCATGTCGACCCTGATGCCCGGCTGGTTCGGCCGCCATGCGAAACGGATGCTCAACTACAACAAGCTCGCCTCGGCGGGCATCCTCTTCCCCGCCGACCGCCAGGGCCGGCTGATCGGCGGCTCGCTCCACTTCAAGCTCCGCGCCGATGTCGAGCTACCCCTGCTCCGCCGTGCGCTCGGCACGCTGGCCAAGGTGCATTTCGCCGCCGGCGCGACCGAAGTCTATCCAGCCCTCGCCCGCGGCCAGACCCTGCACCGGGGCGAGGACGTGGATGCGTTCTTCGATCGCCATATCGGCGAGGCGGACGACGTCACTTTGTCCAGCTCGCATCCCCAGGGCGGCAACGCGCGCAATGCCGATCCGGAAAAGGGCGTGGTCGACCTGGAGTGCCGCGTCCACGGCACGGCGAATGTGCTGGTCACTGACGCCAGCACCTTTTCGAGCTGCATCCGCGTGAACGCCCAGCTCACCACCATGGCGATGGCGCATTATGCGACGGCGACCGACCCCTTCGTCAGCGCGTCCTGAACAGCAGCTGGAAGGGCTGGGCGGGCGTGCCCGCCACGGACCTGAAGTTCATATAGGGCGCCCGGTTGAACCAGATTTCGTACTTCCGGCCCGGCAAGGTCGTGCAACGGAGCGTGAAGGTCCGCCGGTCCGCTGAAACCTGAGGGCGCGGCTCGCATGTCGGATAGGTCTCCTCCGACATCTGAACGAAGGAATAGCTCCCGTCGCGCATCGCCTGGTCGAACGTGACCGAGAGCGTGAGCGACCCGGACGGGATCGTGCTATCCCGCGCCGGATAGGTCGCGACGACCCTGGGTGCAGCGGCGGGGACCGGGCCTTCGTTCTTCTGGTCGGGTGCCGAGACCCAGAACATGATCGAGGACAGAGTCAGGAATATCATCAGTAGTGCTCCACCTGCATAGAGGAGCAGGCGGTTGCCGCCTGCGGTCCGCATCGCGTCCCGACGGCGAACAGCCATGGCGGCGATCCCGTCGCCAACCCCGATATCCTTGTGCCCAAGGAATTTGGGGACTTCCGCATCGGTCGCGCACAACAGGCGCGCCGCCTCGCGGCTGCTCGACACCCCGAGCTTGCGCCGTGCCTCCCGCAGGGGTTCGTTCACCGTGTGCACTGAAAGCCCGAGGGCATTGGCGGCCGACTTGGCGTTGTGGCCAGCGAACAGGAGCCGCAACGCCTCTCGCTCGCGCTCCGAAAGGCTGGCGATACGGTCGTTCAAGAACGGCTCCCGCATTGTCGGTCACGACCGACTTTGCAGGCGTCGCGGGGCGCTATCAAGACGGCAACGCCCACAGAGCAACTGCGGTCCTGGCTTCAGTCCAGCAACCTCTCCGCATCGAGAAAGTCGAGAAACGCCAGCGTGTCGGGCTCCACCGTATCGACCGGTACGCCATAGGCCTCAGCGAGCGCCTGGCAGAGATCGCCGACGCGGGTCGGGGTTTCCAGCCGATGCCAGATATCGCGGCTGGTCGCGGTCAGGGCGTAATATTGATCATTGTCGGCGCTCATCAGCACGGTTTCCGCGCCGAGCTGCGCATCGAGGATCCCGTCCTTGCGCACGACCACCCTGTCCATTGCCATCATCGTGTCGAACCCTTTCGGACCTGCCATCGGCACAGTATAGGAATCGTCCGGCATTCATGGTCGGATAAAATGTCCCACCGTCGATATTTCTCCCGCTTTCCGCGCGGGGGGCGAAAGCTGCCGGAGCGCATGAACGATTACGGTCTTTTCGGCTGGCGCGTGCGAAGCGCCCTGCCGCTTCCCGATCTGCTGCCGTGGCGGGGCGATGCCCGCGACCCGGACCTTGCCGTGGAGATCGGCGCGGTGCCGCCGCTCGATCCGGAACAGCCGGTTTTCAGCCCCGCCGTGCAGGTCCTGCCGGCCGGCGTGCGCGTGACGATTCCGGCGGTGGCGGATTATTGGGTCGAGGCCGGGCGGCGGGTGATCATCCAGCCGGTGCTGCCGCTGGAGGCGCCCGATATCCGCGTGTTCCTGCTCGGGTCGGTGCTCGCCATCCTCTGCTTTCAGCGCGGGCTGGTGCCGCTTCACGCCAGCGCGGTCGATATCCATGGCCACGTCCTGCTGCTGTCGGGGAATTCCGGCGCGGGGAAATCGACGCTCGCCGCCGCCTTCGTCCAGCGGGGCTATCGGCTGCTCGGCGACGATCTCTGCGCGCTTGACCTGGACGGGCCGGACGGACCGAAAATCCGTCCCGCCTTTCCGCGCCTGAAGCTGTGGCGGGATTCGGCCGATCATCTCGCCATTGCCACCGACGGCCTGGAACGCAGCCGGGAGGAGCTGGAGAAATACCATATCCCCCTTGGCGAAACCGGCTTCCAGCCCGATCCGCTATCGCCCGTCTGCACCCTGTTCCTGCGCGCCAACCACGCGTCCGGGCCACCGCGCCTCCGGCGGTTGAGCGGGCTGGAGGCCTTGCGACGCTATGATCTCGTGCACCGCTGGAAGCTGGGGCTCGGGCTCGGCCAGCAGGCGCTGATGTTCAGGGGCATGGCCCGGCTGGTGGAAGCCGCCCCGGTGGTCGAGGCGACGCGCGGCGACGATCTCGCCGATCTCCCGCGCCTGGTCGACTCGATCCTCGCCGCGCTGAACTCCTCGCCGCCATGACGGGCATCTACTGGCTCGCTTCCTACCCGAAATCGGGCAACACCTGGCTGCGGCTGCTGCTGCAATCCTGTCTGGCGGGGGGCGAGGCGGTCGACATCAATGCGATCGCGCTGGCCGGCCGGCGGGGCAAGGATCGCGCGCAGTTCGACGAGGATATCGGCATCGCGTCGGCGGATTTGACCGAGGACGAGATTCTGGCCTGGCGCCTTGCCGCGCTGCGCGCCTGGGCGCGGGCCGAGACGCCGCCGGTCTTTTTCAAGACTCATGAAATGCGGAGGCCGCTTGCGGGGATCGCCAGCCTGTTCCCCGCCGACCTGACATCGGGCGCGATCTATCTGGTGCGCGATCCGCGCGACGTGGCGCTGTCGCTGGCGCGGCATCTGGACGTGAGCGTCGATGCCGCCATCGCGGTGATGGGCACGCCCGGCCAGCGGATGGAGCGGTCGCGCCATCGCCTGCGACCGCAGCTGTTCGATCATTGGGGCAGCTGGAGCGAGAATGTCGAGGATTGGTGCGCGCCGCGGCCCTTCCCGGCGCATATCGTTCGGTACGAAGCATTGCGCGCCGATCCGGAGAGCGCTTTGGCCGGGATCCTCGCCGCTCTGGCCCTGCCGCTCGATCCCCGGGCCGCGCGGCTGGCGATCGCGGCCACCACGCTCGACACGCTGCGCGCACAGGAGGCGGAAAAAGGCTTCACTGAATGGGAAGGGCGGGCGTTTTTCGGCGAAGGCCGGGTGCAGGGCTGGCGCGACCGGCTGACACCGCACCAGGTCGCGCGGATCGAGGCCGATCACGGACCGGTCATGCGCCGCCTCGGCTATCGCCCGGCCTATTGATTGCTGCCCTCGGCCCAGCGGATGAAGCGGCCGGTCTGGATCGCGCGCGGTATCAGATGCTCATAGTCGAAGCGCCGGGCCGCCGCCGCGGCGGCATCGGCGGGCCAGGTGTCGATCAACTGCTTCAGCCGCGGCAGATCCAGCATCTCGGCGGCGAGCGGCACATGGCTCAACCGGTCGATCTCGTCGGCGAAACGCGCGCGCTGGACGGACAGGCGGGCGAACCATTCCGGGTTCTGCTGGCCATGGCGCCGTTCGGCGATCAGGGCGGGCGGCAGCCGGTCGGCCAGCGTGCGCCGGGCGAGGCTGCGCGGTTCCCCGCCCAGGAGATATTGGTCGCGCGGGATCGCCAGGCAGAAATCGACGAGATCGGGGTCGGCCAGGGGGTCGCGCAACTCGAAACCGTACAGGGCTCTCAGCGTGCCGAGCGTCTCGAGAATGCGGATCCGCTGCGTCTGCAGGAAATGCGCCGCCAATTTCCGACTGTCGGGGCTGATCTGATAATGCGCGTCCACCTTCGAGGCGCGCAGCATGGCCTCCAGATCGATCTCCGCTGCAAACGTGGCGCGGATCGCGGCATAGCTTGCCCAAGGGCGCTCGCCGGGATGCCGCCGGCGCCACAGCCCGTCGCGCACGGCAGGGGGCAGGGAGGGCGCCAGGACATGAGCCTTGATCATGGTCCACACGGATTGCTGCCGGAACCGTGCCGCGCCGGGCAGGAGCTGGAAGAGCTTGTCCAGCCGCCCGGCCCGCGCATAGTCGCCCAGCCCGCGCAGGCCATCGAAGCTCAGCGTCATATTGCCCATCGCACCGGTCAGCAGCGCGACATGCCCGTCGTTTCGAGCGGCGCGATAGGCCGCGTCGAACCAGCCGATGTGATTGGCGATGAACTGCATGCGCCCCCCGGCGACGAACAGGGCGGTCGGGTCCTCCTCGAACGACGCGGGCTCGGTCGAATGGCAGAAACGGGCGTCGAGATTCGGGTAGCGCGCGGCGAGCGCCTCGACATGCGGCCGCTCGCGATCATAACGGCCCTGGGTGCTTTCGAGCGCATGTCCCGGCGGCGGCTCGGCGGTATAGGTCTGGAGCGTCGCCGGCGCGATCAGGCGCGCTGCCGTGGCTGCGACCGCCGCGCTGTCGAGCCCGCCGGAGGCGAGCACGCCCGGCGTCCTCGCGCCGCGCAGCTGGCGCCGCACTGCCTGGTCCAGGCGCTCGCGTGCCGCCTCGACATAAGCCTGCGGTGTCGGCAAGGTCAGGCGGCGGCTGGGGTCGGGGCGCCAAAAGGCCCGTTCCCGCACGCCTCGGGCATCGGCCGTCAGATGCGTTCCCGGCGGCAGCAACCGGATCTGCTGGTAGAGCGTATCCGCCGGATCGGCGACGTGAGCGGTGAAGTGAAGCGCCAGCTGCAACGGATCGAGCTGCCGGGGAACGCTCGGGAACTGGTGGAGCGCGCTCAAGGTGGTGGCGAACCAGAAGCCTTTGGGCCGCGCATGCCAATAGACGACCCGGATCGCCATCGGCGCCACCACCAGGTGCATCTGCCGCCGGTTCGGATCCCATAGCGCGAAGGCATAGTCGCCCTTCAGCCGGTGCAGTTCGTCGAAACCATATCGCTCGATCCACGCCGCGGCGATCCGGGAATCGGGCGATCGCGGCGGCAGGCCAAGGGCCGCGCTCATCCCGGAAGGGTCGAACAGATAGCCATTGAACAGGATGACGCGCCCCGCCGGGTCCTCGATCGGCTGGCGTTCTCCGCGATCTTCCTCGGTCACGATCCGCTGAGCGAGCGCCAGCGCCGCATGCTCGTCAAACCAGGCGCGCGGCGGCCCGACACCGGCCGCGAGGAACGCCGCGCCCGCCCGCGCTCGATCGTCCGGTGAGCCTTCTTCCCGCTCGAAGGCGAGATAGCCGCGGAATTCCGTCATGCGGGCCGTGTCGATGGCGCGCGGGTCATGGTCGGCCCTGCAAGGTCATGGTGGGCGGCACCGTGCAGGCCTCCCGCCAATCGCGAGGCCGATGATCGGGAGAGCGTCGTCGTACCAGAAATGCGCCATCTCCGAAAGATGTCGCGCGTCTCGACTGGCTGGATTGAAAGATCATCTTGACGTAAAGGACGAAGTAAAATCCCAATACGACGGATCTTCGGCTCTCCATCGAAAGTCCCGGCAAGACGTGCCGAAGATGTCGTGGCCTGGAGAGTGATCCAGGTGCCGGCTTATCTCTGGCTGTTCAGGATGTCGTCCAGGTGCCGTTACCGTCGTCGTTGGGAGGAAACGCCCCACCTTCGGTGAATTCCGCGACCGAAAAGACCGTCACGCACTGGAGCGGGGCGACCCAAAGGGCCGGCGGGGCATCGGCCGCGCGCTGGCCCACAAGAGCGTCGGTATTGCACTGTTCGGTCATCATCACTCCCGTCATATCAATTAGTTGCCGTAACGGACCGCCGGGGATTTACGAAGCTCGTCGCGCCGCGGCAAGCTTGTTTATCTCCCTATGTCTCATCGGACTTACCGCAGCTTCCGGTTCATCTCAAGAACCTGCCCCACCCGTAATGGGGCGGGCAATAGTCGCATTTGATGATGGCAGCCGTTATCAAATCTGTTCTGTTCGCAGTGATTAAAAACGGACTTCCTGAACAAATTGCACCATTTCTTGTTGTAAAAGATGTGGCGCGCCAAGGTTGTGAAGTTACGTGCGGTTGAAATCGCCAGAGGATAATCGGTGGGAGGGAGTGGATGTCTGAAAATTTTGTTGGTGAATTGCGGCTGTTCGCGTTCGGAAAAACGCCCGTCGGGTGGCTACCGTGCGAGGGCCAGATCCTGACCATAACGCAATATCAGGCGCTCTTTGCGCTCATTCACAACACTTATGGCGGGGACGGCAAGGTCAATTTCGCGCTGCCCGATTTGCGGGGCCGCGTCGCCGTTGCACAGGGCCAATCGAACGCCGGTCCGACCAATTATCAGCTCGGGAAGACCGGGGGCGCGGAAGGCGTGACGCTGACGGCGACTCAAACCCCGCCGCATGTCCATGTCGTCGTTGCATCACAGTCCACGACGACGACAGCGAGCGGCCCCGCCAACAACTATATCGGGGAGGCGCTCGCCAGCAATACGGGAATTCAGCCCTTCAATCTCTATGCGCTGACGCCCGGGAATCCCAACGACCCCAGCTGGCTGCCGCTGCACCCTTCGACCTTTTCTTCGGTAGGCGGCGGCGGGGCGCATGAAAATCGGCAGCCGATTCTCGCGGTGCAGATCTGCATCGCCACGCGCGGCCTCTGGCCGGCGCGCAATTGATTGTGCTCCCCATCAAGCGGAGGAATATATGTCGGATTATTTCCTGGGCGAAATTCGCCTTCTGGCGTTCGATCAATTTGCGCCGGTCAATTTTCTGCCCTGTGACGGTCGCCTGCTCGGCATTTCGCAGTATCAGGCATTATTTTCGCTCCTTGGCACGACCTATGGCGGCGACGGAGTCTCGACCTTCGGTATCCCCGATTTGCGCGGCCGCAGTCCCGTCCACAAGGGCCAGACCACGGGCGGCGGTACCAATTATGCGCTCGGGCAGTCCGCCGGGGCGGAACTGGTGACGCTGACCCTGGCGACGGTGCCGCCGCATACACACACGATATCGGCGCTGAACAGCACGGCGACCGCCATGATACCCGCGTCGAACAATGCGCCGGCCAATGTCGGATCGGATTTCTATTATTGTAACGAATCCCAGGCCGGCACGATGGTGACTCTCGCCCCGGGGAGCGTGATCACGAATGGCGGGAGCAATCAGCCGCACCTCAATGTGCAGCCAAGTCTCGTGCTGTCCTATGTGATGGCCGTGAACGGCACCTATCCCGACTTCAACTCGTGATCCTGACCACAGGAGATTTTTATGGCTGATGCTTTCATTGGCGAAATTCGCATGTTTCCTTTCGGCTATGCCCCGATCGGGTGGATTGTCTGCAGCGGTCAGCAGGTCGGTCTGATGCAGAATCAGGCGCTCTACAGTCTGCTGGGGTCGAGGTTCGGCGGCGACAACAAGACCTATTTCAACGTGCCCAATCTGAACGGCCGCATCCCGCTGAGCTTCGGAACCGCGAAGACGGGCACGCCCTATACCTTTGCCGGGACATTGGGGCAGGAGACCGTAACGCTGGTCTTCAACGAGGCGCCGGCCCATACCCATGTCGTCACCGCCAAGGTGTCGAGCGCGGGGATAGCGGGCATGACGGGCGTCGCGCAGACGACCGGCACGCCGCCGTCGTTGGTCGGGACGTCGTTCCTGAGCCGGCCGCTGACGGCTGCGGGCCAGACCATCAAAGCCTATGATATTCCACCGGCGACCAACGATACGGCGTTTGGCGTGAAGGTTTCGGTGGGCTATGGCAATGTGCAGTTGGGCACGGATCCGCACCCGAACATCCAGCCCTATCTCGTCATGGCCTATTATATCTGCAACGACGGGACCTACCCGCCGCGCCCCGATTGATCGGGGCCGGACGGGTGGGGCCGAGTGGCCCGTGGTTGGCGCTGTCGGCCGAGTGGCAGGCGCGCGGGATCGGCCTCAGGCTGCGGCAGCCGGAGGATCTGGCGTTCCTGCGCGACCTCTACCGCAGCACCCGGGCCGAGGAAGTGGCGGCTGCCGGGCTCGATCCGCTGTCCGCCGCGCTTTTCCTGAGTAGCCAGTTCGATCTCCAGTGCCGCCATTTCGACGCGCACCATATGCTGGGCGGGCAGCGTCTCGTCGTGCTCGCCGGGGATCGGCCCATCGGCCGCATCGACCTCTGGCGGACCGAGGCGGCGGGGCGCCCCGATCTGCGCCTGGTCGATATCAGCGTCCTGCCCGAATGGCGCGGCCAGGGTCTCGGCGCCGGGCTTCTCGCCGCGGTGCAGCGTGCCGCGGCGGAGGGCGGGCGCAGCGTCAGCCTGCACGTCGACAAGATGAGCCGCGCCATCCACCTCTATCGCCGCATCGGCTTTCGCAAGACGGCGGACACCGGCGCTTCGTGGCGCATGGAATGGCGGGCGGGCGGCGCCCCCCAGGGCGCGAGGCTGAGCGATCCACGCTTGCCTGGTCGAGCGGAATCCCGCCCTGGCTGAAACTCCTGGCGCGGCTCGCCTTGCTCTCGGCGCCTTGGCCCGTTCAGGGATCGAGCAGGCCATAGTCGACAACCGCCCGGTTGCGGAACACGCGCTTGCCGAACGGGGTGAGCAACGTGTCTCGCGTATCGCGCCACTGGCGGATCAGTGAGTCCTTTAGCTGTGGGTGGCCATAATCGGCATAGACCTTGTTCTTGTCGAGCTCGCCCCGCTTGGCCCAGTGCATCGAATAGGGGATGTGGTTGCCGTCCAGCGTGTCGCGCACCAGTTTGGCACCTTGCGGCAGCGTGTCGGCGAGCAGTTCGAGGGCGGCCTTCAGGTCCGCGGCGTAGGACAAGGTCGGTTTGACTGTCGCATGGGCCATCGCGCAGATCAGCGGCGACAGGCCGTCGATCTCGATCACCGCATTCTTCTCGAAGCGAGTGAAGGCGAGCGTGCCGCATGCCTTTTCGACGAAACGCACGGTGAACACGAACGACGGAGGCAAATCCCTTACGGCAGCGCAGAGCAGCGGCAGCACCTGCGCAAGTTGCTCGAGCGGGACGGCGAAGGAGGCATTGTACAGCGCGCCCGGCCGGTCGCCCGTGATTTCCCCGTCATGCATCTGGCTCCAGCGAAACGGTCCCGGTGCGTCTGCGCCGTCCGGATCGAAGTCGCCATTGATCATGTCGTAATGCTGCATGCCGAGATACCGGGCGAAGGCCGACGGCGCGTTGATGAGGAGCGAGAAAACCCAGGCCGGGACGGTGCCGGCGGCCTTGGTGGCGAAGCCCATCGGAATGGTGGCCGGTGCGTTTGCCACCGCGTTGACGAGCAGATCGCCGAGTTCCATGAGCACCAGGTCCGGATGCTGGATGTTGGCGGATTCCGAGACGAACGCGGCGCGGCTGGTGCGGAAATACATGGTGTGTGTGGACACATCGTCGAACAACGCGTGCGGATTGATCGTGACCTCGTAGAACAGCGGCGCCGCCTTGCAGCCGAGGTGCTGGGCCATGGCGGTGAAGTCGCCGGCGGCGATGCTTGTCAGCAACGCGGGCTGCAGGATGTCGACGCGCCGCATCACCGTGAAATGGTCGTTGGTCGTCAGCTCCAGGGCCATACCGTTGACGATTCCCATCGCGCCGAGATGGACCAGCGCATCCTCGAAACGATCATCGTCCCGCACCAGCCTGGGCGGTTTGCCGTTGATCGCCAGCCTGGCCAGACCCTGGGCGCTCAGCAGCGGCGCTGACGCCGGCTCGATCCACACATGCTCGCCGCTGCCGACGATAAGGTGGAGACCCAGCACCATATTCTGGATACCGCCAAAGCCGAGCCGTGAGCCATGGCTCGACGTGCCGATCGATCCGGCGACGCTGGGCCATAAAAAGGTACCGCTGGTGTGGATCGTGCGGTTCCTGCTTTCCGCCCAGTCGGCGAGGTCGCGCAACGTCGTCCCCCCGCTGGTCAGCGCCACGAAATCGGCGGCCGACCGGCAGCGCGGGTCGCGTTCGTCGTCGGCGAGCATCTCGGTCCCCTTGAGGCCAAGCGCATCGAGCTGTGCGTCAGGCGTGCCGATCAACGGCGCGAAGCTCCAGCATTTGCCGGTGGTGCCGGCGGCGAAGCCGGTCGGAGGTGCGGGATTCTGCGCTTCGAGTTTGGCCAGATAGTCGAACAATACAGCCCCGGTCGCCGCGAAGCGGGCCAGCCCAGATGGCATCGTCACATCGCTCGCATCGATATGGGCCAGGCTCCTGATCTGGAGGTGCGGAACGGGGTTTTGCGGCGTCGGTACGCCCAGCGTATAGTGGAAGTTCGACCAGTCCACATTGGACTCATAGGTGATCTTGGGCATCGCTTGCTCCTTCACGGATCGGTTCAGCGGCCACCGGGGGTGGCGGGCAGGTGCTTCATCTCCAGCTCGGACAGCGCAATGAAGTCAGGCCCGTACCTGGCCTTGAACCGCCCCCAATCGGCCAGGCAGTTCATGAAGGTCTTGTCGAACAGCGCGGCCGGGCGGGGGCCGCAGGAAGGGGGAATCACTGGCACTTCGCCGGCCGGGTGCGAGATGTCGCCCGGCTTGGGGCGCGGCGCGTTGAAGCCGTCGGCCGAGATCACGCTGATCGGCCCCTTCGGATAGTTGATGCGCAGGCTCGCGATCGACATCAGCTCGTTCTGGTTCACGATCGTCGAATAGCCGCGCAGGCCCAGGCGCAGGATATCCGGCCTTGCATCGACTTCGGCGATGCCGGGATGGTCCTTGTCATCGGCGTCGCGGAAGACGATCGTCGGGCCGTTGCGGATCACATAGAGGTGCGGCCGGTCGCGGGCATCGGGGCGTGCCAGGAACTTCGTCATCCGCTCGCCGATGCCGGTATCGAACACCGAACTGCGCACGCCGCCATCGGTGTAGCTATGCCCGTCGATCTGCACGGGCGTGAGCCGCACCGGGATGGAGCTTGACGCGATCGCGGCGCCGGCGACGCATTCGGCCACGCGGGACAGCGGCTGGTTGGTGGCGATTGCCTGGCGCACCAGCCGGGTGATGTGCACTACCTTCAGGTCACCGCTGCGCGCTTCGACCGTCGCAACCGACAGGGCGGGGCTGTCGGGGCGGGCGATGCGCAGCAACGGCGATTCCGAGCCATCCGACGGGAGCAGATAGGCCATGACCTTCGCCCGGAGCGGCGTGATATCGTTTTCGGATCCACGCGACAGCATGCGGAGCAGACCGTTCTTCTTCGACAGCTCGCTCTCGTCCTTGATGCGATAGGCGGCCTCCAGGCCCGCATAGTCGTTGGCGGCGATGAACAGCCCCTGCAGCGCCCCCGTGCTCACGCCGGTCACCACCGCCCAGTCCCGCTTGCCGAGCTGGTTCAGATAACCGGCCCCGAACGCGCCCCAGCTGCCGCCGCCGGAGAGCATGAGCACTGGCAATTCCAGCGGCGCAGCGCGCTTGTCCGACAGGATACTGGCCCGCCGGTCCTCCCAGCCCTTGAGCGCCTCGATGATCGGATCGTTCCCGCTGCCATCGATCTGGAAGGACCGGATTCCGCTACAATCCGGCTTGCCGTCCGACCCGTTTGGGCATTCGTCATATCCGGCGTCACGCTGCAGTTCCGCGAAGAGCGGCGTGGATTGATAGCTCTCGATGTTGCCGCTGAGCATGTCGCCGCAGCGAAACTGCATCGGTCGTGCGCCCAGATGGACGCACCCCCCCAAAAGAACCGGGACGGAGATGATTGCCGCGATTCGCATTTCGGTTGCCCCTCTTTGGCGTTAGGAAAGGATTCACTCGTTGCCGGGGGCTTTAAGCGGCGCAGAGTCCGAAAAGCGTGAAACGGGCGTCGCTGCGTAACGGGTTCCGGCATCGGCCGTGGGGGCGGGGAATTGGGGATGCAGCGCTATCGGCTCAATCTGGTGGGGCCCTTCGGGCTTTTTGCGCCCGATGGCAGCCGCATCGAGATCAGCAGCCAGAAAGCCGCCGCGCTCATTGCGATCGTCGTCGTTTCGTCGGGCGGCGTGCGCGCCCGCCGCAAGCTGGAGGCGATGTTGTGGGGGGCTCGCGCGCCCAAACAGGCACAGGACAGCCTGCGCCGCGAACTCTCCAATCTGCGCAGGGTGCTGTCCGATCATGGCGCGAGCGATCTGCTGATCTGCGAGACCAAACGGGTGGCGCTGGCGATCGACCGGCTGGAAGTCGACGTGTTCGCGCTCGGCGTGAGCGCGCCCGATGCCCGCACCCGCTTCGGTGGCGATTTCCTGGAAGGCATCGATCTGCCGGATTGCGACGAGTTCGAGGACTGGCTGCGCGAGGAGCGCGAGCGCGTGCGCGACATGATCGAACTGGCGCTGCCCGAGCCTGCCGAGCCGCTGCCCAGCGCCGACGAGATCTTCGGCGGCGCCGTGCCGACCGCGCGCGAGACCCTGGCATTGGGTACGCGGCCGTTGCCACCGCCCAAGCCGTCGGTTGCCGTCCTCCCCTTTACCGTGCTCGGCCCCGATCCCCAGGCCTGGCTCGGCATCGGGCTGGCAGGTGAGATCAGCGTGTGCCTGAGTGGTTTTCCGCAACTTTTCATCGTCTCCAGCAACGCTTCGCGCCTCCTGGCGGAGGAGGGGCGGTCGCGCCCCGAGATCGCCAGCCGACTGGGCGTGCGCTATCTGCTCGACGGCACGATATTGAGCGACGGCGACAATCTGCGCGTGCTCGCATCGCTGATCGACGGGCTGAACGGCGAGCAATTCTGGTCGGACACCTTTATCGGCCGGATCGACGCCAGTTTCACCTTCCAGCAGGCGATCGCCGGAAAGATCGCACCGCAGATATGGACCAAGGTGGATCATGCCGAACGCCAGCGCAGCCTGCGCCTGACTGGCCCGATCTCCGGAGACTATGAACGTTATTGGCGCGCCAATGCCCTGTTCCGTAGCTGGGAGAAGGAGGCGATCGCCGAGGCGCTCGACCTGACCTTGCAGCTGGTCAATGACGATCCGACCTGCCCTTGGGCCACCTCGCTCGCCGCCTATTGTTGCAGCATCGCCTATCTCATGAACTATTCGCCGGACCGCGAGGCGACGCTGCGCCGGGCGATCAGCAATTATCAGGCCGCGATGCGCTTCGGGGCGGAGAATGTGGAGGCGCTGGGCTATTGCGCGGGCACGCTGATGAATATCGGCGGCGACCTGGAGATGGCCGATCGGATCGTCGCCAAGGCGCTGCATCTGCTGCCGGCGCACCAGCCGACGCTGTTCTGGGGCGGCTGGGTGGACGTGCTGCGCGGCGATGCCGAGCGCGCTTCCGAGCGGTTCGAACTGGCGCTGCGGATCAATCCGGCGACCGGCGCGCTTGGGCAGACGCTGTCGGGCATCGGCTTCGCGGCGCTCCAGCGCGGCACGATCGAGGACGCCTATCACTTCTTCGTCGAGGCGGACCGTGCGACGCCGGGCTTTCCGCCGACGGCGCTCGGCCTGTGCGTGAGCGCCCACTTGCTCGGCAGGCAGGAAGAGGCCCGCACGCTTGCCGCCACGCTGGTGAATGGTCCGGGACTGGCGCTCGCGCGGCAAATGCGCCGACCCGAGCATCGCCAGATGCTGGAGGCCATCTTGCAGGCGGCTGGCGCGTGATCGGGACATTCTGAACCGTTTCGGCGCGAATTCCCTTTTTCACGCTCGGCGAACAGGAATTTCACGCTGCCCGGACCCTGATGGGAGGACTGTCTCCTCGTTGCGATCGACCCGGATCGCGAAGGAGGAAGATCATGCAAGCCATTGTCACGATCACCGCATTGGTGATGGGCGGCCTGTGTTTCGCGCTGTTTCTCTGGTTGAGTGTGAAGGCGCAAACCGCAAGGCCGTCCGAACCGGCCAGGCAGATGGCCGTCAAAGCCCAGGGGCTCACCCCGGTGAGCGTCGGCGAACTCACTGACCTCGTCAAGGCGCTGACGTCGCTGAGCGAGAGCCTGTCCAAGGCGGGGCCTGCGCTTGCCTTGCTGATCGGCTCGATTCTGTTCCTTTCCATCGCCGCGGTCGCCAGCGGCGCGGTCGTCGGCAAGCCCGGGCCTGCGGAGTGCACCGCGAAATGCACGCCCGCCAGCGGTGCACAAGGCAATGCCCTCGCGCCGGCCGAGCCGCCCAGGAAATAGTCCTGTCCGCCGGCGCGTCGTCGGCATCCCAACTTCTTACCACAGGAGTGCGTCATGACCGTTCATACCTGCACGCCCAAGCGCCTGCCCGAAGCGTCGATCGACGGTGCGCTGATCAAGGCCGTCGAGATCAATCTGCGCAACTATTCTCCCGTCACGCGCTTCAAGCGACTGCTCCCCACGCACTACCTCGACCGCGCGTCGCTTTCAATTCTCGTCGAGCGGAAATGGAAGACCAACGGGGTGCGGCTGACCGTCGGATTTCTCGACAATCCCGAGCCGGTGCTGCGCCGGCGCATCCTCGCGCACATGAACGCATGGGGGACGAGCGCCAACGTCGCCTTCACCGAGACCAGCGGCGAGGCCCAGGTCCGCATTGCGCGCGGCGGCGGCGAGGATGGTGGCTATTGGTCCTATCTCGGCACCGATGTCCTGCTGATCGACGCCGACAAGCCCACGATGAATCTCGAGGGCTTCACCATGAACACGCCGGAAAGTGAGTTCATTCGCGTCGTCCGGCACGAGACCGGCCATACCCTGGGTTTCCCGCACGAACATATGCGCCGCGAACTGGTCGAGAAGATCGACCGGGAAAAGGCCATCGCCTATTATATGGCGACGCAGGGCTGGTCGCGCGAGGAAGTGATCGCGCAGGTCCTCACGCCGATCGAGGATGGCTCCCTGCTCGGCACGCCCCGCGCGGACAGCAATTCGATCATGTGCTACCAGATCCCCGGCGCGCTGACGCGGGATCACCATCCGATCCCGGGCGGCGCGGATATCGACACGCTCGACTATGACTTCGCCGCCACCTGCTATCCGCACGCGCCCGCCGCCGCGGCGATGGAGGCGCTGCATGCGCTCACGGCGGCGCGGGACACGGGCGGCGGCGTTGCCGACTTCTCGCAGGCGCAGGCGGAGACCTGCGTGATCGACGGCGTGCTGCGCGTGCCCGCCGAGGAACCTTCGCTGACCGACACGGTCGCGGATGCGTTCGACGATGCGGACAAGGTGCGGGTCCTGCTGAGCTGCGTGCAGGATGTGATCCACGATCTCGGAATCTTCGTCTCGCTTGCCAGCGGCAGCGACGCGGAAATGACCGAACTCGGCAAGGAATCCTATCTCTCCCTCGCCGCCTGGGTGCGCGACCAGGTGCTGGCCAATGGGAAATATCTGTGAACCGCGCGCTGCTCGCCGCCGCCACGGGGCTGGCGATCGCCGCCTCTCCCGCCGCGCAGGCACGCCCGGGGGCCGAGAGGCCGGACCGGAACCTCATCGACAACCTCGCCCCGCTGATCGCGAAGCATTGCACGCCCACCGGCGACAGGCGGGGTGAGATCAAGGCCGCGGCGCTGTACGAGGCGTTGCTGTCGAGCGATGTGGTGACCTTCAAGAACGTTGCGCCGCTGCTGGCGCAACCGGGGAGCGTGCTGGCGCCGCTCTTCATCGCCGGCAAAGGCGATGACCGGGGAGCGTATCTGCTGGTCAGCCGCACGGTCGGCGGCTGGACTGCGCCGACGGAGGAGGGGGCCGGACGCTTCCTGCCGCTCGCCTATGGTGGCATCGAGGTGCAGGCGCGCAGCGGCGGTCCGCTCGGCGCGGCTGACACCGCGGCCGTGCTTGCCGACATTTTCGATCGGAGCGACGCGAACTACCGCTTCCTGTGCATCCCGTCGGCCGAGCACACGCCGCCGCCCTCCGATGGCGGGGGTGTCGGGCAGTTGCTGATCGCCAAGGAGCCGACCGATTTCGCGGCGGCAAAGCTTACCGACCGCCCGTTCGCGGAGTTCGCCTATCTGCGCGACGAGGATGCGGACACTGACACCTATTCATTCTACGGCACGCTCGGCATCGGCTTTGGCGACCGGTCGATCGGTAGAAAGGCGTATGACGCGGGGCGCAGCAAGGTGATGGCGCGCATTCGTCCGCTTGTCTTCACGCAGCTCGAATATGAGAAGGCGAGCGATGCCGCGACGGCAAAGGTCGACAATCTCAATCTCGGTCTGCAACTCGGCGGTGTCGTGCAAACCCGCGGGAAGACCACCGCCAATCACTTCTATGCGCTGAGCGTGCGCTATCTCACCGATACGCGCTTCGACTCCTCGGGCTGGTCCGTCGCCGCCCAATGGACACCGCGCTTTCCCATCCCTGGCAATCTTATCGCCGCGCCGCTGGGCGGCGGCGTCGACTTCTCGTGGAAGCTGACCGGCGTCGGCGATCATGCGGGCTTCAGCGATATCGGCCGCAAGACCGATCTGACAGGCGCACCGCATTATACGCGGCTGGGGTTCGATGCTGCCGCCCAGCTGCGCCTGAAGCTGGCGAACGCGGATATCCTGTCGCTGGCCGGCACCTATGCGCTGCGCGAGAATCTGGAGCGCGGGCTCGGGGATGCCCAACGGCTCGGGCTTCGCCTGACCTTCGCGCCGTCGGACAATCTGTCGATCGGGCTCGGCTATGATCGCGGACGCAATCTCGACACGCTCGAGCATTCACGCACGGTGAAGCTCGTCGTCGGCATCCGCAAATGATCGCACAACCTCTCGATCGGGGCCGCGCACGCGCATCCCTCAGAGAATCTCGCGTACCTTCTCCGGCGGCCGGCCGAGCCGGACACCCTTTTCGGTCTCGACGAGCGGCCGCTCGATCAGGATCGGATCGACCATCATCGCGTCGAGGATCGCGTCGCCCTCGGCATATTTGAGGCCGCGCGCCGCATCCTCGGCCATGCGCAGGCCCTGGCGCGGGGTCATGCCGGCGCGTTCGTACAGCGCGGCGAGCTTCTCGCGGGTCGGCGGGGTCTTGAGATACTCGATCACCTCGACCTCGACGCCGGGCGCCTCCTGCAGGATCGCCAGGGTCTCGCGCGACTTGGAACAGCGCGGATTATGCCAGATCGTCGCCTTCAACTCTCAACTCCCAACCTTCAACTGTCTCGTCAGGCTCACCCACCAGGCGAGCAGCGCGAGCAGCACATAGGCAAGGAGTCCGAGAATGGCGAGCGATGGCGGCGGCGGATCGACGATCGTCGCCGGCTCCGGCCCGAACCAGTTGAACGCCTGGAACGCGGCCATCGCCACGGCCAGCGCCGCGACCGGCATCCACGGCCCGCGCGTCCTGCGGGTGAACCAGGCAAGCGTGCCATATGCGAGGATCAGTTCGAGCGGCATCTCGATCGCCGGATAATTCCACAGGCCCAGCCCGAACGGCGGCGGCCCGCCCGCGAGCGTCAGATCGGGCCGGTGGACCAACAGGTCGATCAGCCAGTGCGAGAACACCACCGCCCCGCCGATCAGCGCTGCCGCATTGCTCCGCATCCACAGCCGGATCAGCAGCGCGAACCCCGCTGACCAGGCCAGCGCGCCGATGAGGCTGTGAGTCCAGGGCATGTTGTACAGGTCCATCGGGTTCATCGCGGTGATGCCGGGGACGAGCCGCATATGCTCCACGCCGAGCAGCACGAAGGAGAAGAAGGCGAGATCGACGAGCTGCGCCGCGACGAACAAGGTGCCCAGCCGCGGCGCCTTCGGCGAGGTCGCCGCCACGAACGCTGCACTGTAATGACCGATGAACATATTTCCCTCTCCCCCTGTGGGATGAGGAGCATTGGGTGAACAGCGCCCCGCGCTGTTCAGGTCATGCCGGGGGCATGACCGACCCGATGCTGGGCCCAAGCGAAGCTTGGGAAGGGTGAGGGGGACACTCGCCTGTGTCCCGAACCTCACTCCCCCTCATCCGGCGCTACGCGCCACCTTCTCCCACAAGGGGAGAAGGTCTCTCCACAACTCAATCCTCCTGCCGCGCCAGCCATTCCTCGAGCCACTTGATCGTATAATCCCCCGCCTGGAAATCCGGGTCCTCGATCAATGCCTGATGCAGCGGAATGGTCGTCTTCATGCCCTCGATCACGAACTCCTCCAGCGCCCGGCGCAGGCGGCGGATCGCGCCCTGGCGGGTGGTGCCGTAGACGATCAGCTTGGCGATCATCGAATCATAATAAGGCGGCACGCGGTAGCCGGCGTAGAGCCCGCTATCGACCCGCACGTTCATGCCGCCCGGCGCATGATATTGCTTCACCAGCCCGGGCGAAGGCGCGAAGGTCCGCGGGTCCTCGGCATTGATGCGGCATTCGATGGCATGGCCGCGGAACACCACGTCCTGCTGGCGCAGCGTCAGCGGATGCCCCTCGGCGATGCGGATCTGCTCGCGCACCAGGTCCAGACCGGTGATCATCTCGGTCACCGGATGCTCGACCTGAAGCCTTGTGTTCATCTCGATGAAGTAGAACTCGCCGTCTTCCCACAGGAACTCGATCGTGCCCGCGCCGCGATAGCCCATGTCGGACATCGCCTTGGACACGATCCCGCCCATGCGCTCGCGATCCTCGGCGCCGAGCACGGGGGAGGGGGCCTCCTCCAGCACCTTCTGGTGGCGGCGCTGCAGCGAGCAGTCGCGCTCGCCGAGATGGATGGCATTGCCCTGGCCGTCGCCGAACACCTGGAACTCGATGTGGCGCGGGTTGCCGAGATATTTTTCCATGTAGACGGTCGCGTCGCCGAACGCCGCCTTGGCTTCGCTGCCCGCCTGCATCATCAGCGTTTCGAGCTGATCCTCGGACGCGCACACCTTCATGCCGCGCCCGCCGCCGCCGGAAGCGGCCTTGATGATCACCGGATAGCCGATCTCCCGCGCGATCGCCTTGGCCTCGACCACGTCGCCGATCGCGCCGTCCGAACCGGGGACGAGCGGCAGGCCGAGCGCCCCCGCGGTGCGCTTCGCCTCCACCTTGTCGCCCATGGTGACGATATGCTCGGGCTTGGGCCCGACGAAGATGATGCCATGCGCTTCGACGATCTCGGCGAACCGGGCATTCTCGGAGAGGAAGCCGTAACCGGGATGGATCGCGTCGGCATGGCTGATCTCGGCCGCCGAGATGATGTTGGCGACGTTGAGATAGCTCTCGGTCGCGGGCGGCGGGCCGATGCAGATCGCTTCGTCGGCAAGCCGGACATGCATCGCGTCGGCATCGGCGGTGGAGTGCACCGCGACCGTCTTGATGCCCATCTCATGGCAGGCACGATGGATGCGCAGCGCTATTTCGCCGCGATTGGCGATCAGGAGCTTCTTGATTTCAGCCATTATGGCTTACTCGACGACCACGAGCGGCTGGTCGAACTCGACCGGCTGGCCGCTCTCGACCAGGATCGCGCGGACGGTGCCGGCACTGGGCGCGAGGATCGGGTTCATCACCTTCATCGCCTCGACGATCAGCAGCGTATCGCCGGCCTTGACCGTCTTGCCGACGCTGATGAACGAGGCCGCACCGGGCTCGGGCGACAGATAGGCAGTGCCGACCATCGGCGACTTGACCGCGTTCGCGGCAGGAACGGCCGCTGGGGCCTCGACCGGCGCGGCGGCGGATGCCACGGGTGCGGCGACAGGCGCCGGCGCGTAATGCGCCGTTGGCGCCGCTGCGGCGGCCTTGCGCGCGATCCTGATGCGCCGTCCGCCGTCCTCGACCTCGATCTCGGTCAGCTGGGTTTCGTCGAGCATCTGCGCGAGCTGGCGGACCAGCTCCACATCGATCCGCATCGGATCGGTATTCGTTTCTTCGGCCATGCGACCCATGATCTCCCTTATTGGGCCAAAAACCCTATTAAGCGGGGCGTCCTGTCAGAGACGGGCGGCGGCATCAAGCGCAAGCAGGTACGAAAGCGCGCCGAAGCCGGCGATGGTTCCCCGTGCGGCACGACCTACCCAGCTCAAATGCCGGAAGTCCTCGCGCTTGTGGGGGTTGGAAAGATGCACTTCGATCACGGGCGTCTTGATCGACTTGATCGCGTCGTGAATCGCGACCGAAGTGTGGGTGAACGCGGCGGCATTGAGGATCACTGCCCTGGCGCCGACGGCCTGCGCCTCGTGCAGCCAGTCGACCAGATGCCCCTCGTGATTCGACTGGCGCACATCGACCTTCAGGTCGAGCTCCCGCGCCCGGTCCTCGAGCTGCCCGGCGATGTCGTCGAGCGTGTCGCTGCCGTAGATCTCCGGCTCGCGCAGCCCGAGCAGGTTCATGTTCGGACCGTTGAGGACGAAGATCGTATCGGCCAAGGAGGAGCCTTTCGGTTGCGGGCAGCGTCTCGCCCTCTATATCGCGGGCGGCCCTTCTTTAGCCGTTCGTGTCGAGCGAAGTCGAGACACAGTGGTGCGGGAACGGGCTTCTCGACTTCGCTCGAAGCGAACGGCTAGGGAAGATCAATGCACACCGATCACACCGTCTCGATCCGCGTCAACGGCGAACACCGCCGCGTCGCCGCGGGCCTCACCCTGGCGCAGCTCGCCGCCGATCTCGGCCTCATCCCCGAAAAGGTCGCGGTCGAGCGCAACCTCGAGGTGGTGCCGCGCTCGACGCTCGGCCAGGTCATGGTTGAGGATGGCGACGAGCTGGAGATCGTCCATTTCGTCGGCGGCGGCGACGTCACGCCGACGCTCGACAGCTGGACGGTGGCCGGCCGCACCTTCCGCTCGCGGCTGATCGTCGGCACCGGCAAATACAAGGATTTCGCCCAGAACGCCGCCGCGCTCGAGGCCTCGGGCGCCGAGATCGTCACCGTCGCGGTACGCCGCGTCAACGTGTCCGATCCCAAGGCGCCGATGCTGACCGACTTCATCGACCCGAAAAAGGTCACCTATCTGCCCAACACCGCCGGCTGCTTCGATGCCGAATCGGCGATCCGCACCCTGCGCCTGGCGCGCGAGGCGGGCGGCTGGGACCTGGTGAAGCTCGAAGTGCTGGGCGAGGCCAGGACGCTCTATCCCGACATGGTCGAGACGCTGCGCGCGACCGAGATCCTGGCGAAGGAGGGGTTCCTGCCCATGGTCTATTGCGTCGACGATCCCATCGCGGCGAAGCGGCTGGAAAATGCCGGCGCGGTCGCGATCATGCCGTTGGGCGCGCCGATCGGTTCGGGGCTCGGCATCCAGAACAAGGTGACGATCCGCCTGATCGTCGAGGGCGCGGGTGTGCCCGTGCTGGTCGACGCGGGCGTCGGCACGGCGTCCGACGCAGCGGCGGCGATGGAGCTCGGCTGCGACGGCGTGCTGATGAACACCGCCATCGCCGAAGCCAAGGACCCGATCATGATGGCCGCGGCGATGAAGGCCGGGGTCGAGGCGGGGCGGCTCGCCTATCTCGCCGGCCGCATGGGCAAGCGCCTCTATGCTGATCCGTCGAGCCCTTTGGCGGGGTTGATCTGATGAAGTCGGTGCGTGTCGGGTTGATGCTGCTCGCGGCGACCGCGCTGTCGTCGTGCGACAAGCCGGAGACCAAATACAACAATGTGCCCCCTTCGGAGGCGCATTCCTGGACGCCGGTGACCTTCAAGGCCGCCGACGACCTCACCATCTTCGCGCGCAGCTACCCGGCGGTTAAGCCCAGGGCCGTGATTCTGCTGTTCCACCAGGCGGACTCGAGCAAGGGCGAATATACCGAGATCGCGCCGCGCCTGCGCGACGCCGGCTATACCGCCATCGCGATCGACCAGCGCTCCGGCGGCAAGCTCTATGGCGATAACGAGACCGTGGCGTTGCTCGGCAAGAGCACTGACTATCTCGAGGCGAAGCCCGACCTGCAGGCCGCGCTCGATTTCGCCAGCCAGTCGAAGCTGCCGGTCATCCTGTGGGGCAGCAGCTACTCTTCCTCGCTGGCCTTCCCGCTCGCTGCGGAGAATCCCGGCAAGGTAAAGGCGATCCTGGCCTTCTCCCCCGGCGAATATTTCCCGGACAAGGCGCTGGTGAAGACGGCGGCGGCCAGGGTCGCCGTCCCGGTCTTCATCACCTCGTCCAGTGATTCCGGGGAGATCGCCGAGGCGAAGGCGATCGCCGCGGCGGTGCCCGGCGGTCGCGCCGAGCAATATGTACCCGCCGCTGGTGTGCATGGCTCGTCGACGCTGATCGCGGCGAAAGACCCCAAGGGCGCCGAGGCGAACTGGGCGGCGGTCATGGCCTTTCTGAAGAAGGTCGCGCCCTAGGGTGCACGCCTCGGCGGCATCTTCCCCCTCTGTTTTCAGTACATTGCGAGGCGGATACGCGATGAGCCGCAGGAACCGCGCGCCCGATCGACCGTTCTTGTTCCGGGAGTGGCTGGCGCCGGCCCTCGGCGCCGCGGACACCAAGGAGCACGGACATGGGTGAACTCGTCGACAAGATCAAAGGCAACGTCAACGAAGCGATCGGCAAGGCCAAGCAGCAGAGCGACAACCCCGCCACGCGCGATGAAGGCGCCGGTCAGGAAGTGAAGGGCAAGGCCCAGCAGACGATCGGCAAGGTCAAGGGCGCGCTCGGCGACGATATCTGACGCGATCCGTTTCGATTGTCTTGAAGGCCGCTCCGGGTGACCGGGGCGGCCTTTTCCATCCTGGTTATCGCTTCCGGATCGCCGAGATCGTCGTGGCGGGCGTGATTGCCTCCAGGTCGGTCTTCAGATGGAGCAGGCGTACCCCGGTCTCCGCCATCGCGCGTTCGAGCGCGGGGGCGAAGGCTTCGGTCGTCTCCACCGTCTCCGCCCAGCAGCCATAAGCCCGGCCGAGTGCCGCAAAGTCCGGGTTGCGCAGCTCGGTGCCGGAAATGCGCCCGGGATATTCGCGCTCCTGGTGCATGCGGATCGTGCCGTAGCCGCCATTGTCGATCACCAGCACCAGCATGTCGGCGCCGTGCCCGACCGCGGTCGCCAGTTCCTGCCCGTTCATCAGGAAGCAGCCATCGCCGGCCAGCGCCACCACCATGCGATCCGGATGCCGTAGTGCCGCGGCGGTGGCGGCCGGCACGCCATAACCCATCGCGCCGGCGGTCGGCGCCAGCTGGCAGCCGGGGCCGGCATAGCGCCAGTAGCGATGCCACCAGCCCGAATAATTGCCCGCGCCGTTGCAGATGATGGTGTCGGCCGGCAGCGCATCGCGCATCGCCGCGACACAGGGGCCGAGATCGAGCTTGATGTCGCGCGGGGCGGGGTTGGACCAGCCGAGCCACTCCTCATGCGCTTCCGTGCCGGCAAAGCCGGGCAGGGCGGCATTGGATGCGGCGAGCGCGGCCGAGAATTCCGCCATGCCCGCGCAGATCGCGAGATCGGCGTGATAGGCGCTGTTCAGCTCGTCCGGGTCGGGATGGACATGGATCAGGACCTGGCCGGGATGATCCGGGGTGATCAGCGCATAACCGTCGGTCGTCGCCTCGCCGAGGCGCGGTCCGACGACCAGCAGCACATCGGCCGCCTTGATCCGCGCGACCAGCTTCGGGCTGGGGCCATAGCCGAGATTGCCCGCCCAGGCCGACGAGGCATTGGGGATCGCATCCTGTCGGCGGAACGCGGCGGCGACGGGAAGGCTCGAGCGTTCGGCAAAGGCCGTGAAGTCTCGCGTCGCGGCGGCATCCCAGCCCGCGCCGCCGATAATGGCGACGGGCGCCTTCGCCCCGGCGAGAAGATCGATCGCGGCCGTGACCGCGTCACTGGAAGCCGCCTGCGCGGGCCGCTCGATCCGCGACCGATCCACCGCGACGACCTCGTCCAGCAACATGTCCTCGGGCAGTGCCAGCACCACCGGCCCCGGCCGACCCGACAGCGCGATACTCCACGCCCGCGCGACATATTCCGGGATGCGCGCGGCATCGTCGATCTTCGCCGCCCATTTCGCGATGGGCCCGAACATCGCCGGAAAATCGATCTCCTGAAACGCCTCGCGGTCCTTCGTCCCGCGATCGACATCGCCGATGAACAGCAGCATCGGCTGCGAATCCTGCATCGCGACATGGACACCGATCGAGGCGTTGGTCGCGCCCGGCCCGCGCGTCACGAAGGCGACGCCCGGCCGCCCGGTCAGGGTGCCGTCGGCGCAGGCCATGAAGGCGACCCCGCCCTCCTGCCGGCACACCACCAGGTCGATCTCGGGCGTATCGTGCAGCGCGTCGAGCACGGCGAGGAAGCTCTCGCCGGGAACGGTGAAGATTCGGTCGCAGCCTTGCGCGACGAGCTGGTCGACCAGGATACGGCCGCCGGAGCGTGAGTTCGTCATGCCGTGATTCCTGGACCGGCCCGCGCCAATTTGCTAGTCCGTGCCGGTCGAAAAGAAGCAGGCCGGTATCGGTAAGCCCGGCCACCGCTCCTTCGGGAGCGCTCTCCGTATCCGCCGAGGCGGAACCCGCGACAGGAAGGGACGCGATACCCGCGTTCCCGGCCTGTCGGGGTGTGCCCCACAGGCCTGTACGGAGAAACGACATGCCGATCATTACCAGCGGAACCGGGGTCATCACCCAGATCAACGTCTTCACCTGCGATCCCGCCAACCAGGCGGCGCTGATCGCCCTGCTCGCCGAGGGCGCGCGATCGGTCAGCGACGTGGAGGGCTGGATGTCGGCCAGCATCCACCGCGGGCTCGAAGGAAATCGGGTGGTGAACTATGCCCAGGTGCGCGACCAGGCGGCGCAGGATCGGGTGATGGCCCGGCTGAAGGCGAGCGATTTCTTCGCGCGCAACGCCGCGCTCGGCACCGCGCATCCCGGGCTGTACGAGGTCGCCGTCACCATCGGCGGTTGAACTGTCGGAAGGGTTTACAGTCGGCGCGGCGCGGGCAGGGGCGTTAACCATCGCCATGCCCGGATGTCCGTCCTTCATCGGGACTGGCACGCCGACTGCATAGTCTGAGGCATGCCGAGCGTTCATCGCTTCAGCAGGACGGGCCGATACTCCCCCCGATCTCGTATCGGTCCGTCCTACCCGGCTTCTCCATATCTCTTGAATGTTCGTGCGGTCATGACGTCATTGGCCAGTCTTTCCCCATTCGCCCTGAGCTTGTCGAAGCCTGTCCTGAGCGCCTGCCTTGGCAGGCAGTCGAAGGGGGCTGTTCTTTCTTCCGTCGAAGAAAAGAGCAGGGCTTCGACAAGCTCAGCCCGAACGGGGGGAGGGTGGCGAATAAAAAAGGCCCCGCACCGGGTTTCCGGTGCGGGGCCTTTCGGTACCGTTCGAAGCCTCAATTCCCCGACGTGACGCCCTGATCTTCCAGAAGCTGCGCGAGCTCGCCGCTCTCGTACATCTCCATCATGATGTCCGAGCCGCCGACGAACTCACCCTTTACATAGAGCTGCGGAATGGTCGGCCAGTCGGAAAACGCCTTGATGCCCTGCCGCACGCCCTGGTCCTGCAGCACGTCGACGCTGTCGAACTCGGCGTTCAGGTGGTTGAGGATGGCGACCGCGCGGCTGGAAAAGCCGCATTGCGGGAAGAGCGGGCTGCCCTTCATGAAAAGGAGAACGTCGCTCTTGGCGACCATCTCGGCGATGCGGGCCTGTGCGTCATCGGTCACTGGTTCTACTCCTGTTACTCGGGAACCGCGGTGGTGAGCTGAAGCGCGTGAAGCACGCCGCCCATCCGCCCGCCCAGCGCGGCATAGACCGCCTGGTGCTGCTTGATTCGGGGCAAGCCCCGGAAACTCTCGGACGTCACGCGCGCCGCATAATGATCGCCGTCACCGGCGAGATCGGTGATCTCGACCCTGGCATCGGGGATGCCCCCGGTGATCAGCGCTTCGATCTCTTCGGCTGCCATCGCCATGGGATTATTCCGCCCCCATCTTATTCGGACTGCATCAGCTGGCGGCGGGCCTCGATCGTATGGTCCTCGATCGCGCGGCGCACCGCCCCCTCGTCGACCTCGACACCCGCGGCGTTCAGGTCGCTGACCAGCTTGCGAATCACGTCCTCGTCGCCCGCTTCCTCGAAATCGGCCTGCACGACTGCCTTGGCATAGGCGTCGGTCTCTTCCGGGGTGAGCTTCATCTGGGCGGCGGCCCATTGGCCAAGCAGCCGGTTGCGCCGCGCCGTGATGCGGAACGCCATTTCCTCGTCGCGCGCATATTTGGTTTCGAAGGCCCGCTCGCGATCGTCGAAAGTGCTCATGGTTGCTCGGTCCCCTTGGGTCTCTCAAATATTACCGCGGAGATAGGGGCGCGGCCGCCATGACGCAACCGCGCAACGGCATGTGAAATCCTCCCCGGAACGGGGAGGGGGACCGCCCGCTTCTTCAGCGGGTGGTGGAGGGGCTTGGAGCGCGGGGCGATCGTTCCGCGCTCCAAGCCCCTCCACCACTTCGTGGTCCCCCTCCCCGTGCCGGGGAGGAATAAGGGAGGAACGTCACTCCGCCACCGTCACCACCAGTTTCCCGATCGCCCCACGCGCCGCCATCTTCGCGATCGCCTTGCCGCCATCCTCGAACGCGAAGGTCTCGGTGACGCGCGGCGCGATGCGGCCGTCCTTCCACAGGCGGAACAGCCGCTCGATATGCGCCTGGTTGGCCTTCGGGTCGCGCGCGGCAAAGGCACCCCAGAACACCCCGCACACGTCGCAGCTCTTCAACAGGGTCAGGTTGAGCGGCAGCTTGGGGATGCCCGCCGGGAAGCCGACGACCAGATAGCGCCCCTCCCAGGCGATCGAGCGCAGCGCCGGCTCGGCATAGTCGCCGCCGACCGGATCGTAGATCACATCGGCGCCGCCCGGGCCGAGCGCTGCCTTGAACTGCTCGGCGAGCGCCCTGGATTGATCCTTGTCGAACGGCGCGCGGGGATAGACCAGCGCGACATCCGCGCCCGCTTCCCGGGCGACCGCGGCCTTCTCCTCGGACGACACCGCCGCCACGACGCGCGCGCCGAACGCCTTGCCCAGCTCGATCGCGGCCAGCCCGACGCCGCCGGCCGCCCCCAGCACCAGCAACGTATTGCCCTCGACCAGATGCCCGCGGTCGAGCAGCGCATGGATGGTGGTGGCATAGGTCAGCAGCAGCGAGGCACCCTCGGCAAAACTGCGGCCTTCGGGCAGGCGGTAGAGCCGTGCCGCATCGACCGCGATCTTCTCGACCAGGCCGCCCGATCCCGTGGTGGCGATCACCCGGTCGCCCACCGCCCAGCCGGTCACGCCGTCGCCGACACTGTCGATCACGCCGGAAATCTCGCTGCCCGGCGCGAACGGCCGGGGCGGCTTGAACTGATATTTGTCCTCGATGATCAGGACGTCGGGATAGTTGATCGAGCAGGCCTTGACCGCGACCACCACCTGGCCGGGCCCGGCCACGGGATCCGGCATCTCGTCGATGACGAGGGTGTCAGGGCCGCCCGGCGCCTTCGACAACAGTGCCCGCATAGGATCGTCCTCCGCTCATCCACGGCCGGTGCTCGTTGACGCCGGACTCGTATTTCGAAATCGCGGTATCCCTTGCCAGCGTAAGCCCGATCTCGTCCAGCCCCTCCATGAGGCACTGGCGGCGGAAGGCGTCGAGCTCGAACGGAAAGCGATCCTGGTAGGGCGTGGTGACCGTCATCGTCTCGAGATCGATCGTCACCGGATCGGTCGCCGCGACCTCGACCAGCCGGTCGACCGCTTCCTGCGGTAGAACCACGGGTACGATGCCGTTCTTGAAGGCATTGCCGGAGAAGATGTCGGAGAAGCTCGGCGCGATCACCGCGACGATGCCCATGTCGGCGAGCGCCCAGGCGGCATGCTCGCGGCTCGATCCGCAGCCGAAATTGTCGCCTGCGATCAGGATCGGGCTGCCGGCATAGCGCGGATCGTCGAAGATATTGCCCGGCTGTGCGCGCACCGTCTCGAACGCGCCCTTGCCGAGCCCCCCGCGCGTCACCGTCTTAAGCCAGTGCGCCGGGATGATGACGTCGGTATCGATGTTCTTCGCGCCCCATGGATAGGCGCGGCCGGAGACCTGGCTGATCGCTTTCATTACCGGACCGCGATCGTTCCGTCGGCCGGTTTCGTCCTGGCCGTCGCGGCATAAGCGGCGATGCCGCTCAGCACGGTGCCCAGGATCAGCAGCACAAGCGCCTTCTTCATGGTCTCGACCCTCCCATCAGGTCGCGGACGTCGCTCAACCGCCCGGTGACAGCCGCTGCTGCCGCCATCGCGGGTGAAACCAGATGCGTCCGTGCTCCTGGCCCCTGACGCCCTACGAAATTCCGATTCGAAGTGGAAGCGCAGCGTTCGCCCGGCGGCACTTTATCCGGATTCATCGCAAGGCACATGGAACAGCCCGGCTCGCGCCATTCGAACCCGGCGTCGACGAAGATGCGGTCGAGCCCTTCGGCCTCGGCCTGGCGCTTGACCAGCCCCGATCCGGGCACGACCAGCGCGCGCACGCCGTCCGCGACATGGCGGCCGTTCGCGACCGAGGCCGCGGCGCGCAGATCCTCGATCCGGCTGTTGGTGCAGCTGCCGATAAAGACATGCTCGACCGGCACGTCCTGCATCGCGGTGCCCGGCGTCAGGCCCATATAGTCGAGCGATTTCCGCGCGGCGGCGCGCTTGGCGGGGTCGGCGAAGCTGTCGGGATCGGGCACCACGCCGGTGATCGCCACCACGTCTTCCGGGCTCGTCCCCCAGGTCAGCGAGGGCGCGATATCGGTCGCGTCGAGGCGCACGGTACGATCATAGGTCGCGGCGGGGTCGCTCCGCAGCGAAGTCCACCAGGCGACGGCCTTGTCCCAGTCCGCACCGGCGGGCGCCATCGGACGGCCCTTCAGATAGGCGAACGTGGTCTCGTCCGGCGCGATCAGCCCGGCGCGCGCGCCGCCCTCGATCGACATGTTGGCAACGGTCAGCCGGCCCTCGACCGACATGGCGCGGATCACTTCGCCGGTATATTCCAGGACATGGCCGGTGCCGCCGGCCGCGCCGATCCTGCCGATGATCGCCAGGATCACGTCCTTGGGGCTGACGCCGAAGCCGAGCGACCCGTCGACGCGGATTTCCATCGTCTTCGACTGAGTCAGCAACAGGGTCTGCGTCGCGAGCACATGCTCGACCTCGCTGGTGCCGATGCCGAACGCCAGCGCCCCCATCGCGCCATGCGCCGAGGTGTGGCTGTCGCCGCAGACCAGGGTGGTGCCGGGCAGGGTGAAGCCCTGTTCCGGCCCGACGACATGGACGATGCCCTGCTCGGGCGCGACCGCGTCGATATAGTCGATGCCGAACTCGGCGGTGTTGCGCTCCAGCGCGTCGAGCTGCGCCGCGCTCTCGGCATCGGCGATCGGCAAGCGCTTGCCCGCCGCGTCGAGCCGCGCCGTCGTCGGCAGGTTGTGATCGGGCACCGCCAGGGTCAGATCGGGCCGGCGCACCTTGCGGCCGCCCGCGCGAAGGCCGGCAAAGGCCTGCGGGCTGGTGACCTCATGGACGAGGTGGCGGTCGATATAGATCAGGCAGGTGCCGTCATCGCGCCGTTCGACGACATGAGCGGCCCAGATCTTTTCGTACAAGGTGAGCGGACGGGAAGCCATGCGGCGGCATCTAGCCCTTTCTTGCGCGCGATCAAGCGCGCGCGGCATTTAGTTACGCATAGCCTGGGTTCACACGCGCGAGCTCGCCGCGGCCTGGGCGTGCGGGAGCAACAGGACGTTCTTGTCCAGATCGTCCACCGTCCGGCACCCCAGCTGCGCCATGACAAGCTCCAGCTCGGCCCGCAGGATATGCAGCATATGCGCGACGCCTGCCATTCCGGCGACGGCAAGCGCGTGCATCTGCGGGCGACCGATCAGGACCGCGGCAGCGCCCAGCGCGAGCGCCTTGGCGATGTCGGTCCCGCCGCGCACGCCGCCATCGAGCAGCAACGGAACCTTGCCGCCGACCGCATCGATCATGCCGGGCATCACGTCGAGTGGCGACGGAAGGCCATCGAGCACCCGCCCGCCGTGATTGGAGATGATCAGCCCGTCCGCGCCCGCCGCGACGGCCAGGCGCGCATCGTCCGCCGCCAGCACGCCCTTGACGATCAGGGGAAGGCTGGTCAGCGACCGCAGCCACGCCAGATCCGCCCATCCCGGTGCCGCGTCGACGAGCGGCGTCCCGAACAGGATGCGGCCCTGCGGCATGCTCGTCTGGCGCAGGCCCGGCATGCCGCGGAGATTGGCGGCGTCCACGCCGGCGGGAAGGGTGAAGTCGGAGCGCTTGATCGACGCATCGACGGTGAGCACGATCGCGTCATACCCCGCAGCTTCGGCCCGCCGTACCAGGTCGGTCGTCCAGCTACGGTCTTCCTGAAGATAGAGCTGGAACCAGAGTGGTGCCGGATCGCTGCCCAGTTCCAGCGCCGCGCCTCGCCCCGCTCCGGCGATCTCTTCCAGCGTGACGCTGGACAAGGTGCTGGCGACCATGCCGATCTCCATCGCCGTCGCGGCGCGGACCGTCGCCAGTTCGCCGTCGGGATGGGCGAGGCGCTGATAGGCGAGCGGGGCGAGCAGGATCGGGGTGGCATGCGACCGCCCGAACAACTCGATCGCGGTGCTCCCGCCGGTCAGGTCCGCCAGGATGCGCGGCAACAGGCGAAGCCGGTCGAAGGCGGCGCGGTTTTCGATGAGCGTGAGTCCCGCCCCGGCGCCGCCCTGGAGATGCTCCCAGGCGGCGGGGTCGATGTGGTGACGGGCCCTCTCCTCATAATCCGTCAGGCTGCGCAGGTCGGGCGGTATCGCGGTGAGCGGCGGCACCAGGGTCATGTGATCGACCATTGACGCAGCAGATTGTGATAGACGTTGGTCAGCCCGTCGATCGACGCATGCTCCGGGTGATCCGCGGTGAGGCGCTGAATGGCGGTGTCGAGGTCGAACAGCAATTTGCGCTGGGGATCGGGCGGCACCAGGCTCTGAGTCCAGAAGAAGGCGGCGAAGCGCGTGCCGCGCGTCACGGGCGTCACGTGATGGAGGCTGGAGCCGGGATAGACGATCATGTCGCCGGCGGGCAGCTTCACCCGGTGCTCGCCGAACGTGTCCTCCACCACCAGTTCGCCGCCGTCATAATCGTCGGGATCGCTGAAGAAGACCGTCGTCGAGACATCGGTGCGCACGCGCGTCGGCGTGCCGGGGATGGGGAAGATCGCACTGTCGACATGAGCGCCATAGGTTCCCCCGCCTTCGTAGCGGTTGAACCGCGGCGGCAGCACGCGCAGCGGCAGCGTCGCCGCGATGAACAACGGGGTCGCGGCGAGCCTTTCGAGGATCAGGTCGCCAAGCGATCGTGCGACCGGATCGTCCAGGGCCAGCTGCAGGTTGTTCTTGACCTGCGCCGCCTGATGCCCGGCGGTCCGCCGGCCATCCTCCCAATCCGCCGCCTCGAGCCGCGCGCGCGCGTCGCGTGCTTCCTCGGCGGAAAACAGGCTGGGAATGTGGAGCAGCATATCGGATCCTTGCGGACACTAGGGTGGGGCCGGGCCATGGCGTCTAGCAGGATTACATCCCTGGCGATTGACGGCCATCAAGGAAAAACGGGCGGCGGGCAATCAGAAGCGGTAGCTGGCCGTCGGCAACGCCGGTCGGCCGTCGTCCGCCCTCAGCCCTCCGCCAATGGCGCGCGGCGCCGTCTCAGGTTTCCGCGTCCCCGTCATCCCGGATCACCACCGCACCCGACCGGCTATCGATGATGATATCCTCCGCATAATGGTCATAAGGGGGGACGTCGTCTTCACTCTCCTCCTTCCATTGGTGCAGCCGCACGGCGACTTCCTTGTCCCCGCGTTCGGCCACATTGTAGATCGCGACCTGCGCGCGCTTCTGCGCCGCCTCCGCCGCCTGCACCATCTCCGCCCAGCGGCGTTGCGCATTCAGGCTGCCCTTCAGGGCCGCCAGGCCGATCGCGCGGAATACCGCCTGGTTCGTCGGCATCTCGATTTCGCTGTCGCCGTCGCATACCGTCACCAGGCCATAGGCTTCGTCCAGGATCATCTGCTGCGTCGGCTCGGCCGCGCCGCGCAGCCGGTCACCCGGTGCACCGGTCCGGCGCGGCCGGCCCGCAGGGTTGCCCGATTGCCCCTTGCGGAAACGATATTCGACCGGCGGCTTGCAACGCCCGATCGCATAGCCCGTCGCACCTGATTCAACCTTCCGCTTCGTCATGGCAGTTTCCCGTCGATGAATGATCGCCGGATAAAAGCCGCTTTGCGCGGACATTTGAATCGAGCCGCTGCGTCACGGCCCGGGCGTTCGCTGTTCCTGCAACGGCCATTCCCTGTTCCGCGCGGCGCTTTCCCTGTTACGGATAACAGGGAAGCGCTCTTTAAGGTACTGATATATTTATGTAATAGTTGTAACAAACCGACGCTGAAAAGGGGAAAAGGTAATGCTTCCCTGTTCCTTCGCTGTTATCGGTCGATAACAGCGAAGGGGAGCGGCACTTTGGCGAGCCCGGCTATCGCGCCGGCACCTTGGCCGCTTCCGCCGTCAGATAGGCCTGGATCGCCGCGATCTCCTGATCGGTCAGCGCGTGCATCCCGGCGACCGCGACCACCCGCATCAGGCCCAGGTCGCGCTTGGAGGCGCCGACGCCGGTGCGCAGCAGGGTGCGGAACGCGGCCGGGTCATAGGCGGCCGCCATCGGCGCCAGCGCCGGCACGATCTGCTTGCCGTCATGCGAGGGCGAGGGCTCGTGCAGTTTGTGGCAGGCGGCACAGGAGATATCGACGAAATATTTGCCGGTATCCGCCGGGCGAGTCCGCACCGAGACATCCGGGAGCTGCACGCTCGGCCGCACCTTGCCGGCAAGCACCAGTCCGCGGCCCAGCGGCCCGAGACTCGTCTTCTCGCGGGAATCGGTCGGCTGCGGCTTGAGCGAGCGGATCCAGGCGATGATCCGCGCGGCGTCGTCGTCCGCCAGATAGGTGTGCGCGTCGGTCGGCATGATGAACAACGCGCTGCCGTCGCGCCGCACGCCATGGCGGATCGCGCGGAGCAGCTCGGCATCGCTGTAGCGCGCCGCCACCCGCGAAAAGGGCGGCGGGGCAATGGTGCCGATCATCGGGTCCTTCAGCATCACCGTGCCGCCGCCATTGGCGCCGTGGCAATCGCGGCAGCCGGTGATCTTGGCGAGCCGCGCGCCCTCGGCGATCGAGGCCGCGTCATGCGGCACCGCGATCGGCGTCAAGGCGACGTCATAGCCGCGCCGCATCTTCCATTCCGATCCTGCGTAGAGGACCATGACCGCCAGCACGACGATCGCGACCAGCCCAAGGACGATACGCTTCACTATCCGCACGAAAAACTCCCGCTTCCTCAAAAAATCGAGCGGGGCGCCTAGGCGGAACGGAGTGTCGGTGCTGCGGTCGCGCGACTGTGGCGACTAATTTGCGACGAAGACTTCCTTCGGCGAAACATAGTCCGCGTCATGCGCGAACGGCAGTTCCGCCTCGTCGCGCAATGCCTCGAGCACCGCCGCGAAATCGGTCGCGCAGCGGAAACCCAGCACGCGCTCGGCAAGGCTCGAGTCATAGACCCGGTCGATCGACGGCGGCAGCTGCCACCCGCGCCGCGCATAGAGCGCCGCCGCATCGGGGAAATGCCGCGCGATCACGGTTGGCGTATCGGCCTTCAGCGCCGCCACCTCGTCCCGCACAAATGGCGTGGGAGCGGAGACGATGAAGGTGCCGAACCCGATCTCTGGGGCCCGATCCAGCGCGACGATATGCGCCTCGGCCGCATCCTCCACGGTGAGGCGGCGGTGGAGCAGCTCGTTCGCCTTCATGTTCTCGCCCGACAGCACGAGATGCGTGTCGTCGTCCTCGGGAAAGAAGCGCGAGGTGCGCAGGATCATAACGGGCAGGCCATGTTCGGCATGGATCAGCCGGCACAATTGCTCGGCGGCAAGCTTGGTCACGCCGTAGATGTTGCGCGGCTCCAGCGGTGCCATCTCCTCGTCGATCCACACCGCCGTGTCGCCGCGCGCTTCGCGGATCGCGGTCGAGATCATCAGCGAGGTGGTCGAGGTGAAGACGAACCGGCTCGCGCCGCTGGCGACCGCTGCCTCGAGCAGGTGGAGCGTGCCGCTGCTGTTCACGTCGATGAAGGTCTGGTTGGGATAGCGCACGATGTCCGGCTTGTGCAGCGCGCCGCCGTGAATCACTGCCTCGATCCCGCGCTCGCCGAACAGCCGGTCGATCAGGGGCCGGTCGGCGACGCTGCCGATCACATCGGTGTCGGTGCCCGGCGCCACGTCGAGCCCGGTCACCTCATGGCCGAGCGTCCGCAGCCGGGGGGCCAGGAATCGACCGAGCCAGCCGCTCGATCCGGTCAGCAGGACGCGCATTCACTTCCTCCGTTCGGGCAGGGTCGCGACCCATGCCTCCAGCGCCGGCGTATCGCGCAGATTGCCCGGAAAGACATGGACCGGGTCGAGCGGCACGTTCGATCCGCGCTTGCGGCCGCGATAGACCTTCATCGGCACCGAAAGGCGCGCGACGCCGCTCGGCAGCACATCCTGGCGAACGTCCATGTAGAGCGTGTCGGCGCTGGTCTGCTGGCCGATCTGGATCGCGCCCAGCGCCGCCCACAGATCGGCCGCGTCGAGACAGGCCGATCCGCAGCCCGAATCGGTGACGAAATAGACCGGGCCCCGCGGCGGGGCAGGCGGATCGCCGGGGACCGGCGGCTCCTTGTCCTCCGGGTCGCGCCACAGCTTCTCGCCTTTGGCATGGGCCGCCTGCATGCCGGCGATGGTGCGGTCGAACCACTTCCTGGCCTCGGGCGAGAGGATCGCCTTGCGCTGTTCGCGCGTCTCGACGAGCGACGCGATATTGGCTTCGGACGCGCGCCATTCGACCGAATCCGAGTCGATATCGAGGCCGGCGAAGCGTTGCTCGCCCCACAGGATCGCGGCGATCTGGCGCGACCAGTCGGACGATCCGCCATTGTTGCCGCGCAGGTCCAGCACGATCGCGGGCGCGGCGACCAGCGCGGCGCGATCCGCCTTCATGCCTGCGATCACGCCGGGCAGGTTGCGCCCGGCATCCGAACCGGGATCGCCGTTGAAGTCGCTGAGCCCATACCAGCGAGTCCCGTCGGCCAGGGTCCGCGCGCCGACCGGCGGGCGGATCAGCTGGCTGGCGGTCCAGAGCCGCGGCGTGAGCGCCTCGGGCGCGATGGGTTTCCAGGTGAGGCTGACCTGTTCGAGCCTGCCGCCGACCTCGAACACGCAGGTCGCCGGGCGCCTGATGAACGGGTTGCCGCGATCGACGAACAGCTCGCCGCCGCGCCACATATGGCGGGATTTCAGGAACCATCGGCCCTCGAACGCGCCGACATTCTCGGCCGCGAGCGATTCCGCCGGCATGCCGTCGCACGAGGCGAGCCGAGCGCCGAGCGGTAGCGGCGCATCGTCGGCGCGCGACACCACGCGCTGCGCGCCGGCCGCGTCGAAGCCGGTCAGGAATCCGGGCCATCTGGTGTCGAACTTCGGCGCCTCGCCGGTCGTGCCGAACCCCATATGCCCGTCCTCGAACGAGGCGACATAGGCCTTCATCGCATACCAATAGCCCGCGAAATCACGCACCTGCCCGGCCCGTTTCAGCGCCAGGGCCAGGCCCTGGTCGTTGCGCTTGGCGAAGTCGGGGTCGAGCGTGTTGATCGGCCCGGGATGATTGGCCGCCGCATCGTCATGCAGCGCCTGCGCGTCCTGGCGCAGCGCCTGCGACCAGTCGCGATCGACGGGCATGGCGGCAAGCAGGAGCGGGAGAAGCGCGGCGATCATTATGGATCGCCTTTACTGCAGTGCGTATTACCGACGCAACACAGGCGACTTCTTTTGCCTTCCCCGGGAAGGAAGGAAGGGGGCGACCCTATTCCTTGAGCGCCGTCTCCAGGAACGCCACACTCTCCGCCAGCACCGGCGCCTTGCCGCGAAACGGTTTCGACAGCGCCATCACCACATCCTCGTGGTTGAGCCCGGCATGGATGCGCAAGGTCACCGGCGCGCCCAGCGCCTTCAGCCGCCCCGCGAGGTGGATGGCGTTGCGCGACCTGACGGTCGTGTCCCTGTCGCCGGTGACGAGCAGCATCGGTGGCGCGTCGGCGCGGGCGAAACGGATCGGCTGAGTCATCGCCGGATCGGCCACGCCCATCATCGCCGCTTCGGATCGCGGCGAGGTCCAGGGATAGAAATCATAGGGCCCGCTCAGCCCGATCGCTGCCTTGACGATGCCGGGGTCGACGCCCTCCGCTTCGAGCCAGCGCCGGTCGAGCGCCAGCATCGCGACGGTATAGGCACCGGCGGAATGGCCGGCGATGGCGATCCGCCCCGGGTCGCCGCCGAAGTCGGCGACATGGTCGCGCGTCCATTTCACCGCCTCGGCGCCGTCCTGCAGAAAGGCGGGAAAGCGCACGCCCGGCACCTTGCGATAGTCGGGTACGACAACGACGAAACCGGCCTTGGCGAAGGCGCGGGCGGCAAAGGCGTACGCGCGCCGGTCGCCCTTCACCCAGCCGCCGCCATACCAGAAGATCAGCACTGGCCGCTTCGCGCTGACCTTGCCCGCCGGGCGCCAGACGTCGAGCGTCTGGCCATGCGTGCCGAAGGGCAGGGCACTGCCCGGCCGGCTCGCCCCGGTCCCGCCACCCAGGGTGCCGTCATAAAGGCTGAGCAGGCCCGGCGGGGAGACGAGCGCCACCGTCAGCCCGAGCGAGACGAGGAGGAGGAGCGCGACGGCGGCGAGCGCACGCCGCATCAGGCCAGATACTGTGCCGTCGTCTTCGCCGCTACCTCATCCGCCGTCACGCCCGGCGCCGTCTCGATCAGCTTGAAAGGCGAGCTGTGATCGGGGCGCTGGAACACCGCCAGGTCGGTGATGACCATGTCGACCACATTCTTGCCGGTCAGCGGCAGGGTGCAGGCCGGGATGAACTTCGGGTCGCCATTCTTGCTGGTGTGCTCCATCACCACGATGATCTTCTTCACGCCGGCGACCAGGTCCATCGCGCCGCCCATGCCCTTGATCATCTTGCCCGGGATCATCCAGTTGGCGATGTCGCCATTCTCGGCCACTTCCATCGCGCCGAGCACGGTCAGGTCGATATGCCCGCCGCGGATCATCGCGAAGCTCTGGTCCGATCCGAAATAGGCCGATTGCGGCAGCTCGCTGATCGTCTGCTTGCCGGCATTGATCAGGTCGGGGTCGACTTCGTCGTCATAGGGGAACGGCCCGATGCCGAGCATGCCGTTCTCGGACTGAAGCGTGACGGTCACGCCTTCGGGGATATGGTTCGCCACCAGGGTCGGGATGCCGATGCCGAGATTGACGTAGAATCCGTCTTGCAGCTCGCGCGCGGCACGCGCCGCCATGTCGTCACGGGTCCAGGCCATGTCTTACTTCTCCGTCGTCGCGGGCAGGGCCCAGCGTTTGTCTGCAGGAAATACGTCGTCGAACCCGCCCTTGAGGCCACTACCATAGACGGGGTTGGGGAGCACGAACCAGCCGGCACCCCATTTGGCCGCGACCGGCGCGGCCAGCGTTGCGTCGCGGCGCGGCGCGGGCGCCAGGCCGGCATTGAACAGGTCGCTGAAATCGCCGAGCTGGTCGCCGCCCATCGCGAGCACGCAATATTTCGCGGCGATCACCGCGCGCCGGCCGTCCTTCTTGGAGCCCGTGGCGTCGTCGCCCGACAGGAACAGCGTGTCGCCGTGCACGGCGGGGCCGAGGCCCGCGCCTTCGATCGCGCCGGTCGTCTGGGCGGCATTGCCGGCCGAGCGGTTGGTGTTGAACACCACCGTCACGCCAAGTTTGCGCAGCGCGGTCAGCGCCTGGAGCGCGCCGGGCGTTGGCACGACCTTGTCGGCGCCGGTCTTCTCCCACGCCTGCCAGCGCGCTTCGTCATAGGGCTGCGGGTTGGCCGCGTCGGCATATTCGAAGCCGAGGTTGAGCAGCACCGTCTCGTCCACGTCGAACACCGCGGCGAAGGGCTTCTTCGCACACGGCACGAAGCTCGGCGCGGCAAGCGTCGCGCCGGCGGCGAGAACCACGCTGTCGCGCGGCCGCCTGCGAACCTGCTGCGCGACATAACCGGTGAGGCCGCGCCACGCCTGGAGGCTGATCGCCGAGCCTTCGCCCGAGCCGTAGAGGTACTGCATGCCGGGTGGGACGGTCGGGGCGGGGGGCGGTGCGGGTATCGGAGGCTGCGGTGGCGGCGCCTGAACGACCGGTTCCGGCGGGGGAGGCGCGACCCGTACCGGAGCCTCGGCATGCGCGCAGCCGGCGAGGAGCGCAGCAAGGGCCAAAATCATTCCCCTCCCGCTTGCGGGAGGGGTTAGGGGAGGGCATGTCCCCGAAAGGAGGGCGCTGTTTCGGACAGGCCCTCCCCCGACCCCTCCCGCAAGCGGGAGGGGAGAAGAAGTGCGCAAGATCACGCCGCCACCCGCTCGCGCACCGTCCTGAACTCGATCTTCTTGTCATACGGCGCGCCGACGATCATCCGCTTCACATAAATCCCCGGCAGATGGATGCAGTCTGGGTCGAGCGACCCGACCGGCACGATTTCCTCCACCTCGGCGACGCAGATCTTGCCCGCCGTCGCCATCGGGGCGTTGAAGTTGCGCGCGGTCTTGCGGAAGATCAAATTGCCGCTCTCATCCGCCTTCCAGCCCTTGATGATCGCCAGGTCGGCCCGGATGCCGCGTTCCAGGATATATTCCTGCCCGTCGAAGACCTTCACTTCCTTGCCCTCGGCCACCTGGGTGCCGACGCCGGTCTTGGTGTAGAAACCGGGAATGCCCGCGCCGCCCGCGCGGCAACGCTCGGCCAGCGTTCCCTGCGGGCAGAATTCCACCTCGAGCTCGCCCGCCAGATATTGCCGCTCGAACTCCTTGTTCTCGCCGACATAGGAGGAGATCATCTTCTTCACCTGGCGCGTGCGGAGCAGCTTGCCCAGGCCCTCGCCATCGACACCGGCATTGTTGCTGGCGATGGTCAGCTCTTTCGTGCCCGCATCGCGGATCGCGTCGATCAGCCGCTCGGGAATGCCGCACAGACCGAACCCGCCCGCGCAGATCGTCATGCCGTCGAACAGGATACCCTCGAGCGCTGCCGCTGCATCGGGATAGAGCTTCTTCATCGCCATGATCTCCTAGACATGTTTGGCGCGCATAAGCCATCGGCACGCGCCCCGGTCAATCGGGCGGTTGTTGCAAGCGCAGTTGCAGGAAATGCACGCAGTCGATTCAACCCGGCGCGCCAGCGATATAGTCGAATCGAGCCTAGTTGCGCTTGTTGGGGTTGCCCGATTCCTCAAGCATGGGGTGAGCCACACCGTTGGAAGGAGAGGGGCCGATGTCCGCCACACTTGATGCGGTTAGCTGGTTGCAGGTCATCGGACTTGGCGGCGCGATGGGAATGCTCGGGCAGGGCATCCGCGCGATCGTCGGCATCAAGAAGCTGAACGATGCCGCCAGCGGCACCACGGCCACCACCGGCGACATGATCCAGCCGAGCCGGGTCCTGATATCGTTCGGCATCGGATTTATCGCGGGCGCGCTCGCGGCGGTGAGCCTGGTCACCGATCTCGCTCATATCAGCGCGCAACAGATCTTCATGCTGATGGCGGCGGGCTATTCGGGCGCCGATTTCGTCGAAGGCTTCATGTCGCGCGAGACCGTCGCCGTAACGATCGCCACGACACCGCCGGCCTATACGCCGCCGATCCCTGCGCCACCGCCGCCATCCGCTACAGTGACGGCGACTGCAGCCGATGGCTCGGTGGGCTGATCATGGTCGCGCAGATCCTCGTCACCGGGCAGGTGCAGACCACCTCCCTCGTCAACCTCCGCCAGGGCGCGCCATCGACCACCGCGCCGGTGCTGCGCAAGGCGCAACCCGGCACGACACTCGCCGTCTCCGCGATCGTCGCCGGCGATTCGGTCGAGGGCAATCCGCTCTGGTACAAGATCGCCGAGGACGCCTTTGCCTGGAGCGGGGGCTGCGGTCCGTTCAAGGCGGGGCCTGCGCCCGCCAGCGTGCCGCAGACCGGCACGCCGGTCACGCCCGCCCCCGCGATTCCGTTCCCGCCGGCGGTGCCGCTGGTGCTGGACATCTATCACGGCGATGTGGTGACCAGCTTTCACCAGGCCTTCGCGGCCGGCGTGCGCGGGATCATCCACAAGGCGACGACGGGCGGCAGCGGTCGCGACTCGCTATATGACGATCGCCGTCCCGCCGCGCTCGCGGCGGGCATGTTGTGGGGTGCCTATCACTGGGGCACCGCCGCGCCGGCCAAGCAGCAGGTCGAGAATTTCCTCGGCTGGGCCAAGCCCGACGACAAGACGCTGGTCGCGCTCGATTACGAGCGCACCAACGGCAACCAGATGACGCTGGATATCGCGCGCGAATTCCTCACCCTGATCGAGCAGAAGCTCGGCCGGAAAGCGGTGATCTATAGCGGGGAGCTGGCCAAGGCCGATCTCGGCACGCGCGTCGATCCGTTCTTCGGCGCACACCGGCTATGGCTCGCGCAATATGGCCCGACCGCCGTCGTGCAGAAGAGCTGGGCGACCTATTGGCTGTGGCAATATGCCGAGAAGGTCGCGAACATCCCGGGCATCCCAGGCAATGGGACCGGCGCGCTCGATCTCGATCACTTCAACGGCACCGCCGCGCAGTTGGCGGCGCAATGGGCGGGTCAGTAGGCCAGCGTCAGCCCCGGTCGCGGCCACGCCATGCTGACCAGCTGACCGGTGCCAGACAGGGTGATGTAGGCGGTGCGCCGGTCGGGCCCGCCCCAGCAGATATTGGTGGTGAACGGATCGGGCGTCGCCACGAACTCGACCAGCTCGCCCGACGGCGAGATCACGCTGATCCCGCTCTCGCCGATCGTCGCGACGCAGATATTGCCGCTCTCCTCGACCCCGAGAGAGTCGAAGAACTTGTAGCCGGCCGGCCGATAGAGCGGGATGCCCGCGCCGCCGAGACCCACAGTCGGATCGATCTTGCCCGGCCCGGTGACGCGAAAGGCCATCAGCCGACAGGTATAGGTCTCAGCCGCATAGAGTGTCGCGCCGTCAGGCGAGAGGCCTACGCCGTTCGGGTTCTCGCTGGGGAAGACCACTTCCTCCAGATGACTGCCATCGGCCTTGGCGTAGAAGATGCCGGTGATGTCGCGCTCGCGCGGACGGTTCTTGCCATGGTCGGTGAACCAGAAGCCGCCATGCGCATCGAACACGATGTCGTTCGGGCCGCGCAGCACGCAGCCGAAATCGCCATCCTTGTAGAGTATCTCGACCGCGCCGGTCGCAAGATCGATCCGCTCGATCCGTCCGCCCGAATAATCGTCGGGCTGGCCATGCGGGATCAGCAGCCCGCCGCGCTCGACATAGTGGAAGCCGCCATTGTTGCAGCAATAGAGCTTGCCGTCCGGCCCCATCGCCAGCCCGTTCGGCCCGCCGCCCGGTTCGGCCACCGTCTCGGTCGATCCGTCGGGCTTCACCCGGGTGATCCGCCCGGCCGCGATCTCGACCAGGATCACGCTGCCGTCAGGCATTGCCACGGGGCCTTCGGGAAAGCGCAGACCGGTGGCGACGGTGGTGAACTGGCTCATCTTCCTCTCCCTCTTTTGGGCAACCTACAGCGCAACACCCTCTCCGTCATGCCGGACTTGTTCCGGCATCCATCGGGCCTGTGGCGAATTCGTCGGCGAGTACGCACCGCCAGTGCCTCGTTCCTCGCGCAGCGCCCGCGGCCCGATGGACCCCGGAACAAGTCCGGGGTGACGGGTGGCGTGGGAGGCGCCGCATTCATCGACCGTTCAGCCAATTGACTACAGATGTAATCGCGACGATTACAGATGTGGTCATTACGGGGAGCGAGTCGTGAGCGAACGGATCAGCGATGCCGAACATGCGGTGATGGAGGTGCTCTGGGATGAGTCGCCCTTGACCGCGCAGGACGTGGCCGAGCGCATCCCGCCGGAGCGCGACTGGTCGGCCAATACGGTGAAGACCCTGCTCGGCCGGCTGCTCGCCAAGAACATCATCGGACACCAGGAAGATGGCCGCCGCTACCTCTATCGACCGCTCGTCGCGCGCGGCGACTATGTCGAGGGTGAATCGCGCCGATTGATGGACCGGCTGTTCGGCGGCAAGCTTACCCCTTTGGTCGCCCATCTCGCCGAGCGCGACGCGCTGACCAACGAAGACATCGCCGAGATCGAGGCGCTGCTCAAGGGTCTCAAGTCGTGACGGCGTGGGCGATCGAGGCGCTGATCGCCTCCGCCGTGCTGATGGTCGCGGTGCTGTTGCTGCGCGGCCCCGTCCGCCGCGCCTTCGGGCCGGACATCGCCTATGCGCTCTGGGCCTTGCCTGCGCTCAGGCTGTTCCTGCCGCCCTTACCCCAGTCCTGGCGCGAGATCGCAGTCGCGCCGGTGATCCGTGCGAGCGAGCAGATCACGGTCTATGTGATCGAGCCGCTCGGCGGAGACGCCGCCGCGCCCGTTGCCCAAAATCCCTCGCTTGGCCCCTTGCTGGTCTCGCTCTGGGTGCTGGGAGCGGCGGCGTTCATTGCCTGGCACGCCACGGCGCATGCCCGCTTCGTCCGCCGCATGCTCGACCAGACGGCGCGCGAGACGGAGATCGAGGGCGGCATCCAGCTGATCGAGACCGACGCGGCCAGCGGTCCGCTCGCCTTTGGCATCTGGCGCCGCTACGTCGCCTTTCCGCGCGACTTCACCGAGCGCTACGATCTGGAGGAGCGCGACCTCGCGCTCGCCCATGAAGTCGGCCACCATCATCGCGGCGATCTGATCGCCAACTGGATCGCGCTGGTGGTGCTCGCACTGCATTGGTTCAACCCGATCGCCTGGCGTGCCTTCCGCGCCTTCCGTGCCGACCAGGAGATCGCCAACGACGCCCGCGTTCTCGCCGGCAAGAACCCCATGCTGCGGCACACCTATGCCTGCGCCATCGTCAAGGCGGCGCATGGCGGCGCCGTGTCGGCCGCCTGCCACCTGCACACCATCGAGGATCTGAAAGGGAGACTGAGAATGCTGACCACCAACAAGACGTCGCGCCTTCGCCTCGTCAGCGGCTGTGCCGCGGTCGCGATGCTGACCGTGGCCGGGCTGGGCGTCACCGCCTCCGGCACCCAGGCCGCCGAGCGCGTCCGCTCGGGCATGGAGAAGGCGACCGGCGTGAGCCTCGCCGAGCTGAACCCGATCGCCGCCGTGGCGCCGCTCGTCGCCCCGGCGCCGGTGCCGGCGCCCGCTGCTGTCCCGGCCGTCCCCGCCGTCGGCGCCATCCCCGCGCCGATGCCGGTCCAGGAAGTCGGCCCCGCACCGGTCGCGCCGCCGGCCCCGCCTGCTCCCCCCGCGCCGCCGGCATGGGGCGATGACGAGGACAGCGCCACCACCACCGTCTCGCCCGATGGGAAAGTCACCAAGCGCAGGGTCGTCCGCATCGTCCGCCGCGACAAGGACGGCAAGATGGTGACCGAGGACTTCCATGGCATGGGCGCCATGCCGCCCATGCCCCCGATGCCACCCATGCCCGAGGTCTCCTCGCGCAACTGCCCGGGCGACGGCCAGCGCCACGAGACGGTGATCAACGAGAAGAAGGGCGACAAGCGGATCATCATCATCTGCACTAACCGCATCGAGAGAGCGGCGCGAGAAGGCGCAGCGGTGGCGGCACGGAGCAAGGACATCGAGCGCAACGCCTATCGCTCGGCGCTCGAAGGGTTGCGCAACGCGCAGGCCCGCATGCGCAGCGACCAGGCGATGGGCGAGGTCGCCCGCAACGAAGCGATCAAGGCGATCGACGAAGCGATCCAGGACATGGAAGAGAATATCGCCAGGGCAAACTGAGCGATCTTCACCCCTCCCCTTCGGGGGAGGGGCTTTCCGTGCCACTTGCCATCCCGGCGCCGACCCGCCATCTCGCCATCATGAGCGAGCAACTACCTGGCGTCGCCGAGCAGCTCGAACCGCTCGTCACCCGCATCCTCGCGCCCAATCCGTCGCCCTTCACCTACACCGGCACCCAGACGCATCTGGTCGGCACGCGCGATCTGGCCGTGATCGATCCAGGGCCCGACGATGCCGGCCATGTCGAGGCGCTGATCCGCGCGATCGCGGGCCGCCGCGTCACCGCCATCGTCATCACCCATACCCACCGCGACCACAGCCCGGCCTCGCGCGCGCTGAAGGCAGCGACCAGCGCGCCGATCATCGGCTGCGCCCCGCTGGCGCTCGACGATCTCGGCCCCCGCGCCGACGCGTCGTTCGATGGCGATTACGCGCCCGACCATGTCCTGGCCGATGGGGAATCGGTGTCGGGCGATGGCTGGACGCTCACCGCCATCGCCACGCCCGGCCATACCTCCAACCATCTCGCCTTCGCGCTGTCCGAGAGCAAGGCGCTGTTCTCCGGCGATCATGTGATGGGCTGGTCGACCACCATCGTCTCGCCGCCCGATGGCGACATGGCGGCCTATATGGCCAGCCTCGACAAGCTGATGCACCGCGACGACCGCATCTATTACCCGGCGCATGGCGATCCGGTGGAGAATCCCCGCCGCCTCGTCCGCGGCATGATCGGCCATCGCAAGCAGCGCGAGGGCCAGATATTGCGGCTGCTGCGTGCCGAGCCCCGGGCGATCCCGGCGATGGTCGAGCGCATGTATGTCGGCATCGACCCCCGGCTGTTTCCCGCGGCGGAGCGATCCGTGCTTGCCCATCTGATCGATCTGCGCGACCGGGGCGTTGTCTCCCTCAGGGGCGACGACTGGGAGATGGCCGCATGAGGTTCCTCGGCAAGTTCGCCGGTGCGCTGGCGCTGATCGCCCTGTTCATCGCGGGTGGCTTCTGGGCGCTCGGCTATTATGTCAGCGGCAAGATGAAGGGCCCCGATCCAGTGACGATCGCGAGCGCCTCGCTTCAGGGCCTGAAGGAGCAGAACCGCCTGTCGGCCTTCGCCGCGCGGTTCGTGGCGGTGACGACCTCGACTCAGTCGCAATTCGGGCTGAGCGCGAAGAAGACGCTGATCATGCCCGGCATGGTCCGCTACGAGGTAGATCTCGCCAAGCTGCGGCAGAAGGACGTGTCCTGGGATGCCGGCACGCGCACGCTTGGCGTCGTGCTGCCGCCCATCGAGGTCTCCCCGCCGCAGATCGACCTCACCCAGATGCGCGAATATGGTGAGGGTGGCATATTGTCGGCCTTTACCGATGCCGATGCGAAGCTGCAGGACGCCAATCGCCGCGCCGGTCAGCAGGAGCTGGTGCGCCAGGCGCATGAAGCGGTACCGATGAACCTCGCCCGCGACGCCACGCGCCGGGCGGTGGAGCGGAGTTTCGCCATGCCGCTCAAGGCGGCGGGCATGGACGTGACGGTGAAGGTGCGCTTCGCCGACGAGGCGAAAGACAATAGCGAGGTCTGGGACACGACCCGCTCGCTCGACCAGGTTTTGGGGAATAGGAAGTAACCATGGACGCACGTAACGGCATCGGCGGCACGCTCACCGGGCTCGACCTCAGGGCCGAGATCGACCGGCTGCGCAAGGAGCGCAACGCGGTCATCCTCGCCCATTATTACCAGAAGCCGGAGATCCAGGACATTGCCGATTTCGTCGGCGACAGCCTCGATCTCAGCAAGAAGGCGGAGGCGACCGACGCCGATGTCATCGCCTTTTGCGGCGTCCGCTTCATGGCGGAGACCGCGAAGATCCTGTCGCCCCAGAAGATCGTGGTGCTGCCCGACATGAACGCCGGGTGCAGCCTGGAGGACAGCTGCCCGCCCGAGCAGTTCGCTGCCTTCCGCGCCGCGCACCCCGATCATATCGCGCTGACCTACATCAACTCCTCTTGCGAGGTGAAGGCGCTTAGCGACATCATCGTCACCAGTTCCTCGGCCGAAAAGATCCTCGCCCAGATTCCGAAGGACCAGAAGATCATCTTCGGCCCGGACAAGAATCTCGGCGGCTATCTCGCGCGCAAGACCGGGCGCGACATGCTGCTCTGGCCGGGCGTGTGCATCGTGCACGAGGCGTTCAGCGAAACCGAGCTGCTCAAGCTCCAGCTACAGCATCCCGGCGCGCCCGTCGTCGCGCATCCGGAATGCCCGCCCTATATCCTCGACCATGCCGATTATGTCGGCTCGACCCGCGGCATCCTGGAATATGCGCTGGCGATGGAGGGCGACACGCTGATCGTCGCGACCGAGCCGCACATCATCCACCAGATGCAGAAGGCGGTGCCGGACAAGAATTTCATCGGCGCGCCCGGTGCCGACGGCAACTGCAACTGCAACATCTGCCCGTACATGGCGCTCAACACGATGGAGAAGCTGTACGTCGCGCTGCGCGATCTCGAGCCGCGCATCGAGATCGAGGAGGGCCTGCGCCTCCGCGCCAAGAAGAGCCTCGACGCGATGCTGTCCATGGCCAGCGCAACGGTCGGCATGGGCGATCTCGGGCCGGTCAAGGTGACGGGCGACTAGGGTCGCCCAGGCGGGAGGGGAGTAGGATCATGTTCTTCCGCAAGAAAAAAGCGAAGGGCCTGCCCGGTGGTCCGGTTATGACCGCGCCGTTCCGCAGGATCGTGACCGGGCATGACGATGCCGGCTGGTCGATCGTGGACAGCGTCGACACCTTGCGCCCGGTCACCACCGGCACGGGGGAGGCCGCCCTGGCGCAGGTCTGGGCGACACCCGAGGTGCCCGCCAATCTCAACGACGACAGCGACGGGGATCGGATGCCGGGCGACGAAGGCGGATCGATGATCCGCGTCGTCGATTTCCTGCCGGGCCGGAAATCACGCACCCACCGCAGCTGGTCGATCGACTATGCCATCATCCTGGATGGCGAGATCGAGCTGCAGCTCGACGGTGGCGAGGTCGAGCATCTCGAGACCGGCGACATCGTCATCCAGCGCGGCACGAGTCATCTCTGGCGCAACCCCGGGACCGAACCCTGTCGCGTGGTGTTCATTCTGATCGAGGCGATTCCCGTCGCGATCGACGGGCACCTGCTGCCCGAGGTGTAACGTCGGCGGGTGGTTGGCGGACATGGGCGGTTTCGGCATCGGGCGATGCATCGGTTTTGTTGCGCAGCGACGGGCTGGATGCTTGCGTTCGCCGCCGGGTGTCGACAATGCTGACCCAAAGCAGCGGCGGAGCGGATGATGATGTCGGGCACTCTCTCTCCGGCACTGCCGGACGGCGCGGCTGACTGGGCGTTGCCCGGTTTCGACCTGCCGGCCTTTGTCGCCGCGACGCTGGCCGAGGATCTTGGCGATGCGGGCGACATCACCTCGACCGCCGTCATTCCGGCCGATGCCCGCTTCACCGGCGTGATGGACAGCCGCGACGCGATCGTCGTTGCCGGCCTGCCGATCGCCGAGGCCTTTTTCCGGTCGCTCGATCCCGAGGTGCGGATCGAGCGGCTGGTCCAGGATGGCGACCGGGTCGCAGCGGGCACTGACCTGATGCGGCTGGAGGGCAGCGCCCGGGCGATGCTGACGGCGGAGCGCTCGGCGCTCAACACCGTCCAGCACCTGTCGGGCATCGCGACGCTGACGCGCAGCTATGTCGACAAGATTCTCGGCACCGGCGCCACCTTGCTCGACACCCGCAAGACCATCCCCGGCCTGCGCGTGCTGGAGAAATATGCGACGCGGATGGGCGGTGCGACCAATCACCGCATGGGCCTGTGGGACGCGGCGATGATCAAGGACAATCACGTCGCGGTCGCCGGCGGGATCGGCGAGGCGGTGCGGCGCGCGAAGGAGGCAGGGATCGCGCGCATCATCGTGGAAGTCGATTCGACTGACCAGATCGAGCCGGCCCTGGCTGCCGGCGCGACGCATCTGCTGCTCGACAATATGGATCCGCCGATGCTGCGCGGCGCGGTGACCCTGATCGGTGGTCGCGTGCCGACCGAGGCGTCGGGCGGCGTACGGCTCGATACGATCCGCGCGATCGCTGAAACCGGCGTGACCTTCATCAGCGTCGGGCGGCTGACTCAGTCCGCTCCGGCGGCGGATATCGGGCTTGATTTCACGGCCGCCACCTGACGGTTGCATGAGAACAAAAGAGGACTAAGCTGTCGCCGACAGCGCTGGTGGGGGAGAGTCGATGGAACGGCCGAAATCGATCATTCAGTTCGAACGCTTCTATCTCGCCGCGATCGGCGTGGATGTGGTGAACACCGTCCTGTCCTGGTCGGAGCGGGAGGAGCGGGCGTTGCTGAAGCCCCAGATGTTCGGTGACGCGACCCTGCCGCTCATGACCGCGATCGGTTTCGTCATCGCTCTGGTCCTGTGGTTCCTGATCGCGCGCAAGGGGAGCATGATCGCCAAATGGATACTCGCCATCTTCATCGCCCTGGCACTGGCGTGGACGCTGTATGCGATCCCGAGCGGGCGCTATTCGCTTGGGCTGAGCGGCCTGCTCGGCCTGTTCTCGACCGTGCTTCAGGCCTATGCGGTCGTGATGCTGTTCCGCCCGGACGCACGGCCCTGGTTCGGCGCCAGGGCGGGAGCCGCCGCATGAAGCCGGCGCTCATCATCGCGGCCCTGCTCGCCGCCGCGCCGGGCGTCGCCCAGGCCCAGGCCTATCAATGCGCGATTCCCGCCAATCTCGCGCGTCCCCGCCCCGATTTGCCGAGCCGCAGCGAGCCGAAGCGCGTGCTGCCGATCGGCGGCTATACGCTGGCCGTCACCTGGGCCCCGCAATATTGCCACGACAATGCGCGCAACGCCTCGGCACGGCTCGAATGCGGCAGCGGCAATCGCTTCGGCTTCACCCTGCACGGGCTATGGCCGGACGGCGTCGGCAAGGAATGGCCGCAATATTGCGCCGCGACGACGATCCTGCCGCGTCAGGTGATCCGCAAGCATCTCTGCGCGACCCCCTCGGTGCAATTGCTTCAGCATGAATGGGCCAAGCACGGCACCTGCATGCGCACCACGCCGGCCGCCTATTTCGCGCGATCGACCGGGCTTTATGCCAAGTTGCGGTATCCGGACATGGATGCGCTCTCGCGCGCTGCCGTGACGGTAGGCGGCCTCACCGCGGCGATGGCGAAGGCCAATCCCGGCCTGCCGGCGAACGCGATCCGGGTGACCGCCAATCGGCAAGGCTGGCTCGACGAACTGTGGATCTGCCTCGACAAGCGATTTGCCTATGAACGCTGCAGGCCGGGCAGCGGCGGTCTTCCGGCGACGGCAGCATTGAAGATCTGGCGCGGGCCGCGCTGAGGCGGACGCGCAAAACGCTATTGGTCGATCACCACCGTCGAGGGGTGGTGCTTGTCGAGATGGCGTTTGATGATTTTCAGATTGCGGGTGTTCGACCGGAAGAAGAAATCGGGCACCGCGCCGACCCAGGGGATCAGGCCGAGCAGGAAGTCGACGCCGATATTGCCGGCCATCCGCGCGACCTGGGATTTTGACATGCCCAGGTTCCGGGCCTCCCACGCCATCCATGCGCCCATCAGCGCGGCGACCGCGCCGCCGCCGATCGGGACGATGTCGAGGATCACGTCGAGCCCGACCTTGCGGTTGGTACCCGGGATGGTGAACAGCCCTTCGAGCAGATGCTCCATCGCGACGATGCGTTTGCGCACCGACGCGGCGTCGCTACCGGTCAGGCTGCCCGCGATCGCGCCAAGGGGTTCGGGACTCATTCGGGTCGCACGGTTGGCCATATCACCTCATTTGGTGTCGTTACGCAGGTGATTCAACGGGTGCCAGGCGCGAGAGTTCCCCTGCCACTGCCCCAGTCGCAGCGCGACGAGCGACCAGCGCAGCGGCCGGGCGACCGGAATATAAGCGATATCCGCCGCAACCGCCGCATCCGCCTCGGCGATCCGGGCGGCACGTAACACGAGCGTCGGCGCGTCGCGGGCTGCATCGACCGCTGTCTGGGCGTCCGCGCCGCAAGGCTGGCACGCGGTGGCGAGATACCAGCGTGCGCTGTCATAAGGGGCGACCGCGTCGATCAGGCGCAGATCGGCATCGGCGTCGATCGCGACCCGCTGCGTATCGATGCCGATCCGCTGGAGCCCCGCCGCGACGATGCCGTACAGGATCGTGGAGCCCGGCCCGGATGGAAGGGCTATGCGCAGCAACAATGGTCCGTCATGCGCGGCGCGCCAGCTGTTGACCCGGTCGATCGCGGATGTCGTATCGGTCGCCGAGGCGACCCAGCCGGGGGTTGGCGCCGCCCCCGAATCGAGCCGGTCGGGCAGGAGCTGGGAAGTCGCATTCCAGCCGGGCGCGAAGGCGGTGACGATCGCCTGGCGATCCACCGATCGGGCGACGACCGCACGGTTCGCCGCCTCGGCGAGGAAACCCTTGCGGCTGACGATCGCCAGGCCGAACAGCCCGGCGGCGGGGTCGATCCGCTGGTTGGCCTGCGCGATCGCGGCAGAACCCAGCAACGGCCATTCGGCGAAAGTGCCGCCGGTGACCATGTCGGAATCGCGCGCGGCGAACCGCGCGATGGCACGGGCGGCTCGCTCGCCGATCAGGCGGACATGCCGCTCCGGGCCCGGCTCGGCAGCCTCCTCGTCCGGCGAGCGGGCGGGGTCGAACGCCGGGCGCAACATCGCGCCATCTCGATAAGTTTCGGTGATCCGGAACGGGCCGCTGCCGCCCGGCGGTCGTGTGCGAAACAGGGCAAGTTCGGGCTGCGCGAACAGCTTGAGCAGATCCGGGCGCGGCCGCTTCAGCCGGATCTCGATCACCTGTGGCGTCATTTCGACGATCTCGTCGATCGCGCTGAGAAAGGGCAGGAGGGAGTTGTCGGATCGGTTGGCGATCTGTCGCCGGAGGATCGCCACCACTTCCTCGGCGTCTACCGGCCGGCCGTCGCTCCACTCGGCGTCGCGCAGGCGAAAGATATAGCTCATGCCATCGTCGATCACGATCCAGCGCTCGGCGACGCCCGGCTCGATTTGCCCGGCAGCGTCGAAACGGACCAGTCCCTGTGCGGTCGAGTCGACGAGCAGGCGGGAGGGAGTGTCGAGTGCCCCCAGCGACGAATCGCCGAGCTTCGGCGCCCCGCCGATAGCGCTGACCACGACCGGTCCGGCGTCCGACCGCCGGCCGCAGCCCGACAGCGGCACCGCGCCGAGCAGCGCAAGCAGGAGCAAGGCGCCGCCCGCCTTCATCGCGGCTCCCGGTACAGCAGGCGGCTGGGATGGATGTTCATTGCGTTATCCTGCCATCCCCGAACCTCGGGCGCCACCAGCGAGCGGCTGACATAATGATAGATCGGCAGGATCGGCGCGGCGTGCAGCAGGCGCTCCTCCGCCGCGCGCAGCAGCTTGGCCCGTGCGGCGGGGTCGACCGTGTCGAGCGCCTGCGCGACCAGCCGGTCATAGCCGGCATCGGCATAGCCCGAATAATTGACTGCGCCCGCATTGCTCAGATGTACGGCGAGGAAATTTTCCGGTCGCGGCACGTCGGCGATCCAGCCGGACCGGGCGAGCTGGAAGTCGCCGAGCCGCAGCGCGGCGAAATGCAGCGCCGCCTCGCTGTTGAGCAGCCGGGCCTCCACACCATAAGGCCGCCACATCGCCGCCAGCGCCACCGCGATCCGCCGGTGATCGCCGCCGCTGTTGAACCGCACATCGAACACGAGCGGATGTCCTGGGCCATATCCCGCCCTGGCGAGCAGGCCGCGAATAGCCGCTGGACGATCGTGGTTCGCGAAAACGTCGGGGTCATCCCCGCCAAGCACCGGGGGCACCAGGCCCAGCGCGCCGGTCTCGCCGGTGCCCATCAATCTGGTCGCGATCCAGTCGCGGTCGACCGCCATCGACAGCGCGCGGCGGACCCGGACATCGTCGAACGGCGGCTTGCGGGTGTTGAAGGCGAGATAATAGGTGCCGGCATAAGGCGCGATCCGCGCTGCGCCGGGCAAGCGCTGGCGTACCCAGTCGATCCGGCTTCCCGGAATGTCGCTGACCGTGTCCGCCTCTTTCCCGCGAAAGCGCCGGAGTGCCGCCAGCTTGTCCTCTGCGGGTTGCCAGACGATGGTCGAGGTCGGGGCCGGGCGATCATGCCAGGCCGGGTTGCGCGCCAGGCTCAGCCGGTCGCCGAGCCGCCAGCCGGTGAGGCGGTACGGACCTGAGGTCACGAGCGGACGATCACTGGTCCAGCGGTCTCCTACGGCGGCGATCCGGTGCATCGGCAGCGCCGCCAGCGCGGGCTGGGCAAGCAATTCGGTCAGCCAGGGCAAGGGGCGGTGCAAGGTGACGGTCACGGTCGCCCGATCGCTGGCGGCGATGGTCGCGATGCCGTCGAACAGCTTGGCATTGGGCGCGGTCGTCTTCGGGTCGCGCAGCCGGGCAAAACCGTCCGCGAAGGTAGCGGCGGTGATGGGTGCGCCGTCCGAGAAGCGCAGGCCGGGCCGCAGGGTGAAGCTGCAGGAGAGCTTGTCGGCGGTGCAGCGCATCGCCTTCGCCAGGCCCAGCTCGGCCTGCCCATCGCCGCGATGCCGGGTCAGTCCCTCGAACTGGTCCTCGGCGACGCGCAGCGACGTGAGATCGGAGATCTTCTGGGGATCGAGATTCTTCACCTCGTCGTCCGACAGCCGGACGAGGCCGCCATGCGTGCCGCGCTCGTTCCGGCCGCAGCTGCTGGTCAGCACCGCAACGCACAAAGCGATGCCCAAAAGGCGGCCACGCTTCCATCGAATCCCGCTTCGATCGGGGAAATTCTGAAGGGGCGAGGGGGAAACCACGCCCGGTCCTACCGCCTTGCGCGTCCAGCTTCCACCTGCCTGTGGCGTGGCCCGGAACAGAAGCGGACAATAGCCGATCCGGTCGCGTCCGATCAGCGAATCCCGCCGGAATCCGCCGCGTTCACCGTGAGGCTTGATGAAGAGCATCATCCTTCATTTCAATGCTATTGCGAATGACGATCCGATTGAAATTCATCTCTATTCTATCCGAGAAAACTGCCCGAACCGCTCCGGGTGATTATTCGGAATCTTGTCAGCGTCACGTGCATCGCCAGTTGGAGTTCATCACTCGAACAAATAGCCAAGTAATACTCCAAGTGATTTATTGCACAGGCCCCGGACAAAGTTGCCGGAGTGCCGTAAAATTCTGCAATCACTCGCGAGTCTGTAGACAAGATGCTCTAGATAGGCGCATGAATGCGGCGTTCGATAGAATACACTCTCCCGCTGAAAGTATGAACGCCGTGTTGCAAGGTATAGTGCAGGCGCCGCAGGATGCCGCGCGCCATCTCGACCTGATGTCTTCGCCACATCGTCCTCCGCTGCGCATCCTGCTCGACCGGACGGCGGTTCTCCTGCTGGGCACTGCAGTGGGGGGGGCGATCGGCTGGGCCTTCCAGACCGGCAGCAGCGCCTCCGCGGCAGCCGTCTCGCCGGCCCGGCCCGCCATCGCCCGGCCGATGCCGGTGTCGGCCCAGGCGGAGGATGCGCTGATCCGCCAATATGCCGCACCGTTCCAGCAACTGGTCCGGACGGTCGCGACCGGCAACCGGATCAAGATCGGCGTGTTCGGCGACAGTTTCGGCGATGGCGTCTGGTGGGGGCTGGAGCAGCAACTGCCGAACAAGGCGGGTTACGAGGTCGTGAAGTACAGCCAGCCGGCCACCGGCTTCACCCGCTACAAGAGCCTCAACCTGGAAACCCGTGCCGCCGAGCAACTCGGTGATGCGCCGCTCGATATCGCGATCATTTCGTTCGGCGCCAATGACGCGCAGGGGATCATCACGCCCCAGGGCAAATATGCCAAGTTCATGGGGCCGCTCTGGCAGCAGGAAGTCGGCGGACGCCTCGATCGCTACGTCGCCTTGCTGCGCCGGCATCACGCGATGGTCTATTGGGTCGGCCTGCCGCGCATCGGCAAGGAATCGCTCGATACCGATGTCATGGCGATCAACGATTTCTATGCGGGGCGCATGGCGACCCTGGGCGTCCCATTCATCGACACCAGGCCGGTCGCGTCCGACGCGAAAGGAAATTTCGCGACCTATCTGAACGATCCGAAATCCGGCAAGCGCACCCTGATCCGCGCGGCGGACGGTGTGCACATGTCGATGACCGGCTATCTCTGGATCACGCGCGAGCTGGCCGGTCGAATCCGCAACTACGCCGATGCCGCCCGCACCGTCGCCGGCACGCCCGCAACCGGGGGCGGGGAAGCCGCGAAGTGAAGCTTGCCCCGCTGATCCTGGCCGCGCTCTCGGCGCCCGCGGCCGCGTCGACCTGTGCCGGGCCGCTGTGCAATCCAGAGGCGCTTGCACCCTATTTCGCCAGGCTCGAGGCCGTGCGGGTCGCGAAGGGCGTCGCCCCGGTTCATATCCTGCAGATCGGCGACAGCCACACCGCCGGCGATGCGGTGACGGGCGCCTGGCGGGACCTGTTACAGGCGCGGTTCGGCGGCGGCGGCAGGGGCGTGCTGCCGCCGGGGCGCCCCTATGACGGATATGTCACGCGCGGTGTCACGGTCTCCATGTCGTCCGGCTGGGCGATCGGCGCGACCTTCGGCAAGGGCGCCATTGCACCGCGGCCGCCGCTCGGTCTTTCCGGCTTCAGCATGACCGCGACACGTGTCGGCGCGAGCATGGCGTTGAATGCCGCGCCGGGCATGGCGTTCGACCGGTTCATCCTCTGCGCGATCGGTGGCCCGGACGCTGGCGGCGTCAGCGTCCGGTTCGATGGAGAGGATCAGCACCGGCTGGATTTCACGGCGCCGTCGCGGCGGCCGGCCTGCCGAACGATCCGTTCGACCGTGCCGCACGCGTCAGTCGAGATTGTCGCTGACGGGCGTCCTCTCACGCTCACGTCCTGGGCGACCTTCCGCGACGATGGCGGCATCGCTCTGTCCAATCTCGGCGTGGTCGGATCGCAACTCGCCCATTTTGCGCGGACCGACGATGCCGTTATGGCAGAGGAACTGAAAGCCTATCGCCCCGACCTGATCGTCCTCGCTTTCGGCACCAACGAAGGCTTCGCGCCACATTTCGATCCGGTCGCGTTCGAGGCCGTGCTCCGCTCGCAGATCACCCGGCTGCGCCTGCTCTCGGGCAACGTCCCGATGCTGCTGCTCGGCGCCCCGGATTCGCTCAGTCGCCAGCCCGCGCTGCGCACCAACGCACCCGGCGCGCTGGTCGGCTGCGAGGGCGCGGGCGACCAACCCTCCTTGTTCGCGCCGCCCGCCCTCGCTGCCGTACGCGACATCCAGCGCCGGGTAGCGAACGAGATGGGCCTTGCCCTGTGGGACTGGCAGGCACGGATGGGCGGCTCCTGCGCGGCCCGCAACTGGGTCCAGCGCGAGGTGCCGCTGATGCGCGGCGACTATGTCCATTTCAACACCGCGGGCGGACGGGAGATCGCACGGCGCCTCCAGGCCGACCTCGACAGGGGAGCCGCATCCGCGGAATAACCATGCTGTTTCCGACGCTCACCTTCGGCGTTTTCTTCCTCTTCGTCTTCACCCTCGTCTGGTCCGCGCGCTCGAACGAATGGCGCAAGATCCTGCTGCTTGTCGCGAGCTGGGTCTTTTACGGCGCATGGGACTGGCGTTTCGTCCCGCTGCTGATCTTCTCCGCGCTGATGAACTGGGCGGTCGCGGCGGGCCTCGCGAACGATCGTTTCGCCGATCGCCGTAAGCTGCTCCTGCTCTGCGGCGTCGCGGTCAATCTGATCATCCTCGGCTTCTTCAAATATTTCGACTTCTTCACCGAACAGATCGGCGCCACGCTCGCCGCGATCGGCTTCGAACGCGACTTGCCGATGCTCCGGGTGATCCTGCCGATCGGCATTTCCTTCTTCACCTTCCAGGGCATCAGCTATGTCGTCGACGTCTATCGCCGGCGCGTCGAGCCCGCGGCGTTGCTCGACATCTTGCTGCTGATGTCCTTCTTCCCGCATCTCGTTGCCGGGCCGATCGTCCGCGCGGCCGATCTCGTGCCGCAATTCCAGTCGCGGCCGAAGCTCGACCGGTCGATGGTCTCGATGGCGCTGCTGCTGATCGTCTGGGGCCTGTTCAAGAAGACGGTGATCGCCTCCGAGCTCGCGGTAGGCTTCGTCGACCCGGTGTTCGCCGATCCCGCTTCGCACTCTTCGCTCGACCTGGTCTTCGCCGCCTATGGCTATGCGGTGCAGATCTATTGCGACTTCTCCGCTTACACCGACATGGCGATCGGACTAGCCGCGCTGCTCGGCTATCGTTTCCCGCGCAATTTCGACCAGCCCTACCGCGCGACATCGCTGCAGGATTTCTGGCGGCGTTGGCACATCACTCTGTCGCAATGGCTGCGCGACTATCTCTATATCGAGGCGCTGGGCGGCAGCCGGGGCGGCAAGCTCGCCACCTATCGCAACCTGATGCTGACCATGCTGCTCGGCGGCCTGTGGCACGGCGCGAGCTGGACCTTCGTCATCTGGGGCGGCCTGCACGGCGGCGCGCTGGCGGTTGAGCGCTTCTGGGCCGATCATGCGCCGAAGAGCTGGCCGCCGCTGCCGGTATGGGCGAGGCTGCTGCTCACCTTCCACGTCGTGCTGCTCGGCTGGATCTTCTTCCGCGCGGCGAGTTTCGGCGACGCCATGGCCTATCTCGGGGGTATGCTCGATCCGTTCGGCAGCCCGGCCGGCTTCACTGCCTCGCCGCTGATCGTGCTGCTGATCGGCGTCGGGCTGGCGATTCACGCTGTGCCGACGCGGTGGATGAGCGGCATGGCCATCCGCATCCGCACCATGCCCGCGCCGCTGGTCGGTGTCGGCCTGGCCGGGCTGATCCTCGTCATCGACGCGATGCGCTTCGAAGGCGTCGCCCCGTTCATCTATTACCGCTTCTAGGAGCCTGGCATGCCCATAGCCTCCGAATTCCCCGTCGATCTGCCCGGCCCTGCGGGGCAGATGCATGCCCTGCGCTGGACGTCGATCGTCATTGCTGTGATGACGCTCTCGCTCACCCTGACCAACGCCGGTTCCATCACCAATTGGGCCGCCGAACAGACACCCGGGCCGCGCATCGCGTTACTGCTCGATCACGCCGATCGCTGGCGCGACACCACCGACCGCGCCGGACTGGGCAACGCGCGGGCCACGATGCACCGCCTGTGGAAGAAGATGGAGGCGGCGGGCTGGCCGGGCGGTTCCACCGATCAGGCAAAGGGCTGATCCTGTCCCCGGCTGACAAGGCAGTGCGCCCAAGCGTTTCATGACATTTTTTTGGCGGGATCGAACGCCCCCTGCGTCTCACAGGACGGAACCGCGATCAACGCGGCGGGAGGGTCATCATGCGTAATAGGGGGTTTATTTCCATCTATGGCTGCAGCTCGGCGGTGGCGACGGCGCTATTGCTTGCCACCGCGCCTGCCGCGGCTGCCCAGCAGTCACGGACTTTCGACATTGCCGCCGGTGATCTGGCAAGCGCGCTGAACGCTTTCGCCCGGCAGGCGAACCAGGAGATCATCTTCTCCAGCGCCCTGGTCGCCGGCAAGCGGACCAGAGGCGTTCGCGGCAGTGTCGAGCCCCGTGCGGCCCTGCAGGCCCTGCTTGACGGGACTGGTCTGCGCGCTGAGGGCGGCAGTGTCCTCACCCTGCGCAAGGTCATGGCGCCTGAGCCAGTCGCGGTGCGGCGGCAGCCGATCAACTATGAGGATGCTCCTTCAGCGCGGGCGGTCCGCGTTCAGGATCGCGCGACCAGCCTGACTCCCGGCGGGGTGGGAGAACCGGAGGAAAGCGAAGCCCCGGCGAGCGAGGTCATCGTCACCGGTTCGCGCATCGTGCGCAACGGCAACGACGCGCCGACGCCCACCACCGTGCTGAGCTCTGAAGACATCGCCGAGCGCAACCCGACCAACATCGCCGACTATGTCACGCAGTTGCCGTCGATGGGAACGGGCAACACGCCGCGCACAACGACCCTGTTCGCCAACGCGACCGGCGGTGCAAACCAGCTCAGCGCGCGCGATCTCGGCGTCACCCGTACGCTCGTGCTGCTTGACGGGCGCCGCGTCGTCGGCTCCGGCATGTCGCCTGCGGTGGACGTCAATCTGCTGCCGCAGAACCTGGTGCAGCGGGTCGATGTGGTGACGGGCGGCGCGTCGGCGGCCTATGGCTCGGACGCGGTGGCCGGCGTCGTCAACTTCATCCTCGACACCAAATTCACTGGCCTGAAGGGCAGCTTCAACGCGAGCCAGACCGACTATTCCGACGGGAGGATCATTACCGGCGATCTTGCCTGGGGCGCGAAATTCGCGGGCGGCCGCGGTCATGTCCTGCTCAGCGGCTCCTATTACAAGGGCGACAGGATCGATTTCTACGAGCATCAGCGCAAATGGTTTCAGCCCGGCCTGCGCCTGCTGAACAATCCGGACTGGACGGCGACCAACGGTCAGCCCGGCCAGATCGTGCGCACCGATGCCGGCTATAACAGCACGCCGGGCGGGGTGATCGCTGCCGGTCCGCTGAAGGGCATGTCCTTCGGCCCGGGCGGCACGGTCGGCACCTTCGTTTACGGGCCGATCCAGCAGGGCCAGGTACAGGCCGGCGGGACGGTGGAATCCATGCCCATTCGCGGCGCGCTGATGCCCGACGACAAGCATTGGAGCGTCTATGGCCGGCTCAGCTACGAGCTCACCGACTCGATCAACGCGATCGTCGAGGCGAGCTATGCCGGGAACGACACGATCAACTGGTCGGCGGTCTACAACCGCCAGGGTAGCACCAACCTCGTCATTACCCGCGACAATCCGTTCATCCCGGTATCGGTGCAGCAGGCGATGGACACCGCCAAGATCACCTCGTTCCAGATGAGCCGGCTCTTCTACGACATGATCAACACGCCCGGCACGCATATCGGCGAGGCGGGCTACAATCGCCGTCAGGACCGGGTTCTGCTCGCGCTGGAGGGCAGCTTCCTCGATAGCGGCAGGTGGCGCGCCTATTACCAGCGCGGTCACAGCAATGTGTGGTATACCCGCGACAACAACATCATCCTCAGCCGCTTCAACCAGGCCATCGATGCGACCACCAACCCCGCGGTCGGCGGTGTGCCGGGCATCGCGGTCGGCGCGCCGATCTGCCGCTCGACCCTGGCCAGTCCGACCAATGGCTGCGTGCCGATGAACGTGTTCGGCGAGGGATCGCTCGGCGCCGCGTCGATCGCCTGGGTCACCGGTGCCGCGCAAGGATACCGGACGCGCCAGGACCTGGATTTCTACCAGGACGTCTGGTCGATCGACGCCCAGTATAATCCCTTTTCCACCTGGGCGGGGCCGGTCTCGATCGCCGCCGGCTTCGAATATCGCAAGGAATCCTTTTCCGCGACGGCCGACGATCTTTCCGTCGCGTCGCAGTGGAACGTCGGCAACTTCAAGCCCGGCAGCAACGGGTATAATGTGAAGGAGTTCTTCGGCGAGGTACTGGTGCCGCTGCTGAAGGACTCGGTCGTCGCGAAGAATCTGGAATTGAACGGCGCGGTGCGGCGGACCGACTATTCGACCAGCGGCGCGGTGACGACCTGGAAGGCGGGCCTGACCTGGGAGCTGGTCGACGGCCTGAGGCTGCGCGGCACGCGATCGCGCGACATCCGCGCGCCGAACCTCAACGATCTGTTCGCGCCGGCGAGCCAGTTCGTGAACGCCTATCTCGATCGCAGCCAGCCCGGCAGCCCGCAGGTGCCGAACATCACGCTGAGCGGCGGCAATCCCAACCTGAAGCCTGAAATCGCCGACACCTGGACGGCGGGCGGAGTCTATACGCCGCGCTGGCTGCCCGGCTTCAGCGTCTCGGTCGACTGGTACAAAATCGATATCCAGGACGCGATTACCGCAGTCGGGGCGCAGCAGATCATCGACATGTGCTACGGCTTCAACCGGCCGCAGAATGCGGCGGCCTGCCAGTCCATCGTCAAGGCGGCGGGCGCCACCAACCTGGTCAACGCCACCATCTTCACCAGCGGCATCAACGCGCAGAATGTGGCGGTAGAAGGCATCGACTATGAGGCGAGCTATCGGACCAATCTCAGCGATATCTCGGAAAGCCTGCCCGGCGCGCTCAATCTCCGGCTGCTGGTGTCGCAGCGGCTGAAGGACGAAACCAATCTGCCCGGCGATTCGGCGCCTCCGACGCTCGGCACGTTCGCCAGCCTGCGGTGGCGTGGCCTCATGACGGCAACCTATGCCGTGGGCCCGAGCCGCACGACGCTGACCACGCGGTACCTTGGGGCCGGCAAGATCACCAACCAGCCCGAGACCAGCCGCACGGGAATCCCGGCGGCGTTCAATCATGTCGATCCGGTCTGGTATTTCGAGCTTGCCCAGAATTACGACATCAGCATCGGTGGCAAGAAGGTGACGATATTCGGCGCCGTCGAAAACCTGTTCGATCGTCAACCCGAGCCGATCCCGAGCAGCGGCACCTCGTTCGGCACCTCGGCGCCCTATGACCTGATCGGGCGGAGCTATCGTCTGGGGTTCCGCTTCAAATTCTAGACGGATCTCTCGCCCAGTTCCGCATCGCCATCCCGGTCAGCGCCGGGATGGCGATCATTAGAGTAGCTTGCGTTACATCAGAGCCGCCAGCACCCGTTCGTCCTGAGTAGCCATCGAGTAGCCGCGTAGCGGCGTATCGAGAGGGCGTATCGAAGGACAGGTTCCGCGCGACAACCTGTCCTTTGATACGGGCTCTCGATACGCCTTCGGCACCTCGATCCCTACTCAGGACGAACGGATCAGATTAACGCTCGCCGCTCTAATGAACCGGGCTCCCCCGATAGAATTACTCTCCGCGGTGCTCGTGCCGCGGAGGCATGGCTTCAGCGCCTTGCGGGCCTTGGCGCCCGGCCGCCGAAGGTGACGAGGCTTTCTGACCCGTCCGCCGACAGGGCGGATACGCCGATGAACACATCGTCGACGATCACGTCCTTCAGGACCAGTTCGCCCGCCGGGGCGGGGACGTCGCGATGGGCGGTCCAGTCCTGCTTGTCGTTGCGGCGCCAGTGGATCCGGTATCCGCTCGCATCGGGCACCGGCGTCCAGGTCACCGTCGTGTTCATGCCCAGCGCACCGTTCAGGCTTACCTGCGCCGGGGCTGCCGGCGCGGACGCGAGGCGCGTGATCGTGGCCGCGTTGATCGCCGTCACCCTGGCGAGATAGGGGAAGTCCATCTTGTCGACCGTGTCGCCATAGACCACGCCGTTCTCGGTGCGCAGGTCCTGATGCTGCTGGTTGTAGTTTTCGATGCCGACCGAGAAGCGCACGGCCGGATAGCCGAGTTTCAGGAACGGCTCATGGTCGCCGCCACGGCCGAAGCGATCATTGCGCCGGTCGACGAACACGTCGAACCCGCCGGGGATGCCATCCGCGACATGGTCGATCGCCTTGGCCAGCGCGCGGCTGGGGCCGTCATCCTCGCCGCCATCGACCCGGCGGGCCATCTGCGCGGTCTGGTCTTCCGAGGAACGGATGCCTTCGGAAAAGACCCGCACCCGGTCGGCAACGCGCTGGCCGTTCTGGCCGAGCGTGTTGCCGACGATATCGTTGTTGAGCACGGCGGCGACCTTCCAGCCGCGTTCCCTGGCGGTATCCGCCAGCAACTGTCCGCCGAACAGGCCCTGCTCCTCGCCCGACAGCGCGGCATAGATGATCGTCGCCTTGAACTTCTTCCCCGACAGCAAACGGGCGGATTCGAGCACCAGGGCAACGCCCGACGCATCGTCGTTCGCGCCGGGGGCATCGCTGGTGATGTCCATCACATTGGTGACGCGGCTGTCGATATGACCCTGCACGATCACCACCCGATTGGGATCGCTGCCAGGCTGCACCGCGAGCACGTCGACGATATTCACGCCATTGGGCGCTCGGTCGCCCGTGAAGATGCGCTCGACCGTCGACACCTCGATGCAGCCCCCGCAGCGCGCGCTGGTCCGTTTCATCTCCTCCGCGAACCAGCGCCGCGCGGCGCCGATGCCGCGCTTCGGATCGTCGGGCGAGGAGAGCGTATGCCGCGTACCGAAGCTCACCAGCTTCTCGACATCGGCCTTGAGCCGGGCCGGGTCCGGTTTGTCCTGGGCAATGGCCGTGGCGGGCAGCAGGGCAGCGGCGAGGGCGAGAGATGAAAAGCGCATATGTCCCCTTATCGATCAGTCGGCGGTGGTTTCAGGGCGTCCGGAAACGACCAGTCGGTCATTTCCTTCGCGGATCTTGACGGGCAGGGTCACCTGCAGCGCCTCCAGAAAACCGGCCTGATTGTTCGTGCGGAACATGCCGTTGATGCGCAAATCCGCCACGGCCGGATCGACCACGATCTTCTCGGGCCAATATTGGTTCATTTCCTCGACCGCGCTGGCGAGAGGTTCATCCTCGAAAAAGACCTGCCCGTCGGCCCAGCTCAGCGCCTTGTCCGCGTCGACGGCCCGGACCTGCGGTGACGCAACGCCGGCGCGTGCCACGAACTGCTGTCGCGGCTTCAGGACCTCTTCGGCCGGGCCGTGGGCGAACTGGACGGGGCGGACTGCGACTTTCCCTTCGACGAGCGTCACGCGCAGTTCCTGCGAGGAGAGGCGAACATCGAATATGGTGCCGAGTGCCGTGATGGTCCGATCCCCCGCCTTGACGACAAACGGGCGATGCTTGTCCTTGGCGACCTGGAACAGCGCGCGTCCGGCGAACAAGGTGATATCGCGACGCCCGGCGCCAAGCAGCGCCGACAGCCGGGTGGCGCCATCCAGCGTCACCACCGAGCCATCGGCGAGAGTCACCTTGGTGCGCTCGCCGGGCGAGGTCGTATAGAATGTGCTACCCTGCAGTCGGGCCACGACCTCCGCGCCATAGTCGGTCCGGGCGCCGAGCGTGATCATCACGACCATGACAATGGCAGCCGCCATGGCGACGGCGGAAGCGAGGCGGCGCCGTTGGTTCTCATGAACGCCATTACGGGCTTCATCGCGCAACGCGCTCAGTTCCGGCAGGGCGGCATTCTCCCGTAAGCTCGACAATGCCGCCTGCAGCCGGTCATGCGTCGCCTGGTGCAGATCGTCCTCGTGCAGCCAGGACTGGAATGCCCGCCGATCACGAAATGTCGACTTGGCACCGCGCAGGCGCGCGTCCCAGACCGCGGCGGTCTCTTCCATCTGGTCGAAGCGCTTGTTCATCGGACTTTCCGCAGACGGTAGAGGAGGTGGCTATTGGCCTTCGCCATATGCTTTTCGACGGTACTGACGGACAGGCCCATGCGACGCGCGATCTGGACCTGCGCCACCCCGTCGAAATGATAGAGACTGAACGTCATTCGCACCGTTTCAGGCAGCTCATAGAGCGCCGCGATCATGATCTGGAGTGCTTCCCGGCTTTGCAGGATGCGCTCGGGGGAAAAACCGGCCTCGTCCTCGACATCGAACCCCTCCGGGGCCTGAGTCATGATGCTTCGGACGCTCGCGCGGCGGGCCTTGTCGCGAAGCACGTTGGCGGCGACCTGGAAGATATAGCCCTGGATGTTGGCGATGGTGTCGACATCCTGGCCCGCCAGGCGGCTGAAGACGTCCTGCACCAGGTCGTCCGCATCCTCGCGGCGGTCTACACGGCGCTGGAAGAAGCGCAGCAACGGCGTGCGATATTGCGTGGCCACTTCATCGAGCCATTGGTGCCTGGCGGCATCTGGCATGCACGATCCTCCCGATCCGTTAGACGCGGCAGGCTCCCCATCCCGTAAAGAAAGTTCAGGCGGTGGCGGTCGGCTGTGCTCGCCGCGGTTATTGCCCCCTTGGGCAGAATAGGGATGACGGCATCCTCGGCAAGGATATTGAGGCCGCGGGCCGGGAAAACCGGATTCGAGCCGGCACCCTAAGTTGCGGTGGACGTGAGGCCGTGGTGCAGGCGGCCGCCCTTGATTGCAGGCCCGTTATTTACCGAACACGATACAGCGTCCAGCGGGTGGTCGCCCCGACTGCGCAAGCGACGCCGACGGATCGGGGACGTGGACAGGAATTCCCATGAAATGGTGCGGACGGCGGGACTCGAACCCGCATACTCTTTCGAGCGAGGGATTTTAAGTCCCGTGCGTCTACCAGTTTCGCCACGTCCGCGCCGCCTGCGACGAAGCGCAAGCCGGGCCGGGCGTCAAGCCGCGTTGGCCCTCAGACGTTCAATCGAAGGCGCATTTCCTTGCCCGGCTTGAAATAGGGAACGCGTTTGGCGTCGACTTCGACCACTTCCCCGGTGCGCGGGTTGCGGCCGGTCCGGGCATCGCGTGCCCGGGTGGAGAAAGCGCCGAAACCGCGCAGTTCGACGCGGCCGCCCGTCGCCAGCCGCTTCGAGATCTCGTCGAAGAAGGTCGTGACGATCGCCTCGACATCGCGAAGGGCGAGATCGGGGTTATCCGCGGCGAGCATTTCGACAAGTTCGGAACGGATCATGGCGTCGTCGACTCCTCAAGACCAAAGCACGGCGGCCGTCGGCCGCTCGATCTTTTCCCCAATGACGATCATTTTTCCAGCCTTTTTGGTGCCTTGAAAAACGACCGTCCCGGACCTTTATCTATATCAAGTGCTGGCCGCCGAATAGGATCGAATCGACGCAAATTTGTAAAAAATCGCCATTTCGGGGCAGACGGGGGTAACCCGCCCGCCCCGAAAGAGGGTTTTACTTCTTGGCTTCGCTGCTGCGCGCCTTGAGCGCCTCGCCGAGAATGTCGCCCAGCGACGCGCCCGAATCGGACGAGCCATACTGCGCAACTGCCTGCTTCTCCTCGGAGATCTGCATCGCCTTGATCGAGAAGGTCGGCTTCTTGGAACGATCGAAACCGGTCACCATCGCGTCGAACTTCTGGCCGACCTGGAAACGCTCCGGACGCTGCTCGTCGCGGTCGCGGCCGAGATCGGTGCGCTTGATGAAGCCCGTCGCGCCATCGTCGCCGACCTGAACCTCGAGGCCCGCGTCGCGGACTTCGAGAACGGTGACCGTGACGATCGCGTTCTTGTTGAGGCCGCCCGAACCGCCGCCGCTCGATGCGGTTGCGGCGCCGCCGGCTGCCGGAGCGCCACGCTCGAGCTGCTTCATGCCGAGCGAGATGCGCTCCTTTTCGGCATCGATGTCGAGCACGATGGCCTGAACCATTTCGCCCTTGCGGTGCAGGTTGAGCGCGTCCTCGCCCGAAACGCCCCAGGCGATGTCGGACATGTGGACCATGCCGTCGACATCGTTGTCGAGGCCGATGAACAGGCCGAACTCGGTGGCGTTCTTGACTTCACCCTCGACGGTCGAGCCGACGGGATGCGCTTCGGCGAAGGCCTCCCACGGGTTCGACTGGGCCTGCTTGAGGCCAAGGCTGATGCGGCGCTTGTCGGGATCGACCTCGAGCACGACGACATCGACTTCCTGCGAGGTCGAGACGATCTTGCCCGGATGGACGTTCTTCTTGGTCCAGCTCATTTCGGAGACGTGGACGAGACCCTCGATGCCCGGCTCCAGCTCGACGAACGCACCATATTCGGTGATGTTGGTCACGCGGCCCGACAGCTTGGCGCCGATCGGATACTTGGCGGCTGCACCTTCCCACGGATCGCTCTCGAGCTGCTTCATGCCGAGCGAGATGCGCTGCGTGTCCTTGTTGATGCGGATGATCTGAACGCGGACGGTGTCGCCGATGTTCAGCACTTCGCTCGGATGGCCGACGCGCTTGTAGCTCAGGTCGGTGACGTGCAGCAGGCCGTCGATGCCGCCGAGGTCAACGAACGCACCATAATCGGTGATGTTCTTGACGACGCCGTCGATCACCTGGCCCTCGGCCAGCGACAGGATCAGGCCCGAACGCTGCTCGGCGCGGGTCTCTTCCAGGATGGCGCGGCGCGAGACGACGATGTTGCCGCGCTTGCGGTCCATCTTCAGGATCTGGAACGGCTGCGGGATGTCCATCAGCGGGGTCACGTCGCGGACCGGGCGGATATCGACCTGCGAGCCCGGCAGGAATGCCACGGCGCCGTTCAGGTCGACGGTGAAGCCACCCTTCACGCGGCCGAAGATGACGCCCTCGACGCGGGCGGTCTTGGCGAATTCGGTTTCCAGCTTGTCCCAGGCGGCTTCGCGGCGGGCGCGATCGCGCGACAGCATCGCTTCGCCATGCACATTCTCGACTCGGTCGACATAGACTTCGACTTCGTCGCCGACCTTCAGATCGGCCTTCTGGCCGGGCATGGCGAATTCGCGGAGCGGCACGCGGCCTTCCGACTTGAGGCCGACGTCGATGACCGCGAGATCATTCTCGATCGCGGTGACGGTGCCCTTGACGACCCGGCCTTCAAAGCCGTCTGCGTCGCCGAGCGTGGCTTCGAGAAGTGCCGCGAAATCATCGCGCGTGGGGGATGCCGAAGTGGCCATAAATCTTTGATTCCTAAGTACTATGTTTCCGGCCAGCCGGTTGTCTCCGGCGGTCTTGGCCTAAATGTCGCGGCGGCCGGTTGCCGGTCGCGACGCCCAGCGTCCATCGCCCTTGTGAAGATCACCGACAAAGCGAAAAGGGCGCGTAAGCAGGATCGGCAGATACCATCCGACAAGGATGAGCGCCGTTTCCGCTTCGCGCCTCGCCCGGCTAGGGTGTTGCCACCTGCGCCGCTGTCCGAGCCTCCACGAGCGCAATCGCCCGCTGGATGGCGGCGTCTATAGAGAGAAAGCTGGTGTCCAGCAAGGCGGCATCGTCGGCCGGTGTCATGGGCGCGATGCCCCGTGTCGAATCGCGCAGGTCGCGGGCACGGATGTCGGCCAGCACGCGGTCCAGGCTGACCTGCGACCCACGCTCGCGCAGCTCGGCATGGCGGCGCTTGGCGCGGATCATCGGCGTCGCGCGGATGAACAGCTTGGCGTCGGCGTCGGGCGCGATGACCGTACCGATGTCGCGCCCGTCGAGCACTGCCCCGCCCGGCTGATGCGCGAAGCGGCGCTGGCGGTGGAACAGCGCCGCCCGCACCAGCGGGTGCGCGGAGACCACCGAGGCGTTCTTGCCGATCTCGTCGCTGCGCAGCTCGGGGTCATCGAGCAGGTGATCGTCGAAATCGGTGGCGGCGACGGCATCGGCCTCGATCGTCGGGTCAAGCTCGAGCCGCTGCACATTCGCCGCGACCGCGCGGTAGAGCAGCCCGGTGTCGAGATGGGGCAGGCCATAGCGTTTCGCGAGCGCGCGGGCGATGGTGCCCTTGCCCGATGCGGCGGGCCCGTCGACGGCGATGATCATGACCCTGCAACCACTTCTTTGCCCTTCAACCCCTCCAGCGTTTCGAGGAACATAGGGTAGGATGTTGCGATGGGCGAGACGTCGTCGATGGTCAGCGCGGATTTCGCGGCGAGGCCGGCCACCGCCATGCTCATCGCGATGCGATGGTCGAGCTGCGAGGCAATGGTCGCGCCGCCGGCGATCGGCCCGCCGCCATTGCCCTGGATCGCGGCACCGTCCTCATACTCCTCGACCAGCACGCCGCACGCGCCCAGCGCATCGGCCATCGCGGTGATCCGGTCCGATTCCTTGACGCGCAGTTCATGCGCGCCGCGGGCGACGGTCCGCCCCTCGGCAAAGGCCGCGGCGACGAACAGCACGGGATATTCGTCGATCATGCTCGGCGCGAGATAGGCCGGCACCTCGATCGCGCGCAGTGGCGCATGGCGTACGCGCAGATCGGCGACCGGCTCGCCGCCGACGAGTCGCGGATTTTCCTCGACGATGTCGGCGCCCATCATGCGCAATGCCTCGAACAGGCCGGCGCGCGTCGGGTTCAGCCCGACATTCATGACGAGCACGTCCGACCCCGGCACGATCGAGGCCGCGACGACAAGGAAGGCGGCCGACGAGGGATCGCCGGGCACCACGATCGATTGCGGCTTCAGCTCGGCCTCGCCGACGAGCGAGATGATCCTGCCTTGCTTCGTTTCCTCGACGCTCAGCTCCGCACCGAAGCCGCGCAGCATGCGCTCGCTATGGTCGCGCGTCGCGACCGGCTCGATCACGCGGGTGATGCCCGGGGTGTTGAGGCCGGCGAGCAGGATCGCCGACTTCACCTGGGCGGAGGCGACCGGCAGCGTGTATTCGATCGGCACCGCCGGATTCAGCCCGCGCACCATCAGCGGCAGGCGCCCGCCCGGACTTGCGGTGAAGTCGGCGCCCATGCGCGACAGCGGCTCGATGACGCGGCCCATCGGCCGTTTCGACAGCGAGGCGTCGCCGATGAACGTCGCGGTGATGGCGTGCGAGGCGACAAGGCCCATCAGCAGTCGAGTCGATGTGCCCGAATTACCCATGTCGAACGCCGCTTCCGGCTGCAGCAGCCCGCCGACGCCGACGCCGTTGACGGTCCAGATGCCGTCCTCGCCACGCCGGATGTCGGCGCCCATCGCCCGCATCGCCGCGGCGGTGGCGAGCACGTCCTCGCCCTCCAGCAACCCTTCGATCCGGCTTTCGCCGACGGCGAGCGCCGACAGCATCAGCGAGCGATGGCTGATCGACTTGTCGCCGGGCACGACGGCGGTGCCGTGCAGCGGGCCGGAAGGGGCGATCTGGAGCGGGCGGGGCAGGGGGTGGGGCATTGGCGCGGGCTTTTGACAGTGCGCTTGCGCTATGGCAAGGCGCGCCCCACTTTGCGGGTCAACTCGCAAAACTCCCATTTCTTCGAAAGGTCGAATCGGCATGATCAAGCCGGAATGGGGCACGAAACGGTCGTGTCCGAAATGCGCAACGCGCTTCTACGATCTCGGCAAGGACGATCCCGTCACCTGCATCGAATGCGGGTCGACCTGGGTGCCCGAGCCGATTCTGAAATCCAAACAGCCTCTGCCGTTCGACGCGCCGAAGCCGGAACTCGTCAAGAAGGACGCCGATCTGGTCGGCGACGATGAGGATATCGACACCGGTGAAGACGAGGAGCCCTCGCCCGACGACGAGGTCGATCTCGGCGGCGACGACGATCTCGGCGTGGAAGCGCCGACGGACGACGACGAGCATTGATCCAATGAAAAGCGGCGCCCCGGCTTTGGCCGGGGTGTCGCTTCGAGGTTTGTCTTAAAAATCGACCGGCATGGTGATCACACCGCTTGCCAAGGTCGTCTCGCCTCGGTAGGGGCGACGCCTTCGCGGGAAATTCCAGACCCGCGACGATGGGGCCGTAGCTCAGCTGGGAGAGCGCTGCGATGGCATTGCAGAGGTCTGGGGTTCGATCCCCCACGGCTCCACCATTTCCCTATAAATTGATTTTGTTGGTATAATTGGACGGTGCGGGGATAGCTCCGCCTCCCGCCAGACGCGGCGCGTCAGCTCCGGCGCTGATCGCGGAAGCGGCCGGCCGCCGGTTCCGGGGCCTGATCGCGTCCCGAAGAGCCGGACAGGTTGGACGCTCGACTGCCATTTCGTTGGCCGCAGGGTGAAATCGGAAAAACCCCTGCGTTCGTCATCCCTGTCACGTCCGATTGACACGGCCCTCCAGGGTCGCCCCGGCTTACTGGTGCGGAGCCACCGCCGTTTGCACTGCCGGTTCGAGCGCGCGGCTGCATCTGGGCGCCCGCATGGTCATGCCTGGACCCAGGACGGTGCCGCGCCGGCCGATCGGCCGGGCTCGCCACCACGATCGACGATGATGTCCTGCCGGCCGACCTGATCGCGGGCCGGGGGTGGGCGCAAAACCTGGCCTCGGCTGAACCTTGGTCTGGGCAGCGCTCGACCAGCGGATGGGTCGCCTGCCTCGATGATTCCGATAGGTCCCGCGCCATGGTTTCCGGGGGAGCGACGATATCGCGGACCTCGCCAGCTCGGGTGAAGCGTGATGCGAGCAGTTCGCGTTTCGAATTGCCGACTCAAACGCAGAGTGATATTGTCCGCGTTATGGCCCATCTCACCGTCAGCGTCGAATATGGGGTTCACTGCCTGCTCTGGCTGGCGGATTCGGGCGATGCGCCGCTGAGCAGCCGGGATCTTGCCGACCTGCAGGGCATCTCGCACAGCTTCCTCGCCAAGATTTTTCCCAAGCTCGAAAAGGCCGGGATAGTCCGCGCTTCGGAGGGCGTCCGCGGTGGCTATCGGCTCGCGCGCGCGCCCGAGGATGTCAGCGTTCTCCAGATCGTCGACGCGATCGAAGGGCGGAAGCCGTTGTTCGACTGCCAGGAGATCCGGGGGCGCTGCGCCGTGTTCGGCGAAGCGGCGCCGGGCTGGGCGACGCACGGAGTCTGCGCGATCCACGCAGTGATGTTGCAGGCCGAGAAATCGATGCGCGACACGCTTGCCCGCACGTCGCTGCGCGATCTGGGGCGAACGGTCAGCGGCAAGGCCCCCGCCGACTTCCCGGCCAAGGTGGACGCGTGGGTCGGCAACCGGATCGCGGGCCGCACCCGCACGTCGCACGTCGCATCATCTTCGCATCAGGAGGTACCGTCATGACTGCGCTCTTCGCTGACAGCGAGCGTCCGCTGGTCGTCATCGTCGACGACGATGCCGCGGTTCGCGCCTCGCTCGAGGAACTCATGCTGTCGGTGGGGATCGACGCGACCGGATTCGGTTCGACGCGCGAACTGCTCGATGCGGACCTGCCCGAACGCCCGGGCTGCATGGTGCTCGACGTCCGCATGCCGGGATCGAGCGGTCTCGATCTCCAGCAGCATCTCGCCGCCAATGGCAACGCCAAGCCGATCATCTTCCTGACCGGGCATGGCGACATCCCGATGACGGTCCAGGCGATGAAGGCCGGCGCCGTGGACTTCCTGACCAAGCCGTTCCGGGACCAGTCGTTGCTCGATGCGGTGACGGCGGGCATCAAGCGCGATCTTGCCCAGCGGGCGGATTCCAGGGCGGTGCGGCAACAGGCGGACCGCTACGCCACGCTCACGGCACGCGAACGGCAGGTGTTGCGGCTGGTTGCGCAGGGGCGGCTCAACAAGCAGATCGCCTTCGAGCTCGGCATCAGCGAGGTAACGGTCAAGCTCCACCGCAGCAGCGTGATGAAGAAGATGCAGGCGGCATCGATCGGCGAGCTCGTCCGCGCCTGGGACATGCTCCCTGCTGCGCTGCGCGACCGGGCGACCTAGACCATGGTATGGTTACAATCTTCCCGGAATTCAGCGACATCGACGGGGGGCCAGAAGGGCCTTGTCAGTGAGAGGCCTGCGCTTGTCGAACCCGCCTGTGATTGCCATCGTGGATGACGACGAGGCCGTGCGCGAGGCGCTTTGCGATCTCCTTCAGGTTGAAAGCCTTCCATGCCGCGGCTTCGACAGCGCGGCAGCGTTTCTGAAGGACTATGCGCCGGACAGGTTCAATTGCCTCGTCACCGATATCAGGATGCCCGGTATCGACGGGTTCGAGCTGCAACAGCAATTGCGCGCGCTCCGCTCGAACCTTCCGGTGATCGTCATTACGTCCGCGACGGATGAGGGATCCTATGCGCGCGCCATGGACGCCGGCGCGTTGGCCTGCCTGACCAAGCCTGTGGCCGACGAGGTCTTTCTCGGCCATGTGCGCCGGGCGCTCAGCGGAAGCGTGGTCACGGGCGGGGAGCACCCGAAACGCTGACATGGGGGAAGCTTTCCCCTCCATCGCCCCGCCGGGGCGCAGCGGCGAGACCATGCCGGAGGCAGCCGCCGCGCCTCGAGACGGCGGCCTGCATTATCACGACGAAATGCGTTGGGCGCTCGACATCTCCCGAGTGCGGCCGATCATCGATTCGGTGGCGCGGGGCGAGGCATCGCCCGACTGGATGCATGCCATCCTGAGCGGCACGCATGCTGCGGAAGTCGCCGACGATGTGGAAAATCTGCTCCGCTGGCCGGCAGGGCGCGACCATGTTCTTGGACAGCCTCTGTCGGCATTCTGGCCGCCTGGAAGCAGGGATGTGCTTACCGAGCTGATCGTAGCCGTGGCGAGCGACAATGCCGCCTCGAACACCCGCGTGCGCAGGATCGCGCCGGAGGGGCGATTGCAGGACCCGGTCCTCACGATCTGGAGATCGGTCGAGCCGCGACGCGGCGACCTGGTGTTCCTCACCATTACCGATGCCCCGAAGAGCGAGCGTCCCGGTTCCTCGCGCGGGAGCGAGGCCCGTTATCTCGACCTGATCCATCACGCCCAGACCGCCATGCTGCAGGTCGATGCCAGTTGCATGAGCCCGATCTACGACAAGCTCCAGTCGGAAGGCATCAGCGAGCTGGGCCTGAACCAGTATCTGAACGATCATCCCGAGCTGGTCGAACTGGCGGATGGCGAAGTGCGCGTAGTGCAGGCGAATCTGAGCGCGGCGCGCCTGTTGGGGTGCGCCACGCCGGCCGAAGTCATCGGGCCGGTCGCCTTCATGTTCACGGTGTCGCACGACAGCCAGCAGCGCATCATCGTCGCCCGTTTCGCCGGGAAACGGCATTATTCGGAGGTCGTGAAGCTGGTCACGTTCGACGGTCGCGTCCGTGACGTGCGGCTTTCGATCACCTTTCCCGCGCCCAGGGAAAATGTGGACGTGCATCTCGCAACGCTGGAGGACGTCACCGATCGCCTGCGAACCGAAGCGCAGCTCCGCCAGCTTCAGACCGATCTGACCCATGCGGCCAGAATCTCGACACTGGGCGAACTCGCGACCTCGATCGCGCACGAGGTCAACCAGCCGCTCTCCGCGATCGTCACCAATGCCGAAACCAGCCTGCGCTGGATGGCGCGCGAGGACCCCAACCTGGCGAAGGTAACCCAGCTCACCACCCGGATCGCGCAGAGCGCGCGGCACGCCAGCGACATCGTGCGGCGCATTCGCGCCATGACGACCCGTCACCCCCCGGAACGGGTTCCGCTCGACCTCAACGAGGTCGTCGACGAAACCTTGCTGTTCCTGGGCTATGAGATCGCCTCCAGGTCGATCGACCTGTCGGTCCTGCACGCCCGCGAGATTCCTCGCGTGCTCGGCGATCGGGTTCAGTTGCAGCAGGTCTTCGTCAACCTGGTGCTGAATGCCCTTCAGGCCATGACGCCGGATAGCGGCCGGAAGGGCAGGATATTCCTGCAAACCGGCATGGATGGGGAGGGGCGCGTCGTCTTTTCCATTCGCGACAATGGCCCCGGCATCCCGAACGAGAATCTCGACCTGATCTTCGACAGCTTCTTCACGACCAAGGACGACGGCATGGGAATCGGCCTTGCCATTTGCCAGTCGATCATCGCCGCGCATGGCGGCACCCTGACGGCGTCGAATGATCTCGGCGGCGGGGCGATCTTCCAGGTCACGCTGCCCGCTATCGCTCCCGGATGATGTCGTCCGGCGGCCCCTTTCGCGGAGCCGCCGGACAGCGAATGCTCAGCTGCGCAGAAAGGCGAGCAGGTCGGCGTTGAACTGGTCCGCATGCGTCGCCGTCAGGCCATGCGGCAGGCCGGGATAGAAGATCGTCCTGGCGCCCGCGATGAGCCTGGACGATTTGTGACCCGAATCCGCGATCGGCACGATCTGGTCATCCTCGCCGTGCATCACCAATGTCGGCACGTCGAACCTGGCGAGGTCCGCGGTGAAGTCGGTCTCGCCGAACGCCTTGATGCTGTCATGGGCGTTTTTGAGCCCGGCCTGCATGCTGATGAGCCAGAACTCGTCGAGCAGGCTCTGCGGCACGGTCGCGCCCGGCCGGTTGGCGCCGTAAAAGGGGATGGCGAAGTCCTGGTAGAATTTCGAGCGGTTGGCGAGGATGTCGCGGCGCAGGCCATCGAACACCTCGATCGGCAGGCCCTCGGGATTGGCCTCGCTCTTGAGCATCACGGGCGGCACGGCGCCGAGCAGCACGACTTTGGCGACCCGCGCGGTGCCGTGCCGGCCGATATAGCGTGCCACTTCGCCGCCGCCGGTCGAATGACCGACCATCGCGATATCCTTCAGGTCGAGCGCCTCGATCAGTTCCGCGAGATCGTCGGCATAACCGTCCATGTCGTTGCGCGTGCTGGTCTGGGCCGATTTTCCATGCCCGCGCCGGTCGTGCGCGATGCAGCGAAAGCCCCTCTCGGCCAAAAACTGCATCTGGATGCTCCAGGCGTCCGAGCTGAGCGGCCAGCCATGCGAGAATGTGACCACGGGCCCTGGCCCCAATCCTTGTAGAAGATGTCATGACCGTCCTTGGTGGTGAATAGCGGCACGATACGCCTCCTCTTCGTGCTCGGGCGGTCCGACGCGGGCGCCCTTGCGGCACCCGCCTCGCCTATCCGCGGGGCGGCCGACGATCGATCGAGCAGGAGACGAGGCTGGCCCATCCCCTGGTTGAAAGCGCCTTCGCCAAATCGTCGGGAGTCGGGAGAGCCTGGCATCGATGGATGCTCGCCGATGCCGGGAAGTCTGGCGCCGGACCTGCCCCAAGGGTGGGGTTCGCCTGACCTTTGGCGTGGCCGATGCAGCCGTCCGCACGATGGCGAGAGTCTGCCGATCCGCCCAGTTTCCCCCTCGTAGCGAAACGCCAGCAAGGGACGGAAAACATGAAGATCGTCGTCATCGGCGGGACCGGCCTGATCGGCTCCAAGGTCGTCGAGAAGCTGAAGGAGCGCGGTCATGATGCGATCGCCGCCGCCCCGAACACGGGCGTCAACACGATAACCGGCGAAGGACTCGCCGACGCGCTGGCGGGGGCCGAGGTCGTCGTCGACGTGTCCAACTCACCGTCGTTCGAGGAAGCGGCGGCGATGGAGTTCTTCCAGACCGCCGGCCGCAATCTGACCGCGGCCGAGTTGGGCGCTGGCGTCCGCCATCATGTCGCGCTCTCGGTCGTCGGTACGGACCGGCTGCAGGACAGCGGCTATTTCCGCGCCAAGCTCGCCCAGGAGGAGCAGATCAAGGCCTCGCCGGTGCCGCATACGCTGCTGCACGCCACCCAGTTCTTCGAATTCCTGCGCCAGATCGCCCAATTCTCCACCGTCGACGGCGCGGTCCGGCTGCCGGCCGTGCAATTCCAGCCGATGGCGGCGGCGGACGTGGCGAGCGCGATCGTCGAGGTCGCGCTGGGAGAGCCGGCGAACGATATGATCGAGATCGCGGGACCGGAGGCGTTCACGCTCGACGAGCCGGTCCGTCGGGTGCTCGCCTTCGACGGCGATCCGCGCGCGGTGATCGTCGATCCGGCCGCGCCCTATTTCGGCGTCGCCGTCAGCGACCGGACGCTGGTGCCAGGCCCTGGTGCCCGCCTCGGCAAGACCACGCTCGACTGGTGGCTGGCCAATGTGCCGCCGCCGGCGCGCCGATAAGCGCGGAGATCGCGCGATGCTCAGGCAATTCTGCCTCGCAACGGCCGTCATACTGGGTCTCGGCGCCCTGGCGAATGGCTGCTTCATGCTCGTCTCGCCGGCCAACTGGTATTTCGCGGTGCCCGGTGTGACCACCACCGGCCCGTTCAATCAGCATTTCCTGCGGGATATCGGCCTGATCTTCCTCTTCATCGGCGCGGCCTTCCTGCTCGGCGCGGCGCGGCCTGCCTATCGAACCACGCTCTGGGCGGCGGCGTCACTATGGCTGGGCGCGCACGCGACCTTCCATTTCTGGGAGGTAGCCGTCGGCATTTGCGGGCCCTCGGCGCTCCTCCGCGACTTCGCCGCGGTCACGCTGCCGGCGCTCCTCGGTGGGGGACTGACCATCTGGTCGGTCCTCGACCGCCGCCCCGCAGCGACGCCGGCATGATGGCCATTTCTCCAACGGAGTTCATCGCATGAAGCTTTATTACGCGCCTGGCGCTTGCAGTCTCTCCGGCCGGATATCGCTGCACGAAGCGGGGATTTCCGCCGATTTCGAGCGGGTCGACATCAAGACCAAGACCACCGAGCACGGTTATGATTATACGGCGATCAACCCCCGGGGCTATGTGCCCATGCTGGTGCTCGACGACGGCAATGCCGTTACCGAGAACACCGCCGTTCTGGACTTCATTTCCGGACTCGATCCCAATCTCGCGCCCGGCGGCCCGCTCGGCCGTACGCGGCTGATCGAGATGCTGTCCTGGCTTTCCACCGAGCTTCACATCGCCTTCAAACCCTTCTGGCATTCCGACGATGAAAAGGAGAGGGCGGCCGCGAGCGCGGCGGTGGCGCAGCGGCTGGATCTGATTTCGGAGCATATCAACGAACTCTATCTGTTCGGCGCGCGCTTCACCGTGGCCGACGCCTATCTGTTCGTCATGCTGCGATGGGCCCGGGCATTCGGGGTGCCGATGTCGCCCGAGATGCTGGGGTATTTCGAGCGTGTCGCGGAACGCGAGACCGTACGCCGCGCGCTCGCCGAGGAGGGCCTGTTCGATCCGCGCCCCCTGATCGACTCCTCCTCCTTCGATGCGCTGACATGAAAATCGTCGTGATCGGCGGCAGTGGCCGCATCGGCGAGAAGCTGGTCCGCAATTTGCGCCAGGAGGATCTGCGCGTGTTCGAGGCATCCCCCACTTTCGGCGTCGACACCGTTACCGGCATCGGGTTGGCGGCGGCGCTCGACGGGGCGGAGATCGTCGTCGACGTGTCGAATTCGCCGTCGCTGGATGGTCCCACGGCACTGCGCTTCTTCGAGGCGTCGGGCCGCAACCTGCTTGCCGCGGGGCGGGCCGCCGGGGTGCGCCACCACATCGCCTTGTCGATCGTCGGTCTCGATGGCCTGATCGCCAGCGACTATTTCCGCGCGAAAAAGATCCAGGAGGATCTGGTTGCGAGCTCGGGCATCCCGTTCACCATATTGCGGTCGACTCAGTTCTTCGAATTCATCAGCGACGTCGTGCAGGAAGGCACGGCGAGCGAGATTCCGATCTCGCCCGCGCTGGTGCAACCGATCGCCGGCGAGGACGTCGCCGATGCGCTGGCGGACGCGGTGTTCAGCGAGCCGTCCGACGCAATCCTCGAAGTCGCCGGGCCGGAATGCTTCAGGCTCGACGAGGTGGCGACCGAGATCGCGACCGCGCATGAGGATGGGCGCCGCGTCGTGCCCGATGTCCATGCCCGTTATTTCGGTGCTGAACTGGGCGAGCGTTCGCTGCTCGCCGGGCCGGACGCGCTTATCGCGTCGCTGAAATTCGAAGACTGGCTGCGCGACAGCCTGCAGCCGCGCCGCTTCTCGATCCGCGCCGGCTGAGAAGTAGGAGCTATCGTCATGCGTCTTTTTCCCGCGCTGTTTTCCGCGGCACTCATCCTTTCCGGCCCCGCCGCGGCGCAGACGGCGCCCGCGCCGGAAAAGCCGGTGATCGTGCTGGTCCATGGCGCCTTCGCCGACTCCTCGAGCTGGGCTCCGGTGATCACGCTGCTCGAGAAGCATGGCTATACCGCCATCGCCGCCGCCAACCCGCTGCGCGGCGTCGCGAACGACGCGGCCGCCGTTTCCACGATCGTCCGGTCGATCAAGGGGCCGGTGGTGCTGGTCGGCCATTCCTATGGCGGGCCGGTCATCACCGAAGCGGCCACCGGCAACGTCAACGTCAGAGCATTGGTCTATGTGGCCGGCTTCGCGCCGGAGACGGGCGAATCGAGCCTCTCGCTCTCCTCGAAATTCCCCGGCAGCACCCTTGGGGACAGCCTGACGGCGATCGCCTTGCCCGATGGCGACGAGGATCTTTATATCCGCGCGGAGACGTTCCACGCTCAGTTCGCCGCCGATGTCCCTGACGCGCAGGCCGCGACGATGGCGGCTACCCAGCGGCCGGTCACCCTGTCGGCGCTGGGCGAGCCGTCCCGGAACGCCAGCTGGAAGACTCTGCCGTCGTTCGTGATCTACGGCACCGCGGACCGGAATATTCCAGCCGCCGTGATGAAGTTCATGGCGGAACGCGCGCACGCGAAAAAGACGGTGGTGGTGGACGGCGCGTCGCACGCGCTGATGGTGTCGCACCCTGCCGAGGTCAGCGCGCTGATCGAGGACGCGGCCACGGCCAGACAGGGGCAGACCCGAATGCGGCCGTAGACTCATTCGCGGAGCCCCAGGTGCGCTGAGGCGAGTTGGACCATCGCGAGGAATTTCTCGGCGGCTTGCCGTATCGGATGGCGATATGACAAAAGTGCTTGAACCTGCTGAAGAAGCGCTCTCGATCACGCGCCACTCGAAGTCGGTCAGATCATATCGGCTCATGGTGCGCGTCCATCAAATTGTTGGACCGGCGGAAGTGCCATTTCAGCCGTTTGACAGGCGGTACTTCTCGCCGCAGGTTTCCTCCATGAGTGAGCCGTGGGCCAACATCATTGCCATCTTCGGGCAGAAGCGAACACTTGGGGACGAAACGTTTCGATCAGCAATAGCTGGTGTAGAACAGCTCGCCATTCTGATCGCTGAAGGCCCCCTGAACCGGTCGCTATTCGGGTGGACCTCGATGCACGATCTGTGCGTGCAGCAAACCGACACGGCTCCCTACGCTGGACCCTACCTCCGGATGTCACCGCTACCGTCGGGAATGGTGGACTTCCGTTACATCGACACCGCAATCGCAGACCGACAATGGCAACGGGCTGTGCCGGCGGATGCTGCCCCAGCTCAGCTCGTGACCTTCCTCGACCAACTCGGATGGACGCCGGGCATCGTGCCTGCCGTCAATGGGTTAACGGCCTAAAGTAGCGGCCCGGCACCCAGGGGCGCCGGGCCTTAGGTTACGTTCTGCTAGGGAGCATCAACGCAGCTTCTCTCTAATCCCTATCGGATGACTGGGAAATACAGAGCTGCTTTGCTTTGCGATAGTCCGCCTTGGCCATCGGATGAAATCCAGGCGGCGCGTCGCGCATTAAAAAGGCCGCGCGACCATCCGGTCGCGCGGCCTGTTCGACGCCTAGGGAGCGCCGGGTCGGAATCAGTTGGTCGTGACGTTCCCGGCGCTGTCCAGCGGGGCAATCGCATTGTCCACCGCGGTCGCGTTGTCCGTCAGGTTCAGCGCGGCTTCGTCGGTCGCGTTCACGTCCAGCGTGTCTTCGCTGTTCAGCGTGACGTCGGTCGCGTTCGCGCTGTTGTCGACGGGCGTCTTGGGGTCGCAGGCGGCGAGGCCGAGCGAGGCGACGGCGATGAGCGGCAGGATAACGAACTTCTTCATGGACGGTTTCTCCGTAGTTGTTTCAGGACGTCACGGGGAGACGCGATCGTCACCCGCTCCGTCCTGGCGTTGTGTCCGCCGCCTGCATGGATCAATTCCTACGCTTTTAATAGGAAAAAATGCGGCAGGGCGGTTATGAAACCGGGCGTGCCGTCGCTCGTTGGACGGCCGTGGCCCGGATCGCGCACCTCTCGGATATTCACTTCGGTGCGCATGATCCCCGGATCGTCGCGGCGACCGAGGCCTGGCTGGCCGAGCATCGCCCCGATCTCGTCATCGTCAGCGGCGATTTTACGCAGCGTGCGCGTGTTGCCCAGTTCCGCGAGGCGGCGGCCTGGCTCGATCGGCTGCGCGCGGCGGGCCTGAAACTGCTGCTCATTCCCGGCAATCACGACGTGCCGCTTTATGACGTGGCCCGGCGTTTCCTCGCGCCGCTCGATCGCTACAAGCGCTATGTCGACGACAATCTCTGTCCCTGGTTCGAGAATGACGAGGTCGCGATCCTCGGCATCAACACGGCACGCTCGCTCACCTTCAAGGATGGCCGGATCAATCGCGACCAGCTCGCGATGGTTCACGACCGCTTCGGCCCGGTGGCGCCGCAGAAGACGCGCATCCTCGTCACGCATCACCCGCTGTTCGCCATGCCGATCGGCGAGGGTGGCGAACTGAGCGAGGCGGTCGGCCGCCACCGCGACGCGGTGGTCGCGATGTGCCGCGCGGGCGTACATATCGCGCTGGCCGGGCATTTTCACCGGACCTATGCCGAGGCGGCACGCCGCATGGTGGAAACCGCCGGCGGGTCGCTCGTCATCCAGGCGGGCACCGCGACCTCGACGCGGCTCCGCAATGACGAGCTGCAGAGCTTCAACTGGATCCATGTCCATCGCAACGACGATATCGAACTGCAGGTGATCGCCTGGGACGGGGCCGCGTTCAATCGCGGCAACCATGTCCGCTTCGCCCGCGACGGCGACAGCTGGACGTCGCGCGAGGTGGCGGACGATATCTTTCAGACGCCCGCGATTTCGATCTGAACAAGCGCGACACTCGATCGTTACGGGTCTGTGTCGAATTTGCCGCTTCCCGTCCTGGTCAACCGCAAGGGAGGCACCGCCGCATCGGCCGGCGAGGATCTCGAACAGCATCTGGTCGATGCCTTTGCGGGTGCCGATATCGCGGTCCGCCTGCTCGATGGACCAGATACGGCGGACGCGGTGCGCGATGCCGCGGCCACCAGCAAGCGCGTGGTCGTCGGTGGCGGAGACGGCACCGCGGCGTGCGCCGCCGCCGTGCTGGCGGATGGCGATGTCGAAATGGGCCTGTTGCCGCTCGGCACGCTGAACCACCTCGCGCGCGACCTCGGTATCCCCGCGACGCTCGAAGAGGCGGCGGCGCTGGCCGTTCACGGCACCGCGACCTCGATCGACCTTGCCGAGGTCAACGGCCATGTCTTCGCCAACAACGCGTCGATCGGCCTTTACCCGATGATGGTTCGGCAACGCGACGCCTATCGCGAAAGGCTGGGCATGCCGAAATGGCTCGCGTCCATTCCCGCTTCCTGGAACGCCTGGAGGCGGTTGCGGCGCTATCAGCTCAGCCTCGACATGGGCGAGGGGCAGAAGCCGCTGGTCACGTCGCTGCTCTTCGTCGGCAACAATCTCTATTCGCTCGAACGCGGGCAGATCGGCGAGCGGGCGTCGCTCAGCCAGGGCAAGCTGTCGGTCTTCGCGCTGGCCGCGCCGGGGCGGTTCGCCCTGCTGTGGTTCGCCCTTCGCGCGGTGGCGGGCCGGGCCGACCACCACAAGGATTTCGTCGAATATGGCGAGTGCGAGACGCTGACCGTCCATGCGCATCGCAAGGGTGTCGATGTCGGTCTCGACGGCGAAGTGCGCGAGCTCGAATTCCCGCTGGAGTTCCGGATCAGGGCAGGGGCGTTGCGGATCGTCGCGCCGGCGGCCGACTAACTTCTACGTCCAAGTCTGTTTTTCCTCTTTTTCCGTTCGTTTCGAGCGAAGTCGAGAAACCGGGTCAGGCGCTCCATTAATGTTTCTCGACGTCGCTCGAAACGAACGGGGGAGTGGGGCTAACCGAACGCCCAGCGTAAAGTGCGCGCAATCCCGAACGTGCCCGCGCGCACCAGCGGCCGGGTCAGGCGCGGCGCGGCAAGGCCGTGCATGTGCCGTGCCCAATCCGGCAACAGATCGACCGCCGCCTGAAAGGTGATCGCCTGTACCGGCCCCGCCGACAGGGTTCGGGCGGGCTGGTTCAGCACCAGCGCGGCAACTTCCTGCGTGCGCGCATCGACGGTCAGTTCGGGCCGCATCGCGGCGATCAGCGCAGTCGCCTCCGCCCGGCTGCGCGGCACCGGATCGGCACCCAGCGCCTCGGGAATGCGCGCGAACTCGGCGAAATACCGGTCCTGGTCAGCGGCCGACATGTCCGGTTCGCTGTAGCGGATCCAGGCGTCGAGGAAGCTCGTCGCCTCGCTGACATGCACCCAGGCGAGCAGTTTCGGATCGCCAGCGCGATAGGGCGTGCCGTCGGGCAGCACCCCGCCCACCTTGTCGTGAATGCCGCGGACCCGGGCGATCGCGGCTTCCGCTTCGTCCCGCGCGCCATAGGTGGTCATCGCGATGAACCGCGCGGTGCGCCGCAGGCGGCCGAGCATGTCGGTGCGGAAATTGGAATGGTCCCACACGCCCGCCAGCACCGCGGGATGAAGCATCTGCAGCAGCAAGGCGGCGACCCCGCCGACCATCATCGTCGTCACGTCGCCGTGCACGCGCCACACGACAGTTCCGGGATCGAACAGCGCGTCGTCGCTGCGCACCACCGGGCGCTCGCCCTTCTTCGTATCGTTGAACACGGCCCGCACCTGCCGGACGAGTCCGCGCCGCACGCCGTGTGCGATCACACCGCCGATCTGCCGATGGGGGAGGGGTTTCGTCGGCAAGGTCAGCCTTCCTCGATCGTGCGGATATCTTCAGGTCCGACCGCCAGCTCGCGCCAGTCGAGTTCTTCCTGAAGCACCTCATAGGCATCTTCGCCGATCTTCTCCTCGTCGCGGAGGGCGAGCAGCCGGTCGCGCTGCGCGGTGATGGCGGTCCGCTTCAACTTCTGGCGCTCCTCGAAGACGGTGCAGGCGTCGGCATCGATCAACGCATCCCGGTCGATCTCGAGCTGGCGGCGCGTTTCCTCGGCGACCTTGCCCCTGGCATCGGCGATCGCCTCCAGGGCCACGTCGGCGAGGGATTTCCGGGCATTGGCCATCTCGCGCTCCTCGGCGCCGCCGTCGTGCAGCTTGAGCAGCCGGATCAGCGGCGTCAGGGTCAGGCCCTGCACGACCAGCGTCGCCAGCACCACGCCGAAGGCGGCGAGCAGGATCATGTCGCGCGCCGGAAAATCGGCGGGCAGGGCGAAGGCGGTCGCCATCGTCACCAGCCCACGCATGCCGCACCAGCCGATCACGATGCTCTGCGCCAGGCTCGGCGCCTTCAGGGGGCCGCGGATCGCCGCAAAATGTCGCGCGAGCCGGTTGTAGAGCACTACCCACGCGATACGGGTCACGACGACGCCCGCGACGACCAGCCCCGCGAACTTCAGCGCCTCCTGCAATCGCTCCGGCCGCATGTCGCCGACGATCTCGCGGACCTGCATGCCCATCAGCAGGAAGGCGAGCACGTTGAGCAGGAACACCACGCCGCCCCACACCGCGAAGGACTGGATGCGGTTGCGCGCGCTGGCGCGCACGATCGGGGAACTGGCGAGGTACATCGCCATCGCGACCACGCACAGCACGGCGGACAGGCCGAGCCGGTCGGCGATGATCCACACCAGGAAGGTGTTGACGAACTCGAGCAGGTTTCCGCCGAGCGTTCCGCGCGTGTACGGCACGACAAAGCGATGGACCCAGCCGCAGGCGATGCCGAGCGCGATGCCGCCCGGCACCGCCAGGCCCAGGCGCAGCGCCACGCCGCCGTCGATCCCGCCATGGCTCTGGACCGCGAGCGCGGCACTGAACAGCAGCAGCGCGGTCGCATCGTTGAGCAGGCTTTCGCCGGTCAGCACCTCGACCGTGCGGCGCGGCAGCTTGGCGGATCGCAGCACCGTGGTCGCGGCCGCGGCATCGGGCGGCGCGACGATCGCGCCCAGCGTGATCGCCGCCGCGATCGGCAATCCGGCGAAGGTCCAGCCGATCCAGGCGACCACCGCGGTGGTCAACAGCACCGCGCCGACCGCCAGCGCGAGCAGCGGGCGCCACAAGGTGCGGATCGCGGCGAGCGGAAAATCGAACGCGGCGTCGACCAGCACCGGCGCGATGAACAGCGCCAGCGCGGTATGTCCGTCGAGGCGAATCACCGGGCTGCCCGGAATCAGCGCGACGATCACCCCCGCGGCGGCCAGCATGGTCGGATAGGGAATCCAGGTGCGCCGCGCCACCTGCAGGAGCAGGATCGCCATCAGCAGCAGCGCGATCAGGCTTTCGAAAAAGGTCACGGCGCAATCCTAACCCGCTCGAGGCGCTATCGTCCAACCCTGGATTGGTTCCAGTTCGGGTGTGGGAAAATCCTTGTCTGCGCTGTCCCGATATCGGACTCGGGTTCACCAAATTCGGGGCTGGCGCGAATCGTAAACGCGGCGTTAACTGTTCCGCATGGCCCAGCATCTCGCCCTTGCGGCTACCGCCGCCCGTCACCCGTTCCGCCGCCGGCTCGTCTCGGCACAGCCGGCGAGTCCGTCGCGACCGCGCAACGACGATCAGGATCTGAAGCTGTTCGCGCTGAGCTTCACGGCCTTCTTCATCTGTATCTACACCTTCATCTTCTGAAGGCCGGCGCGGCACGATCACGCATCGATTCAAAGAAGACGGCGATCGTCGCAGCATGATGGTGGATCGCGCTCGTGGCGCCAACCCGCTGTTTCTCATCGCTGGCGAAGACGGATTTCGCTGTTATGCGCGGATGAATTCCCTGTTATCGGGTAACAGGGAATTGGCATTAACGCTCTGAAAAAAATAGAAAATGTCGAAGAAAGCCGGCTAAAACGGTCGAGAAAAATGAAAATTCCCTGTTAATTCCCTGTTACCGGGCAGTAACAGGGAATTTCGGCGATCCGGGAACGACCGGCCTAGTCGCAGGCCAGATGGAGCTTCTGCGCCAGCCAGGCCGAGACCAGGCACATGCCGGCGACCACGAACAGCATGTTGTCGGGCGTGACGCCGAGCGCCGACGCGCCCAGCACCAGCAGCGTCCCGACCACCATCGCGCCTGAATTGACGACATTGTTGGCAGCGACGGTGCGCGCCGTCTGGTCCTTGGTCACCGTGGTGGTGAGGAAGGTGTAGAGCGGAACCACGAACATGCCACCAGTGATCGCGATGCCCATCAACACCAGTACGAGCGGGATCGCGCGGGGGATCTGGAAGAAGGCGACCCAGTCGTACAGCGTGCCCGCCGGCGCGGCCGGCCAGGCGCGGATCATCAGCGAGAAGACGACCACCATTCCCCCCATCGCGATCACGGAGGCCGGGGCGTATTTTGCCGATACCCGCCCCTTGAGCAGGGTATTGATGACGATCGATCCGATCGCGATCCCGATCGAGAACAGCGCGATGACGATGCTGGAGACCTGCGGATCGGCGGTAAGGACGTTCTTCACCAGCGGCGGGAAAGTGACGATCAGCACCGCACCGATCGTCCAGAAGAAACTGATCGCGCAGATCGCGAGGAACAGGCGCGGGATGTGCATTGTGGCGTTGATCAGCCGCCAGGAGGCAGTGAAGGGATTGTAGTTGATCGAGAGGACCGCGCCCGCGCGCGGTGCCGCGGGGATCATTCGCGCCGTGAACCAGCCGACCAGCGCGACGCAGATGCCCATGATCGCCGCGCCCTCGACGGACAGCACGCCGGCGAAGATCGTGCCCAGCAGGATGGCGAGATAGGTGGCCGCCTCGACCAGGCCGGTACCGCCCAGCACTTCGTCCGACTTCAGATGCTGCGGCAGGATCGCGTATTTGATCGGCCCGAAAAAGGTCGAGTGCGCGCCGAGGCAGAGCACGGCACCAAGCATCAGCCCGAGTCCGAGTGTCCAGAATCCGGCCCGCGCCACCATCAACCCGGCCGCGCCGAGGAGCATGATGGCGATTTCCGCGGTCTTCACGATCCGGATGATCTTCGCCTTGTCGGTCGTGTCGGCGAGCTGCCCCGCCAGGGCGGACAATATGAAGAAGGGCAGGATCGCCAGCCCGGTGGCGAGCGCATTGAAGCTCTGTTCGACCTTGGGGTCGTTGAAGACCTGGTAGGTCGCGAACAGCACCATCGAAGTCTTGAAGAGATTGTCGTTGAAGGCACCGAGGAACTGGGTGACGAAAAGCGGCATGAACCGGCGCTCTTTCAGCAAGCCGAGCGCATTGAGCATGATGGGAAACGGCCTCACATGTGGCGAAATAGGGGCATCGCATAGCCGACCCGGAGACGAGGCGGCAACCGAATAGTCGGTAACCGCCGTGCCGGCCCCTGGCTGTGGCCCTTTCTCGAGGCCCGACTCCAGCTTGCGGGGGAGGGCGCCGGCTCCTAGGGTCGGTGGCGATGCTGACCCTGCCCAATATCCTCACCCTCTCGCGGATTCTCGCGGTGCCGCTGCTCGTCGGCTTCCTGTGGTGGCCGGCTTGGCCGGCGGGCTATGCGATCGCCTTCGCGCTCTATTGCTTGATGGGCATCACCGATTATTTCGACGGCTATCTCGCCCGGTCGAAGGGCACCGTCTCGAAGCTCGGCATCTTTCTCGATCCGATCGCCGACAAGATCATGATCGCGTCGGTGGTGCTGATGCTGGTCGCGACGCGCGACATCGCGGGCTGGTCGCTGATCGCCGGCATCATCATCCTGCTGCGCGAGATCGCCATTTCGGGCCTGCGGGAGTTCCTGGCCCAGCTACAGGTCTCGGTGCCGGTGTCGAAGCTGGCCAAATGGAAGACGACCTTGCAGCTCGTCTCGCTCGGCGGGCTGATCCTCGCCGGCGCCTTGCCCGCCTTTCCCTGGATCCAGACCTTCAGCATCGCCGCCCTCTGGGGCGCCGCGGTACTGACCCTGGTCACTGGCTGGGACTATCTGCGGGTCGGCCTGAAGCACATGGACTGAACGCCGTCATGGCGATCGACCTGCTCTATTTCTCCTGGGTGCGCGAAGCGATCGGCACCGGCAGCGAAACGGTGAACCCACCCGAAGGACTGGCGCGGGTCACGGATCTGATCGACTGGCTGGCGACGCGCAGCGACGGCCATGCCCAAGCCCTGGCCGATCGCGGCCGGCTGCGCGCCGCCGTGGACCAGGTTTTTGTCGGCCTCGATTCCCCGCTCGGGACTCCGCGCGAAGTGGCGATCTTCCCGCCGGTGACCGGGGGATGATCCGCGTCGCCGTCCAGCACGAGCCGATCGACCAGTCCGCCGAATTCGCTGCGATCACCGCGGCGGGCGTCGGCGGGATCGCCACCTTTGCCGGCGTGGTGCGCGCCGATGACGGCGTCACCACGCTGGAGCTCGAACATTATCCCGGGGCGACCGAAGCCGCGCTGCGCAGTCTCGCGGAGGAAGCGGCCGGCCGATGGGGCCTTGCCGCGGCAAGCGTGGTGCACCGGGTGGGCGTGATGCGACCGGGCGAGCTGGTGGTGTTCGTCGGCACGGCGGCGGCGCATCGCGGCGCGGCGCTCGAATCCTGCGCCTTCCTGATCGATCGCCTGAAGACCGAGGCGCCCTTCTGGAAGCGCGAGACGCGCGGTGACGAAGCGCGTTGGGTGGAACCGCGCGACGGCGACACGCATGCCGCCGCGCGATGGGACAAGCCCTAGCCCAGCTCAGCCCAGCTTGGGCAGCAGCACGCCGTTGACGACATGCACCACGCCGTTCGACTGGCGGACATCGGGCACTTCGACATAGCTCTTGTTGCCGTTGACGTCGGTGATCTGGATCGCGCCATTGAGATCGGTGACGGTCAGGGGCTCGCCCTCGACGGTGGTCAGCTTCGCGGTGCCGCCGCCGGCGGTCATCTGCTGCTTGAGCTGCTCGAGCGTGATCGCGCCGGGCACGACATGATAGCTGAGCACCTTGACCAGCGTGGCCTTGTTCTCGGGCTTCATCAGCGTGTCGACGGTGCCGGGCGCGAGCCGGCCGAACGCGTCATTGGTCGGCGCGAACACGGTGAAGGGGCCGGGGCCGGCCAGAGTCGCGTCGAGGCCCGCTGCCTTTGTGGCGCTGACCAGGGTGGTCAGGTTCGGCGCGGCAGCGGCGTTTTCCGGGATCGGCTTGGCTGCGTCCATCGCGGCGCCGCCGACGGCGGGGTTCGGAGCCGCCTCGGCCGCGGGAGCTGCCGGCGCGGCGGGGGCAGGGGCCGCCTGAGGGGGACGCGCTTCAGCGGACGCGACCATCAACAGGCCGGATATCGCCACAACCGGAAGCTTGGTGGAAAATTTCATCAGTCTCTCCAGCTAATCGAATGCGCGCAGAGGTGACGCACAGGACAAGATACGGTCCGGCGGCTGATTGGTTTCACAAACCGCAGGCTACTGCGCCTCGGCAAGTACCTCCGCGAGCAGGTGGAAATCCTTTTCGCGGGGGGAGGCACGGCGCCACACCAGCGCGATACGGCGTGCAGGATTTGCGGCATCCAGTGGCCGTGCGGTGAGTCCCGTGTGGTCGAGGATGCCCGCCTTCAGCGCCATCTCGGGCAGCAACGTCACGCCAAGCCCGTTGTCGACCATCTGGACGATGGTGTGCAGCGAGGTGCCCATCATCGTCGCCTCCGCGCGCAGCTCGGGCCGGTTGCAGGCCGCGAGGGCATGGTCCTTCAGGCAATGCCCGTCCTCGAGCAGCAACAGCCGGTCCTCATTGATGTCATCGGCATGCATTGCCCCGGTCGCGCTGCCGATCTCGCCTTCGGGGCCGGCGACGAACAGGCGGTCGTCGAACAGGAATTGCGACGCCACCTCGCCGCACGCATAGGGCAGGGCCAGCAGCACGCAGTCGGTGCGGCCATTGTGTAGCCCCTCGCACGCCGCCCCGCTCGGCTCCTCGCGCAGGAACAGCTTCAGGTCGGGATAGTCGCGGCGGAGCCGCGGCAGGATACGCGGCAGCATGAAGGGCGCGATGGTCGGGATCACGCTCATCCGCATCTCGCCCGACAGCGGCCGCCCGGCGGCGCGGGCCAGGTCGCCCAGTTCCTCCGCCTCGCGCAGCACCCGGCGCGCCTTGTCGGCGATGCGGTCGCCCAGCGGCGTGAAGCGCACCACGCGGCGCGTGCGCTCGACCAGGGTGACGCCGATCAGCGTCTCCAGCTCGCGGATGCCGGCGGACAGGGTCGACTGGGTAACGAAGCACGCATCCGCCGCCCGGCCGAAATGACCATGGTCCTTCAGCGCCACGAGATATTGCAGCTGTTTCAAGGTCGGCAGGTAAGTGGCCATAATCGCCTCAATCGATCAACACGGCCTAAATAACCTGTTGGATCGATCAAACGCCAGCCTTATATGCACTTCAGCACAGACGGCGAATCAATCGCCGCGTCGCGAGGATGCCGAAGGCCGACCCATTTCTTGAGGAGGCCAATATGCTTACTGTCGGTGACAAGCTCCCCGAATTCACCGTTCCCGTCCAGCAGGGCATCGACGCGCTTCCCGCCGGCGAGACGCTCAGCCAGGATGCGTTTCCGGGCCGCTGGAAGATCCTGTTCTACTGGCCGAAGGACTTCACCTTCGTCTGCCCGACCGAGATCGTCGGTTATGCCGCGCTCAAGGACGATTTTGCCGATCGCGACGCCGTGCTGATCGGCGCGTCGACCGACACCGCGCACGTTCATCTGGCCTGGCGCAAGTCGGATCCGGATCTGGCCGCTGCCGACTTCCCCTGGCTGGCGGATAATGGCGCGGTCCTCGCGTCGAAGCTCGGTATCCTCGATGCCAACGAGCATGTCGCTTACCGCGCGACCTTCATCATCGACCCGGACAATGTCATCCAGGCGGTGCAGGTCAACGGTCTGAACGTCGGCCGCAACCCCGCCGAGACGCTCCGCGTGCTCGACGCGCTGCAGACCGACGAGCTCTGCCCGTGCAACTGGAACAAGGGCGACGACGTCCTCCAGGTTGCCGCGTAATTGGCGAACGTTGAAGGGGCGYGGGGCCAGCGGCCCCGCGCCCCTTCGCTTGATTGGAGTACATCATGTCGCTCAAGGAATTCGCCGCCACGCTGCCCGATTTCGCCAAGGATATCCGGCTGAATGTCGGCTCGCTGCTCAACGAGGCGCATCTGCCCGACCAGCAGAAATACGGCCTGCTGCTCACCTGCGCGCACGGCTCGGGCTACAAGCCTTTGGTCGATGCGACGGAGGCCGAAGTCGCCGACAAGCTTTCGCCCGAGGCAGCCAATGCGGCCCGCGCGGCGGCGGCGGTGATGGCGATGAACAATGTCTATTACCGGTTCACCCATCTCGCCGGGAACAAGGAATATCTCACCATGCCGGCCAAGCTGCGCATGAACGTGATCGGCGCGCCGGGCATCGACAAGGTCGATTTCGAGCTGTTCAGCCTCGCCGTCTCGGCGATGAATGGCTGCGGCATGTGTATCGACGCGCATGAGAATGTGCTGAAGAAAGCTGGCGCCACCGCCGAGGCGATCCAGACCGCCGTGCGTATCGGCGCGGTGATGACGGCGGTCGCGACCGTGCATGCAGCAGTGAACTGACTTCCCTATAAAGCCCCTCCCCTGAAGGGGAGGGGAGCAAGAAGTTACTTCATCACCGCCGCCCAGATCGTATAGGCACTGGTCAGCGTCAGCAGCACGCCGACCATCGCCATCAGCAGCCGTGCCGGTACCCGCTTTGCCAGCAGCCCGCCGAACGGCGCCGCGATCAGTCCGCCGATCAGCAGGCCCACCGTCTGCAAGGTGAAGGCCGCGAACCCCATGGTCGCGATGAACGTCGCGGAGATGGTCGCGGTCAGGAAGAATTCCGATGTGTTGACCGTGCCGATCGTGCTGCGCGGGCTCGCGCCCTGAACCAGCAGGTTGGACGTCACCACCGGCCCCCAGCCGCCGCCGCCCGCCGCATCGAGGAAGCCGCCGACCAGGCCGAGCGGCTCGATGATCTTCGGCTCGCGCGGCTCGACCCGGCCACGCCAGGCACGAAAGAGCAGGTACAGGCCGATCGAGGCGAGATAGGCCATCACGAACGGCTTCGCGACCGCGGCATCGACATTGCTCAGCACATAGGCGCCGAGCGCCCCGCCGATGACGCCGGGGATGACGAGGCGGCGGAACAGCTTCCAGTTGACGTTCTTGTGGAAGATATGGCTCGCGCCCGATGCCGCGGTGGTGAAGGTCTCCACCGCATGCACGCTGGCGGAGGCGAGCGCGGGGGGTACGCCGAGAAAGCTCACCAGCAGCGTGTTGTTGATCACGCCAAAGGCCATGCCCAATGCCCCGTCGACCATCTGCGCGGCAAAGCCGACCGCGATATAGGGCAGCACGGTTTCCACGGTCGCGAGCGTTACGTCGAACATCAGGGCAAACTCTCCGACCGATTTGCGCCGAATTCGCCGTTCCTGCCAAATCCTACAAGCAAGATAGGGTTTATGCCTCGAAAGTTAGCGGCAGTCCGGTCCTTTAATTCGCCGTATTGAGCGCCTAGATACGGGCGCTGCAAAGGGGACGCGAGATGATGGAGCGATTGATCGCCTATCTCGATTCGATCAAGGCGCGCGATCCCGCGCCTCGGTCTCGACTGGAAATTCTGACCTATCCGGGCGTGTGGGCGCTTGCCTGGCACCGCGTCGCGCATCGCCTGTATGGCGCGCGATTCTATTTCCTCGCCCGGCTGGTGAATCATTTCTCGCGCGCCTTCACCGCGATCGACATCCATCCAGGCGCGAAGATCGGGCGCAATTTCTTCATCGATCACGGCTTCGTCGTGATCGGCGAGACGGCGGAGATCGGCGACAACGTCACCATCTATCAATGCGTCACGCTCGGCGGCACCAGCCCCGACAATGGTGTTGCGGGCAAGCGCCATCCGACCATCATGGAGGGCGCGATCATCGGATCGGGCGCTCAGGTGCTCGGGCCGATCACCGTCGGCCGCGGCTCGCGTATCGGCGCGAACGCGGTGGTGACGCGCGACGTGGCCGAAGGCGCGGTCATGGTCGGGATCCCCGCGCGCGCGACGATGATCGAGGGCGGGCAGAAACCGCAGGAATTCCTCGCTTACGGCACGCCGTGCAAGGACATGTTCGATCCGCAGACCCAGAAGCTGGAACTGCTGCGCTGCGAACTGGAGACCATGCGCAAGCGGCTCGATGCTCTGCTCGCCGAGTCCGAACCCAAGCGCAAGAACGTGCGCGATCGTGCCTGACGGCCAGGGCGCCAACGCCTGATGGGGACGGTAACCCCTTTTCCGCTGCCGCAGGGACGCGCCGGCCAGGTCGGCTTCGAACGCCTCGAACTCACTCGCATCCTCGATCTCTATGGCCGGATGGTCGCCGCCGGCCATTGGCGCGACTATGCAATCGAACTGGGCAGCGACGCGGCGATCTTCGCTGCCTTCCGCCGCGCGGCCGAGCGGCCGGAATACCGCATCCAGAAACATCCCGCCCAGCGCAACCGCCAGGGCATGTGGTCGCTGGTCAACGAAGCGGGTGTCGTCTTGAAGCGCGGGCACGAACTCGCGCCCGTACTGGCGCCGCTTGAGCGGCGGCTGATGAAGCTCGTGGATCTGTAAAAAAGAACCCCCGGCGGCCCAAGGGCTGCCGGGGGCAGTTTGGCTTGGCGGGTTCTTGCGTCAGGCGGTGGCCATTGCCCCGACTGGCGGAAGTTTTTCACTCAGGCTGCCCAGCGTGCCGACGACGAGCCGGCGCATCGGGTGCCAGAAGGCGGAGAGCGTCAGCAGCGCCGAGCCGATCACCAGCGCGGTGAAGGCCCAGGCCAGTTCTACCGCGCCCGCCGTAAGGAACAGCGAGTACATCGCGTACAGCACATAGGCGAGGCTGGAGACCAGCAGCGCGCGACGGTCGACCGCGAGCGCGACGAAGGCGAAGACGAGGTAGAGCACGAGCACGATGGCCGCGATGTCGAGCGTGATGGTCTCGTTGAACACGCCGAGCATGTGGAACACCGGATGCGCGATCAGCGGTGCAGCGGCGAGATGCAGCCAGAAGGCGACGTCCGAGCGGCGCGTGCGGCGCTCCCGGTCCGACATGTCCCACCACATTGCGAGCGCGAACACGGCAAGGCCGCCGGCGAGCAGGATCGGATAGATCGCGTCCTTCGCCGCCGGAATCGCCGCGAGTGTCAGCGCCACCGCGACCGCGACCAAGGCGGCCGCGCCGGCCGCGACGGTGATCGGCACCATGAAGCGCTTCCAGTGCACCCATGCCGCGCCGGCGGCGACCAGGCCGATGCCGGCGCCGATCACTGCATTGGTACGGTCCGAGAGGTCCGGGTCGATTTCCACCATGACGCCGATCAGGGTCGCGGCGACGCCGCCGACAAAGGCGATCAGCAGCAGGATGCTGGGCAGGGCCATGCGGCGCTGCCGGGTGAAATATTCCGCGAGCCCCCACGCGGCGATGGCAACGAGTGCGCCGGCGAGCGGCTTGAAGACCGACTGACCGATCCAGGCCAGCGCGACGAGCACGAGCCCGACCGCGATGGCGACGAAGATGTCGTTGAACCCGCTGAGAAGCTTGAAATGCTCCTCGTCCACCGCCGGTGCCGAATGGCTCCGGGCGACATGGCTGCGCAGGGCCGCGGCAGCTTCGCGGGAGATGGCCCCCGCCGCTACCGCGTCATCAAGATCGCTCTCGCTGTACATGGCATTCCTCCTGTTGTTGCGGGAGGAATATCACGAGTGTATTGCCATGGCAATACAGTGCTACAGCTCAGCCGCCCTGAAGCTTCCTCAGGATCGACATGGCCTGTTCGCCACCGGATTGCGGGGTCATCTCGCCGGTGCGATCGACGATCTCGCTCCAGTGCGCCGCGATGCCTTCGGGGCTGAGCTCGTCGCCGGTCAGCAGCTTGCCCTGGGTCAGGGTGACATAGGCCGCCTGGAACACGCCCGCGCCCGCGCCGACGATCATGTTGGTCGGCGCATCCTCGGACACGAGATAGAGCGCGGCGGGAACGACCTTTTCCGGGGCGAAGGCCTGGAAGGCCTCGGGCGGAAACAGGTCCTCGGTCATGCGCGTGCCTGCGGTCGGGGCGATCGTGTTGACCTTGATGTTGTTCTTGGCGCCTTCGAGATAAAGCGTCTTGGCGAAGCCGGCGAGGCCGAGCTTGGCGGCGCCGTAATTGGTCTGGCCGAAATTGCCGTACAGTCCGGTTGACGAGGCGGTCATCAGGATGCGGCCGTAATTCTGCTCGCGCATCGTCTCCCACACGGCCTTGGTGACATTGGCGGAACCGATCAGGTGGACGTCGACGACGAACTTGAAATCGGCCGGCTCCATCTTCGCGAAGCTCTTGTCGCGCAGCACGCCGGCATTGTTGAGCAGGACGTGGACGCCGCCCCATTTCTCCTTCGTCTTGGCGACGAGTTCGACCATGTGATCATATTCGGTGACGCTGCCGCCATCGGACATGGCTTCGCCGCCGGCCGCCTCGATCTCGGCGACGACCTTCAGCGCTGCGTCGGAATGGCCGGTGCCGTCGCGCGACCCGCCCAGATCGTTGACGACGACCTTTGCGCCGCGCTTCGCCAGTTCGAGCGCATAGGCGCGGCCCAGGCCGCCGCCTGCGCCGGTGACGATCGCGACACGGTCCTTGAAACTGATGGTCATGCGGGCGCTCCCAAAGATGATGGAGCGCTTCCTATTCTATCGCACCGTCAAGGCAAGTGGTGGCGGGCGCTTCCTAGCGCCCGCCCGACATATCAGCGTCCGCCGCGCTGCATGCACTTGTCGAACTGGCCGCGCTTGCAGATCGGGTATTTCGCCAGCGGCGGGGGCGCGGGGAAGGCCTGGTCGGGCGAAGGCGCCTGGACGAAGGTCGGCTTCACGCCCGGCTGCGGCGTGCCCGACAATGCCGGCTGGCTGGGCTGATAGCCGCCGACCGGATCGGGTGTCGTCGCCGCATCGGTGGTGGCTGCCGTCTGCGGGGCGGGCGTTTCCTGCGCCACCGCCGGCATTGCGACCGCAAGAGCGGCCAAGAGCATGAGTTTCATCACTGTCTCCTGCATTTTCAAGCGCAGGCTGTCGCCCACGCCCGCCCCAAACGCGCGGGCGGGCGCATGGCTCCACTGTTTCGCACCCGATTCGACGCTGGCCTAGGCCCCCGAATCCAGTGCGTAGCCGGCAGACCGGACGGTCCGGATAATATCCGGACGGTTCGTCCCATTAATCGCCTTGCGCAGGCGGCGGATGTGCACGTCGACAGTGCGCGATTCGATGTCCGAATCATGCCCCCACACCGCATCGAGCAGGCGCTCGCGCGAGAAGACCCAGCCCGGATGCTCGAGGAAATGCTTGAGCAGGCGGAACTCGGTCGGKCCGAGCGGCACGACTTCGCCCGCGCGGCGGACCTTGTGGCCGACCGTGTCCATCTCGACATCACCATAGGTGAGCTGCTCGCCCGCCAGCGCCGGCCGCACGCGGCGCAGCACCGCGCCGACCCGCGCCACCAGCTCGCGCGGCGAGAAGGGCTTGGTCACATAATCGTCGGCGCCGGTCTCGAGCCCGCGCACACGATCCTCTTCCTCGCCGCGTGCGGTGAGCATGATGATCGGCACGTTCGCCGTCTCGGGCATGCGGCGCAGGCGGCGGCACACTTCGATCCCCGAAAGCCCCTCGACCATCCAGTCGAGCAGCACGATATCGGGGGTCTGTTCCTTGGCGAGCAGCAGGGCTTCCTCGCCATCCGGGGTCTGCTTGACCTCGAAATCCTCGCGCTTGAAATGATAGATCAGGAGTTCGGCAAGCGCCGCATCATCCTCTACCAGCAGCATTTTCGCTCGGGCCATCGGTCTTGCTCCTTCAGATCGTTTCGATCGTCGCGCGGTCACGCTCGGCCATGTGCGTGCCCGTTGCGGCATAATATACCATTTCGGCAACATTGGTCGCGTGGTCGCCGACACGCTCCAGATTCTTGGCAATGAACAGCAGGTGGGCGACCTGGCCGATCGTCTTCGGGTTCTCCATCATGTGCGTCACGAGCACCCGGAAGAGACTGTTGTAGAAATCGTCGACTGCCTTGTCGCGCTCGCACACCGAGACCGCAGCCTCGGCATCGCGCGCGGCAAAGGCGTCGAGCACGTCATGGACGAGGGCGGCGGCGAGCGTGGCCATCGCCGGCAGCACCGATAGCGGCTCGATCTCGCCATGGCTGTCGATCAGCGGCACGCGCTTGGCGATGTTCTTGGCGTAATCGCCGATCCGCTCGACCACGCCGGCAATCTTCAGCGCCGCGACTACCTCGCGCAGGTCGACCGCCATCGGCGCGCGCAGCGCAATGATGCGCACGGCAAGCTGCTCGACCTGCATTTCCAGCGCGTCGATCTTCTTGTCGTCGGCGACGATCTTCGCGGCGCCTTCCAGGTCGTGCCGCTGCAGCGCCTCGATCGCCGAGCCGATCGCCTGTTCGGCGAGCCCGCCCATCTCCGCGATCAGGCCGCGGAGCTGCCCGATATCGTCGTCGAAAGCCTTTACCGTATGTTCGCTCACTGAATATGTCCCGTGGCTCAGCCGTACCGGCCGGTGATATAGTCCCTGGTGCGCTCCTCGCGCGGGTTGGTGAAGATGTCGGACGTCGCACCATATTCGATCAGCGTGCCGAGATGGAAAAACGCCGTGCGCTGCGACACGCGCGCCGCCTGCTGCATGTTGTGCGTCACGATCACGATGGCGTAGCGGCCCTTCAATTCGTGGATCAGCTCCTCGATCTTGGCGGTGGCGATCGGATCGAGCGCCGAGCAGGGCTCGTCCATCAGGATCACTTCTGGGTCGACGGCGATGGCGCGGGCGATGCACAGCCGCTGCTGCTGGCCGCCCGATAGCGCCGTGCCGCTGTCCTGCAGCCGGTCCTTCACTTCCTCCCACAGGCCGGCGCGCTTCAGCGACTGCTCGACGATGCCGGTAAGCTGGCTCTTGTTCGATGCGAGGCCGTGGATGCGCGGGCCATAGGCCACATTCTCGAAGATCGACTTGGGGAAGGGGTTGGGTTTCTGGAACACCATGCCGACCCGGGCGCGAAGCTGCACCACGTCCATTTCGGGCGCATAGATGTCCTCGCCGTCAAGCCGGATGTCGCCGGTCACCTTCGCGCTGGCCACGGTGTCATTCATCCGGTTGAGCGTGCGCAGGAAGGTCGATTTGCCGCAGCCCGACGGGCCGATGAACGCCGTCACGAGATCCTGGTCGATGTCGATCGACACGTCGTTGATCGCCTGCTTCTTGCCGTAGAAGACGTTGACGTGGTTGGCCGTCATCTTGAGATGTTGAGTCATTACCAGCGGGTCTCGAATTTGTTGCGGAGGTAGATCGCGACGCCGTTCATCGCGAGCAGGAAGACGAGCAGCACGATGATCGCCGCGCTGGTCTTCTCGACGAAACCGCGATTGACCTGATCGGACCAGAGGAAGATCTGCACCGGCAGCACCGTCGCGGGATCGGTCAGCCGGTCGGGCGGGGAAGCGATGAAGGCGCGCATGCCGATCATCAGCAGCGGCGCGGTCTCGCCGAGCGCGCGCGCCATGCCGATGATCGTGCCGGTCAGGATGCCGGGCAAAGCGAGCGGCAGCACATGGTGGAACACCACCTGCACCGGCGAGGCGCCGACCGCGAGCGCGGCATCGCGGATCGAGGGCGGCACGCTCTTGATCGCGTTGCGCCCGGCGATGACGATCACCGGCATCGTCATCAGCGCAAGCGTGAGGCCCCCGACGATCGCCGCCGAGCGCGGCAGATGGAAGGTGTTGAGGAACACTGCCAGGCCAAGCAGGCCGAAGATGATCGACGGCACCGCCGCAAGGTTGTTGATCGAGACTTCGATCAGGTCGGTCCAGCGATTCTGCGGCGCATATTCCTCGAGATAGAGCGCGGAGAGCACGCCGATCGGGAAGGCCAGCAACAGGGTGACGATCATCGTGTAGATCGATCCCTTCAGCGCGCCCCAGATGCCGACCATGGTCGGGTCGGTCGAATCCGCTTCGCGCAGGAAGGACAGGTTGAAGCCGGTGGTCAGCACACCGGCCGCCTTCAGCTTCGCCACCTGCGCCTCGGCCTCGGGGAATCCTTCACCCTTGGCGGCGATGTCGATCGCGTCCGAGGCGGGCACCGCGATCGTCGCCCGGCCGCGCAGCAGCGTCGGATCGGCCTTCACTGCGGCGCGGACACTCAACCATGCGCCGTCGGAGATCAGCCGGTCGCCGTCCTTGCCGAAGGCGGCGATCGCCGCGCCATCGGTCGCGCCCTGAATGCCGGCCCCGGCCAGCGCCAGGTCGGCACCCGGACCCGACAGCCGCGTCGCATCAAGCGTCAGGCCGGCTTTGGGAAAGTCGACCGGCAGCTTGATCTCGGTGCGGCTGAAGCCGCCAATGCCATTCGCCAGCATCGTGGCGAGCAGGAAGACGAGGAAGCCCGCCGACAGCAGCACGGCCGCGAGCCCGAGCAGCTTGAACCGGCGTTCGGACCGATAGCGGCGGCGGATGCGGCGCTGCATTGCCTCGGCACGCCAGTCGGTCGGTGCCTTTTCGGGCAGGAGACTATTCATTCATAGGCCTCCCGATACCGTTTCACGACCGTGAGCGCGACGATGTTGAGCAACAGCGTCACGATGAATAGCGTCAGTCCCAGCGCAAAGGCGGCGAGCGTCTTGGGGCTGTCGAACTCGGCCTCGCCGGTCAGCAGGTCGACGATCTGCTTGGTCACGGTCGTCGCGCTGGCGAAGGGGTTGAGCGTCATGGTGGCGACGCCCGAGGCGGCCATCACCACGATCATCGTCTCGCCGATCGCCCGGCTGACCGCAAGCAGGACGCCGCCGACAACGCCGGGCAGCGCGGCGGGCAACAGCACCCGGCGGATCGTCTCGGACGAGGTCGCGCCCATGGCGAGGCTGCCGTCGCGCATCGAGGAGGGCACGGCCGCGATCGAATCGTCGGCCATGGAGGAGACGAAGGGGATGATCATCACCCCCATCACCAGACCGGCAGCGAGCGCGCTTTCCGACGACGCCCAGGTCACGCCGAGCGACACGGCGAGATCGCGCACCGCGGGCGCCACGGTCAACGCGGCGAAATAGCCGTAAACGACGGTCGGCACGCCCGCCAGGATCTCGAGGGTCGGCTTCATCCAGGCGCGCACGCGCGGCGCGGCATATTGAGTCAGATAGATCGCGCTCATCAGCCCGAACGGGATCGCAACGATCATCGCGATCACCGCGCCGATGAAGAAAGTGCCCCAGAACAAGGGCACCGCGCCGAGCGCCGAGCCGGGATCGTTGGCCGGGATCACCTGCGGGCTCCAGTGCGTGCCGAACAGGAAATCGCCGATCGGCACCATGCGGAAGAAGCGCGCCGATTCGAACAGCAGCGACGCGACGATGCCGAGCGTCGTTAGGATCGCGATCAGCGATGCGGCGAGCAGCAGCACCATCACCACCCGCTCGATCTGGGTCCGCGCGCGAAAGGCCGGGCGAATGCGCGTAAAGGCCCAGGCGCCTGCCGCGAACGCCAGCAGCAGGGCGGCGGCGCTGCCGATCCAGTCATAACGCTTCTGCGCCGAGGCATAGGCCGGCGCGAGCGTTTGCGAGAGCGGGTTGAAGGTACCGAAGCTCCGCCCGGCGGCGAGATTGCGCGCCTCGGACAGGACCGACGCGCGCTCGAACCGGTTGGCCGGCAATTGCGCCGCGGCGGGCGTTTCCAGCACCGCGTCAGTGACGAGCGCCGGGGAAACCGACGACCAGATCGCGAGAAACAGGGCGGCCGGCAGCACCGTCCACATCGCGACATAGGTGCCATGATGCGACGGCAGCGAACTGAACCGCGCGCTGCTGTCGCGCCGGAAGCTCACGGCGCGGACGCGCGCGGTCAGCCAGCCGATCAGCCCCAGCCCGGCGATCAGGAAAAGAAGGGCGAGGGCCGACATCTAGTGGAGCTTGCTCGGGTCGAGCAGAGTCTCGTGCTTGATGATCGATACCGATTGCGCGCGAACCTCTGGCGGGGAGGCAATCAGCCCGCGCCTCACCAGTGGTCCGCTCGGGTTCCACAGCTTCGAATATTCGACGAGGAAGCGGCGCAGGCCGGGGATCGCGTTGAGGTGCGCCTTCTTGACGTACAGGAACAACGGACGCGATCCGGGATAGCGATCCTGCGCGATCGTCTCATAGGTCGGTTCGATGCCGTTCAGCGGCACGCCGTTCACCTCGTCGCGATTTTCCTCGAGATAGGAATAGCCGAAGATGCCGATCGCGCTCGGGTTGGACTGCAGCTTCTGGACGATCAGATTGTCGTTCTCGCCGGCATCGATATAGGCGCCGTCCTCGCGCACCCGGCTGCAGACCTTGTCGTAAGCGTCCTTGTCCGTCTCTTTCAGCGGCTTCATCGCGGGCATCGCGGTTTCGCAGCCCTTGTTGAGGATCAGCTCGGTCAGCGCATCGCGCGTGCCGCTGGTTGCGGGCGGACCGTAGATCTGGATCGGCGTCGCCGGCAGCGCCGGATTCACCTCGCGCCAGGTGCGCGCGCTGTTCTTCGCTCCCATCGGGCTGGCCGCCATCGCCTTGAACAGGTCGACCGGGGTCAGCTGGAATTTGGGGCCATTGTTTGCCTCGGCAAAGGCGATGCCGTCGAGCCCGACCTGGATTTCCAGCAGGTCGCCGGCACCGTTCGCCTTGCAGGTCGCATATTCGGACGCCTTCATGCGGCGTGATGCCGCCTCGATATCGGGATGCGCGGCGCCGATGCCGGCGCAGAACAGCTTCATGCCCGCGCCCGTGCCGGTCGATTCGATCACCGGCGTCCGGGCGTTGGGGCTCGAGTTGATGAATTGCTCGGCCACCAGGGTGGTGAAGGGAAAGACGGTCGACGATCCCACCGCCCTGATCTGATCGCGCGAACCCGCGCCGCCGCCATTCGCCTGGTCCTCACAGGCCGAGAGGGCGAGCGCGCTGAGAGCGAGAATCAGGGTGGTCCGTGTCACGTGGAGCGTTTCCTCGGGAGCAATTCCTGAGTCGCGCTAGCAGCGCGATCAACGCGCCTGTGTGACAGTTGCGTTACCGTTTGATGACACCCGCTCCGTGAGCGGGAAGCAGCACGGTCACGGTAGTGCCCTTGCCGACGATACTGGCGATATCGAGGCGTCCGCGATGCCGCTCGACGATATGCTTGACGATCGCCAGACCCAGGCCGGTGCCGCCCGCCGCGCGGCTGCGCCCGGCGTCGACCCGGTAGAATCGTTCGGTCAGCCGGGGGATATGCTCGGGCGCGATGCCGTCGCCTTCGTCGGCCACGCTGATCCGCACCATGCCCGTCTGGTCACGCCACAGCCGGACCGACACCGGCGCGCCGGGCCGGCCATATTTGATCGCATTGCCGATCAGATTGTGGAGCACCTGGCTCAGCTGCGCGCGGTCGCCGGCGACGGCCGGCACGTCCGCGGCGATATCCGCCACGATCTCGTTGCCGCGCGCATCGCGCGCGTCGAGCAGTTCAGTCCGCACTTCGCCGATCAGATCGCGCAGGTCGACCGCGCTGTCCGGCAGCCGGTATTTCTCCGCCTCGATCCGGCTGAGCGAGATCAGATCCTCGACCAGCCGCTGCATCCGCCGCGATTCGTCGAACATGATCTTCAGGAAGCGGCTGCGCACGGCCCTGTCGGCGCCGGCCTCTTCCTCGAGGGTTTCGATATAGCCGAGGATCGAGGCGAGTGGCGTGCGAAGTTCGTGGCTGGCATTGGCAACGAAATCGACGCGCATGCGCTCGGCGGCATAATTTCCCGTCTGGTCGATCAGATGGACGATGCGCTGGCCGCCCGCGGCGCGCCCGACATGCATTTGCCAACGCTGATCGAGCGTGCCGAGCCCGACAAGGTCGATCGGTCCCTGCGGCACGCTGCCGGCCGGGCCGGCAAGCCGTTCCGCGGCGGCAGGATGACGGATCGCAAGGCGTACATCCTCGCCAACGATATGTCCGCCAAGCAGCGCACGCGCCGACATGTTCGCATGAGTGACGCGGCCCTGGTTGATGATCAGCACCGGCTCGACGACCGCCTCGATCACCTCGATGATCTCCGGCACCGCGGGGGCCGTCGGGTCGGTCTTGGCGTTCGATGCCTCGGTCGTTTCGTCGCCCGCGCCGGCCGCGAGCAATGCGGCGGCGATGCCGCCGACCAGGGTGACGAGCGTCGCCGGGACGTCCGACGAGATCAACAACACCGCGCCCGCCGCGACGATGGCGATGACGATGGCAGTGACTGTACGATGGCCGAACCCGGTGAGCATTGTCGCTCCTCTACCCATTCCTCTCCGGCCCGGCCAGCCTTGCTCGCCGCGTCATTCGGTCATGCGCGATGGCGGCGCGGTCATGTTGGCGTCATCCAGCTTTCACCGGGCAGGCTTACCTCACTCACGGCGCGGCGACGACTCGCGCCCGGAGGGACGCGGCAATGCAGCTATCAGCGATGCCGCCCAAGCCGCGCTTTGCGCGAGACGCGATCCGATGAACGAGATCCCCTCCTTTCGACGCCGTAACGTCGCGCTCAGTGAAGAGATCGCGCTGCGCGAGGGGCTGAGCCGCTTCATCGGAAATCGCCTGCGCGACCAGGATGCGCGCGAGGACATCGTCCAGGAAACCTATCTGCGCTATTATGTCTATGCCGAGCGCCGATCGGTCGCGAACGTGGCGGCGCTGTGTTACGCGATCGCGCGCAACCTGATGCATGATCATTTTCGCCGCATGCGCGCGGCACCGCCCTCGGCGGCGCTGTGCGATACGATTGCCTGCGACTATCCGCGCGCGGATTCGGTGCTCGATTACCGGCAGCGGGTGACGATTCTCGTCCAGGCGTTGCGCGCGATGCCGCCGCTGCGCCGCGAAATCTTTCTGCGCCGCCGGTTGGACGACATGCCGATCGCGATCATCGCCGCCGACCTGGAGATGAGTCGCGCCGCGATCGAGAAGCATTGCACGCGCGCGGTTGCCGATCTGCGTTTCGCGCTAGAACAGCGGGGCCTGCCGGCCGGGGCGCGGCCGTAACCTGACTCGCCGGCGGCGCGACATGCCGCGCCGCGCGAGAAATCTCTGTCCGGATCGTCGCGCTTTTCCGTCTTCTCCTGTGAGGACGCGCGGTGCCGGTGCCCAGCGACCATGAGAATTTCCAGACTCGCCTTCCGCGACATTTTCGACCGCGGAAGTGAGTGCGTGCGGTGTGCGTATCACCTTTCTGCAACGGGAGATTGTATGGGAAGCCTATTTCAAACGGCATGCGGATCGCATGACAAAAGGTCGCGAGGGCGCATCGCTGCCTCGCCGGTTCGGGCCTGGTTGGGCGCAGCCATCGGGGCTTTCATGCTGCTGAACGCCGGATCGGCACTGGCGCAGGGATGGCCGGCGCCGGTCGCGCCGCTGCCGGCACTGGCAACCGCGCTGGACAAGCGGTTTCAGCCCGCGGTCGATTTCGATACGGACGTCTGCTTCAACGTTTCGGCCGTCAACAGTTCGGGCGGCATCAGCGCGGGCGCTTCCACCTACGCCACCCGGCCGCCGGCGTCGTGCCGCAACGCCAATTATCTCAGCCAGAGCAACGTGTATTCGCGAAGCCGCTGCAACAACGGCTTTTGCGCGCGTGTCTACAGCTATTTCTGGCAGTCGGACTTTTCGCACGCCTATGATTGGGAATCGGTTATCGTCTGGACCACCGACCAGGGCACCGGCAGCACCGTGGTGGGTGTCACGCGCGGCGATCATGGCGGGTGGGACACCCGCGCCACGAGCGGCGGCCAGCTGCGCTTCGTCAGCGATTCCAGCGGCCAGCACGTCAAGATGGTCTATCATTACGAGACCTGGGGCTTTTCCCATCTCTGGCGCTTTTCCAAGACCGACAATGGCGACGAGCCGCCCGAGAACGGCACGGGCAGCTGGGTGATCCAGCCGCTGGTGAGCTGGAAGGGCTATCCCTCGATCAGCGTCCGCGACACCGTGTCGAACTATAATTTCGCCGGCACGAATTTCGACAACAAGGAGTCCCGCTTCTCGGGCGTCCTGGCGGCTGCGTTGAACACGAGCATCACGCCCGGGTTCAATCCCAACCTCGATTCCGGCACCGATTCCCCGGGCTGCCCGTCCGGATCGACCATCTGCTAACCTGGTTCGCCCCGCGCTTGATCCGGCGCGGGGCGGATCCCCCACGCTCCAACGGAGTTCGCATGCGACAGGACGGCGAGAAGACGAGGCGGGGATGGTCGCCATTATATGGGCTGATCGCGGCCGTGCTCGCGATGGCGGCCTTCTGGTGCGTCCGACAGACTTTCGAGACCGGCCGGGCGCCCGTGCCCGAAGGCGTCGTCGTGGTCCAGGCGCCGACTCCGGCGCCCGGCATTGCCGCGCCGTCACCAAGGGCAGTTCAGGCGCATGCGCTCGATCTTCCTGCGGCGCGCGAGATAGCGGTCGCGCATGTGCGCCAGGCCTATCCCAAGCTTTTGGATGTGGCGCTGGGATGCGGTGTCGACGAGTGCGCGCTGACGGCAACGATTCCGCCGCCGACCGGCGATGACGATGTGAAAAAGCGGGAGGAGCTGTTGCTCGGCGGGCTCGCAGCCACCCTCAGTGCCGATGGATACAGGATGCTCGGGCCGGTTCGGATGGACGAGATCGACGACAGTAAATTCCGTATTCGGGCATCGATACCGCTGGAGGCGAAACCGGCGGGACACATCGGACAAGGTTCGTAGTTCCAACGGGCCTCGGCTTGATGCGAAGGCCGCGCTGATAACCCGGATCAGCGTCACTGCGGCGATCAGGAAGGAGTGCCGGAGCAGCCGGATCGACGAGATGGGCACGCGACGCCGCGGGTTCGAAGGGGTCGGCGAAATATTGCGTTTCCCGGGCGACCAGGCCCTTGTCGAACTCCATGATACTGACGGCATAGGAGGGAATGCCATCATAGCTGAGCATGAATTCCGTAACCCATAGATCCCCGTCGCCGACGATCCGGTTGACGGTGAATCGTTTCCTGTTCGGCTGAAGATATCGGCTCTCCCGGATATTGCGCCGACCGCGAATGCGCTCGCCCGATTGGGGATAATGCAGCACCGCGTCTTCGTGATAGATATCGTGCTCGGCCTCGAAATCGCCGGCGTCCGAAGCCTCCCAATGGCGCTCCAGCGCGAGGCGCAGGCTTCGATCCGTCATCTCAAACTCCCCTGTGCTCTTGGCGGCCAGCTGAGAGATGTGGGCGCAATGCCGGCGTGACTCAATCCTGTCGGGAAAGCGTGGACGGTGTGGAATCGGCCGGCCCGGATTCCGTATCGTAGAGTACGAGGCTGGTATAAACCGGTTGGGACACGGAGGACTCTGCATGGCAGCCTGGATCGCCTACAATCTTCTCGCAGGCGTGGTCGCCTATTTGTGCGGCGCGATTCCTAAGGGATATTGGCTGGGGAAGCTGCTTCGGGGCATCGATATTCGAGAACATGGTTCCGGATCGACGGGTGCCACGAATGTCCTGCGAACCCTGGGCAAAACGCCGGCCCTGGCCGCGTTGGTGATCGACCTGCTCAAGGGCTTCGCCGCCGTCGCCTTTGGCTATTGGCTCTACTCGTTGCCGGCAGTCATGGCCGCCAAGGCGCCCGCTATCGAGATGAGCGCCTGGCTGCCTTGGGCGATCATGGCCGTGGCGCTGCTCGCCATTGTCGGACACAGCCGGTCAATCTTCATCCGATTTACCGGTGGCAAGTCGGCGGCGACCGGCCTTGGCGTGCTGCTGGCCATATCATGGCAGGTAGGGCTTGGCGCGGCGATCGTCTTCGCCGTCGTGCTGGCGCTGTCGCGGATTGTGTCGCTGAGCTCAATCCTGGCGGCACTTGCCGCATTCGTCCTCATGCAGGTGTTTCACCAGCCGGTGGCCTATATTCTCCTGGTGGCGACAGGCGCGGCGTACGTCATCTGGCGTCACCGGGCGAATATCGGCCGCCTTCTGGCGGGCACGGAGCCACGATTGGGCATGCGGAAGCCGGTTTGAAAACGCGAAGCGGCTCGAGGATATGTCTCGGGCTATAGCGGAAAAATCTGGTGATTCCGCTTGGCGATGGCGCGTCGGACGGGTGCTGCGAGAAGGAGCACCAGGATGACGATCATGGTATCCGCGATCCAGTCCTTGATGTCGCAATCGCGGTGCAGCGCCGGGATCGATTGCACCAGCTCGATCATCGCGCCGAAGAAGGACAGGCGTTCGGCGATCCGCAACAGCGGCGTCTGGAGATAGCCGGCAGCGGCGAGCGCGGCGAGCGTGCCGAAGGCCAGCATATGTTCGAACTTGTCGCCGAACTGATCGATCGGTGTGTGCGGCGGTTTGGGCAATACCGCCATGACCACCGCGAACAGCAACGCCCCCCAAAAGGCCAGCCGCGCCAGCATTTCGCGATCGATCAACGGGCCATCCTTTCAAGTGTGGGAATCAGGTCCGCATAGCTGTCGATGATCGCATCCGCACCCAGATCCTCGACAGGTCCCAGCAGGAAACCGAAGCTGACCGCAATGCCCGGCACCCCGGCATTTTTCGCTGCCTGGATGTCGTAGCTCGTATCGCCGACAAATGCGGCGCGGCCGCCGCCGAGGCGCCGGATCATCTCGTCGATCGGGGCGCGGTGCGGCTTGGCCAGGCCCTTGCCCATCGTGTCACCGCCGATCAGCGTATCGAACCGGTCGCGCAGGCCGAGTTGGTCCAGCAGCTTTTCCGCCAGCCCTTCGAACTTGTTGGTGACGATGGCGGTCTTCACGCCCATCGCCCGCAATGCCTCGATCGCCTCGACCGCGCCGGGGAAGGGCCGGCTCTCCACCGCGATATGCGCTTCGTAATAAGCGAGCAGCAGCTTGTAGAGGTGGCGGAACTCCTCCTCGCTGCACCCGCCGGTCGCCGCCAGCGTTCGCTCCAGCATGATCTTCGCGCCGGCGCCGATCATCGGCTTGACTTGCTCGATGGTCAGCGGCTCTCGCCCGGCCGCGGCCAGCGTATGGTTCACCGCCGCGCGCAGATCGCCGATCGTGTCCAGGAAGGTTCCGTCCAGGTCGAAACCGACGATATCGAATGAAAACTTCGTCATGCCAGCCGCGCCTGCCAGCGGCACTATGGAATTGGCAAGACAATCATGGCAGGGCCGGCCGGGTAATGCCGTTTTTTCGTTCCGGCTCGACGGAATAGGGTTCAGGTACCGTGACCAATCGACCCATCGCTGCCATCATCCTTGCCGCCGGCAAGGGCACGCGCATGAAATCCGACCTGCACAAGGTGCTCCATCCGATCGCCGGGCGGCCGATGCTGCTGCACCTGATCGATAGCGCCGCGGCACTGAAGCCTGAGCGCACGGTGGTGGTGACGGGTGCTGGCCGCGAGCAGGTCGAGGCGGCGGTTTCGCCGCTCGGCGTGATGACCGTGGTGCAGGGCGAGCAGCTCGGCACCGGCCATGCCGTGCACCAGGCCGAGGAAGCGATAGGGGGTTTCGCCGGCGATATCCTGATCCTCTATGGCGACGTGCCGCTCGTCACCACTGCGACGATGGCGCGCATGCTCGAACGCCTGCACGGCGCCGATCAGCCGGCGACCGTGGTGCTCGGCTTCCGCCCCGCCGATCCCGCCGCTTATGGCCGGGTGATCGCCGATGGCGATGGCCGCATCGAGAAGATGGTCGAATATAAGGACGCGACCCCCGAGGAGCGCGCCGAGACCCTGTGCAATTCCGGCCTGATGGCCGTGCGCGGCGAGGATCTGTTCGCGCTGCTCGCTCTGGTCGGCAACGACAATGCCGCGGGCGAATTCTATCTGCCCGACATCGTCATGCTCGCAGCCGAGGATGGGCGCGTCTCGGCGGTGATCGAGACCGATGCGGCCGAGGTTGCCGGCGTCAACAGCCGGGGCGAGCTGGCCGCGGTCGAAGCGAGCTGGCAGCATAGCCGCCGGGCGCGCGCCATGGCGGAGGGCGCCACCCTGATCGCGCCAGAGACGGTGTGGTTCGCCTATGACACGCAGATCGGCCGCGACGTGGTGATCGAACCCAATGTGTTTTTCGGCCCCGGCACCAGCATCGCCGATGGCGCGACGATCCACGGCTTCAGCCATATCGAGGGCGCGACCGTAGGGCCCAAAGCCGAGGTCGGCCCGTTCGCCCGCCTGCGCCCGGGCGCGGTGATGGGCGAGAAGTCGAAGGTCGGCAATTTCGTCGAGATGAAAAAGGCCGTGCTCGGCCCCGGCGCAAAGGCCAGCCACCTGACCTATCTCGGCGATGCGGAGGTCGGTGCGGGCGCGAACATCGGCGCCGGCACGATCACCTGCAATTATGACGGTTATTTCAAGTACAAGACCATCATCGGCGAAGGCGCGTTCATCGGATCGAACAGCGCGCTGGTCGCCCCGGTGACGATCGGCGCCGGCGCGATGGTCGGCGCCGGATCGGTCATCACCGCGGATGTCGAGGCCGATGCGCTGGCGGTCGCGCGCGCGAAACAGGAGGCCCGGCCGGGCCGGGCGAAGCGATTCCGCGAGGCGATGGCCGCGCGCAAAGCCGCGAAGACATGAGCGATCGTTATGCCGGCAAACCCTTTCTGAAGCTGCTCGATTGCTATGTGCTCGAGGCGATCGGCGCGCTCGACCCCGCATCGCAATCGATGATGACGGCGATGGAGCCGAAGCTGCAGGAAATCTACCAGCGGCCCGGCACCTGGCTGGAGATCGTCGAGGCTGAAATGGAGTTCCCCGAGACGATGCCGGATGAGATCCACCGGATCTGGGAAAAGGGGCGGCCTGCTTTTGTTGCGGCGAACGGCAACGAGCCCGACCCGCTGATATTTACATGGACGTTCGTCGACACCAACTTCGCGAACTGAGCTCTGTCTAAAGGTACTCTCTATGTGCGGAATCGTCGGAATCGTCGGCAAGGACGCGGTCACGGACCGGCTGCTCGACGGGCTCAAGCGGCTCGAATATCGCGGCTATGATTCAGCCGGCATCGCGACCGTGCATGACGGCGTGATCGATCGCCGCCGCGCCTCGGGCAAGCTGGTCAATCTCGTGAATGTACTGGCCGAGGAGCCGCTGCCGGGCCGGACCGGCATCGCGCATACCCGCTGGGCGACGCATGGCGGGCCGACCACCAACAACGCGCATCCACACGCGACGAACGAAGTTGCGCTGGTCCACAACGGCATCATCGAGAATTTCAAGGCGCTGCGCGACGAGCTGATCGCGCGGGGCCGCCATTTCGACAGCGAGACGGATACCGAGGTCGTCGCCCATCTCGTCAGCGAGAAGGTCGAAAACGGGATGAAGCCGACCGAGGCGGTCGCCGAAGTGCTGCCGCGGCTGCACGGCGCCTTTGCGCTCGCCATCCTGTTCCGCCAGCATCCCGAGCTGCTGATCGGCGCGCGCCTCGGTTCGCCGCTGGTCGTGGGCTATGGCGACGGGGAGACCTATCTGGGGTCCGACGCGCTCGCGCTCGCGCCGCTCACGCAGCGCATCTCCTATCTCGAGGAAGGCGACTGGGTCGTCATCACGCGCGAGGGCGCGCAAATCTACGACCGCGACAATGAGGCGGTGGAGCGGCCCATCACCATTTCGGGCGTCACCGGCGAGCTCGTGTCCAAGGGCAACCACCGGCATTACATGCTCAAGGAGATTTACGAGCAGCCGATCGTCGTCGCCCAGACCCTGCGCTCCTATCTCCAGCGCATGGAGGACCGGGTGACGCTGCCGATCCCGGAATTCGACCTGAGCACGATCAAGCGAGTCACCATCGTCGCCTGCGGCACCAGCTTCTACGCCGGCATGGTCGCCAAATACTGGTTCGAGCAGTTCGCGCGCGTGCCGGTCGACCTCGATGTCGCATCGGAATTCCGCTACCGCGAACCAGTGATGGAGGAGGGCGGCCTTGCCCTCTTCATCAGCCAGTCGGGCGAGACGGCGGATACGCTCGCGGCGCTGCGTCACGCCCGGGTCGAAGGGCAGACGATCGCGGTGGTCGTCAACGTGCCGACCAGTTCGATGGCGCGCGAGGCCGACCTGTTGCTGCCGACTCATGCCGGGCCGGAGATCGGCGTGGCCTCGACCAAGGCCTTTACCTGCCAGCTTGCGGTGCTTGCCGCGTTCGCCGCCAATCTGGCGCGCGCGAAGGGCAAGCTCGATGCGGCGGCCGAGAAGGCGATCGTCAAGCATCTTGCCGAAGCGCCCGCTGCGCTGAATGGGGCGCTCGCCTATGACGAGTCGATCGAGGCCATGGCGCATGTCATCGCTGGTGCGCGCGACGTGCTCTATCTGGGGCGCGGCACGGATTATCCGCTCGCGCTGGAGGGCGCGCTGAAGCTCAAGGAAATCAGCTACATCCATGCCGAAGGCTATGCCGCGGGCGAGATGAAGCACGGGCCGATCGCGCTGATCGACGAGAATGTGCCGGTGATCGTGATCGCCCCGTCGGGCCCGTTGTTCGAAAAGACCGTGTCGAACATGCAGGAAGTACAGGCGCGCGGTGGCAAGGTCGTGCTGATCTCGGACTATGACGGTGTCGCCGCGGCCGGCGAGGGGTGCATGGCAACCATCACCATGCCCAAGGTCCACCCGCTGATCGCGCCGTTGGTCTATGCGGTGCCGGTGCAATTGCTCGCCTATCATGTGGCGGTGGCCAAGGGCACGGATGTCGACCAGCCGCGTAATCTCGCGAAATCGGTGACCGTCGAATAGAGGGACTCGTCCGCCAACCCACTGCTTCCCCGGCGAAGGCCGGGGTCCAGTTGGGGGACGATTATGGTTGGCGTTGCGCGCCGTTACATCAATCCTTCCAACTGGGCCCCGGCCTCCGCCGGGGAGGCAGAAGGGGAGGCGCCGGCCTATCGCGCTACAACGACACCTTCCCGCGGAACACACTGACGCAGCGCCCGCCGACGCTGGCGCGTATGCCGTCGGCGGCGCGCCAGGCGCGCAGCGACAGCCGGCTTTCCCGCCCCATCTCGACGCCCTGCACCGCCTCATAGGCAAGCGTCTCCTCGCCCGAGAGCGACAGGCGGAGCGCCGCCAGCGTGGCATTGGCGCTGCCCGTCGCCGGGTCCTCCCAGGTGCCGGCGAGGGGCGCGAACATCCGTGCGCGCACGCCCGCACCGGACAGCGCATAGAGGAAGATGGACAGCCGGCCCTCAAGCTCCGGCCGCGCATCGGCCAGGCGCCGATAAGCGGCGATATCGGGTATGGCTTTGGCCAGCACTTCCGGTTCCACGGCGACGATCACGAAATCGACGCCGACGCTCGCGCGGATCGGCGGATGCTCCGCCAGCACGATCGCTTCCCTGGCCAGGGAAAGGCACGCGGCGATCTCCGCCGCCGGCAATTCGCCTTTCAGGCTCAGCGGCTGCGGCGCGTCGATCTCCGCGCCGCTGTCGCCCGTCAGGCGAACCTCCACCAGTCCGGCAATCTCCTCGAACCGCAAGATCGGCCCCGTCGCCAGCCCGAGTTGCGCCAGGACATAGGCCGTCCCGACATTGGGGTGGCCGGCAAAGGGCATCTCCGCCGTCCGGTTGAAGATGCGGACCTGCGCCGTATTGGCCGGGTCGGCCGGCGGCAGGACGAACGAAGTCTCGCTGTAATTCATCTCGGCCGCGAGCGCCTGCATGGTGGCGGTGTCGAGTCCCGCGGCCGCGGGGAACACCGCGAGCGGATTACCGCCGAAGCGCTGGTCCGTGAACACGTCCACGGTGCAATAGTCGTAGTCCGCCATGGGAAATCCCGTTCGTCGCTGTCGATGAAACCGCCGCTAGCCGGATTTCCCGATCTTGTCCTGGCTGCGAAGCGCGTTGCAGGCGCCATCCGAACCGCTATCCTCCGGCACGCCGCATCGAGGAATCACCATGAAACGCAAAAAGTTGTTGATCGGTGTTTCGGTGATCGCGTTGATCGCGGCGAGCGCGACCTTCTACGCGCTGCCGCTTGCCGCCGACCCGGTCGGCGCCAAGGATTGCGGGGATATCCTGCCACCGCTTCCCGCGCTGAAGGGCAATGCGGCCAACGTCCCCGAGCCGACCTGGGCGCAGCGCGGCGGCACTGTCAACGACGCGAGCTGCCTCAGCCGCACCCCGGTGGCGGGCGTGGTCGCGGTACGGCGCGAGCAGGACGTGGCCGGCGCGATCGCCTATGCCCGCGCGCATGGCCTAACCGTTTCGCCCGCAGGCATGAAGCACAGCATGGGCGGCCATGCCTTTCGCCGTGGCGGAGTGGTGCTCGACATGAAGGGCCTGAACCGCATCGCGCTCGACCCGGCGACGCAGACGGTCACGGTGGGGGCCGGCGCGACCTGGCACGATATCCAGAAGGCGATCCATCCGCGCTTCGCGGTCAAGGCGATGCAATCGACCGACATCTTCACCGTCGGCGGCTCGATCTCCGTCAACGCGCACGGCATGGACCACCGGGCGGGGGCAGTGATGCGCTCGATCCGCAGCCTGCGCGTGATGCTGGCGGACGGCCGGATCGTCACCGCGTCCCGCGCCGAGAATCCCGATCTGTTCAGCCATATCGTCGGCGGTTATGGCCTGTTCGGCGTGCTGCTCTCGGCGGTGCTCGATGTCGTGCCCAACGATGTCTACCGCTCCGAACGCGCGATGATCGACTATCGCGCGTTTCCAAAGACCTTCACAACGCTCGAGGCCGATCCGGCGGTCGGACTGACCTACACCCATCTCTCGACCGCGCCCGGCTCGCTGCTGCGCGAGGCTTTGGTGTATAGCTACCGCAAGGTATCGGAAGACCAGAACCTCACCCGCGCGCCGCTGACCGAGGTGAGCTCGACCAGGTTGCGCCGCCTCACCGTCAATCTCGCCAAGCGCAGCAGCTTCTTCGCCTCGGCCAAATGGTGGTCCGAAAAACATATCGAGCACCGGCTGGAGACCTGCACCATCACTCGCGCCCAGGCGATGGGGGATGGGGAGGCGTGCCTCGTCTCGCGCAACGATCCGATGCACGACAGCGTCGCCTATCTGCGCAACGCCTTGCCGGCCGAGACCGACATCCTCCACGAATATTTCATCCCGCGCGACCGGATCGTCCCGTTCATCGATGCGATGCGCACACTATTCCAGCAACAGCATGCGAACCTGGTCAATGCTTCGATCCGCGCGGTCGACACCGAAAGCAATGCGCTGAGCTATGCGCCCGCGCCCGCCTTCTCGGTTGTGCTGTATCTCAACCAGAAGACCGATGCCGAGGGCACGAAGGCGATGGCGAAGCTGACCAGCGACCTGATCGACCTGACGGTGAAGCAGGGCGGGCGCTTCTTCCTGCCCTATCAGCTTCACTATACGCCGGCGCAGCTCCAGCGCTCCTATCCGCAGATCGGCGCCTTTTTCGCGGAGAAGCGGCGCTGGGATCCGGACGGGCTGTTCAGCAACAGCTGGTATGCGCGCTACGCGCCGGCGTTCAGCCCGCCTTTGTCGCGGGGCTGAAGCAGCCCGCGCCGATCCGCCCCTCGATCACCAGCCGCGCGCCGTTGCGATAGAGCGCGGCGACGAAACCGGGCCTGTCGGACCGGGCCAGGATGGCCCCGTCGCGCACCTCCACCACCCTCCCGCCCGCGGCGGCGATGGCGCGGAGTGCCCGCGCCCGGTCCCCGACCACCGCGACCTGCCGCGCCGGCCCGACAAAGGGCATGGCGAGCATGATCACCGTCCAGCCGCCCAGCACCAGCGCGACCTTCGCCGCGATGCGGAGCAGGTTTCTGGGAGTGCTTACAGCCACGGTGTCATGGCCGCGCGAAGCTACCCGTTGTGCTCCCGCGAAGGCGGGAGCCCAGACTGGGTCCCCGCCTTCGCGGGGACACAAGGAGGCTTTGTTTAACGGGGCCCCGAAATATCCGGTTCGCTTCAGCCCTAATAATCATACACATGCTCGACCGTCCCGCCGCGCGCCTTGATCGCGCGCAGCAGCGCGAGCAGCTTCGGGACCCTGGTCGAGATGCCATAGCGGCTCCAGCCGGGCCGATCGGCCAGCGGTTGGGAAATGAGCACGGTACCTTCCTCCGGCTTCGGCCCGGCCGAGGCGGGAGCAAGGATAGTGACCAGGACGTCGTCATTGCCGGAAATCTCGACGATCCCGATCCGCGAGGCGGCGAGCTTGCCCAGCAGATCGGTGAATTGCGCATAACGCGGCGCCTCGACCACCGTCATTCCGCCCGCCGCGCGGATCGGCTTGAGGCGCGGGTCGATCGCCCGGATCGCCGCCGGCGTGCCCGTCGCCACGAACCGCAGCGTGGGCGCCGCCGGGTCCATCGTCGCGCCCGCCGCCGATCCGATAAGTTTCGCATAGCCCGCCTTCACGCCATATTCGGCGCTGAGCGCAAAGCGGCGCTCATAATGCCGGAGCCGGTTCCTGCTGTCCGCCGTCCGCCATTCCCCGCTCAACGCCCTGCCGAACGGGAATTTGTACCAGGGCGTCTCGTGCATGAACCAGCCATATTCGCGCTGAACGCCGGCCGCGTAAAGGTCGTCGGCACTGCGCCAGCCGCCGGTCCATTCGAAGAATTGTCCGATCAGCCGCTCATAGGCCGCCTTGACCAGCATCTCGACGGTATAGCTGATGCCGATCGTGTAGATCATCATCTTGGCGTCGCCCGCATCGCCGTCCGCCGTCGCGCGGTTGAGCGCGCAATAGCTCGACCAGAAACCGCCGATATCGCTGCCGAACGCATAGCTGCTCGGTCGCTGGCCCGCGGTCAGATGCCGGCCATAGCTCTCCGCCGAATAGACGATGTGCCATTCGGGATAGGTCAGGAAGGTCCGCGCCTCGGGCCGCCGCTCGGCGGGCGACAGGATCGGCTTGTACGGGGCGCCCGGGTCGAACCCGGCGATCGGCGACCGGCAACCGACCTCGATATAGGCCATCGGAATCAGGATCGTCGCGGCCACCACGCCGCCGATACCGATCGCGATCTTCCAGCGCCGTTTCATGCCGCCGCGGCAGGCCGCCGCGCGAGGACATAGCCCGTATAGATCGCGAATCCGCCGATCAGCAGATGCGGCAGGTTGGCGAAGAACCGGATCGTCAGCGACAGGTCGAGCGGCCCGTAGAGGAAGATGCCCCCGTCGAGATAACCGCTGCCGGTGATCAGGCCGAGCACGCCGTCGAGAAAATAGAGCGGCCCGAACAGCCGGAAATAGCCGCGCGACGCCCGGTAGGAGAGCCATGCGGCAACACCGGCCCAGATGCCGGAGGCAAGGTGCAGGCTGTCGTCGTAGAGATCGAGCTTGAACAGCCCGAAGAGATTGCCGTCCGCGTCATGGAAGCCCGGCACATAGCCGATCGCGACCACCGCGATGAAGCCGGCGAAATAGCCCCATGCGATCTTGCGTACTCGATCCATCACATCCTCCCGGCAGCGATTGTCCTATCCTGCCGTGAAGAGCGCGCGAAAGCGAACGGGAAATGACGTGAAATCGGGCGCTTATTCGATTGCCGGCAGGATATATCGGGGCGTGTAGATCTCCTGCGGCAGGTACATCACCTTGTCGCTGTAATTGCCACCGAAGATCGCGACGACGAGATCGAGCGCGGGCACGACCATCACCACCTGCCCGCCATTGCCCGCGGCATAATACGCCGGCAGCGTCCTGCCCTTGTAAGGAAGGTCGATGCCCCACCAGAAATAGCCGTAATGAAGCCCGCGCATCTCGCGGATCGGGGCAGTGGAACGCTTCGCCCAGTCAGCGCTCACGATGCGCTTTCCGTGCCAGGTCCCGCCGTCGAGCATCATCTGGCCGAGCTTCATGAAGTCGCGTGGCATGAACTGCGCGCCGCCGCCCATATAGGGCTCGCCGGTCGGCTGGACGTTGAGGGCGTAGCGGCCGAACTGCAGCGGCCGGGCGATCAGCCGGTCGAAACTGTCCTCCAGCCGCACGCCGGTCGCCCTGGCCAGAACGCCGCCCGTAAGGTTCGGGTTGGTGCTGCAATAGATCGCGGCCTCGCCCGGCGCCGAGGCCATGGGCAGGTCGAGCGCATAGCGATACCAGTCGGGCTGCGCGTCCTGGTTCTGCATCACATCCTCGTTGCCCGGCGCCTTCGGATCGCGATCGTCGCAATGCAGACCCGACGACATGGTCAGCAGATGCTCGAGCGTCATCGCGCGTTTGCGCGGCTCCAGGCCAGTGGGGAAGGTGCCCCCGTTCATCAGGCTGTAGACCGGCGTGGCAGGACTCAGTTTCGCACCATCCTGAATCGCCGCGCCGATCATCACCGCGATCAGGCTCTTCGCCGCCGACCTCGTGTCGTGCAGCTGGCTGCCATCCTGCCCGTGGAAATATTCTTCGAGCACGAGCTTGCCGTGCCGCGCGATCAGCACGCTGTGGATGTCCTGCGCGTGGACCGAATCGATCGGCGTATCGATCACCATCTGCACGAAGCGCTCGATCGCCGGCACCGACATGCCCACGGCGCCGAGCGTCGCCACCGGCCAGCCATCGTCCCGGACCAGCGGCGGGCGATAGGCATAGGGCGCCTTGCCCGGCCGGGGATGGAAATCGCTCTCCTCGCCCGCCCGCTCGAAATCATAGGTACCACCGCGCCCCGGGATGAAGACCAAGAGTATCTCATTCTCGGCGTCGTAGCTGCCGCTGGAGATCTGCACTTCCTTGTCCGCGCCGCCGGGCTTGCCGAGTAGCGTAATCTTGTCCCCGTCCCGCGTGATGTGCTGCAGGTCGACGGACCGGCCGATATTGCGATCCGGATTGCGCAGGAAGACGCGCGCGCTGCCATCGGGATGGGCATCGATCTTGAGATATAGCGTGAAGCTGTCGTCCAGCGGTCGGACCTCACCACGCCACTGGCCCGCTCCCCGTGCGACCAGCTCGACCGGGGTCAGATAGGCGGTGCCGCTCGTCACGGTGCGTTGCTGGAGCCAATGGCCGCGAATGCGCTTGCCGCCGTCAATCAGCCTGCCCCGGAAACTGCCTTCGCCGTTCGCCAGCGAGAAGGTGAGGGTATTTCCGTCCAGGGTGGCGATCGCATCGCGGCCGGCGATCTGCGCACGCCATGTCGTGCCGTCGCGGACAAGAGTGAGTTCGCCGCGCACGTCCGGGCCGAACCGCTTCTTCGCTTGCCACAGGCCGGCCAGCGCGCTCGCCTTGCCGGAATCGGCGGGGTCGGCGAGCGCCGGGGTGGCCAGCAGGGCGGTGAGGATCATGGTCGAGGCAATGGTCTTGATGATACGCATGACGGGTTCCGGACAGAAAGGGTCGCCGATCCCTGCATGGATCGCAGCACCTCAGTCTTGTATCCGCGCAACATCGCGCTCGCGACGCCAAGCCAGCGGCGTGCTGCGAAAGGCCGACCGGAAGGCGCGGCTGAAATGTGCCTGGTCGGCAAAACCGGTGGCGCAGGCGACATCGGCTAGCGACGCGTGCGGTGCCCCGAGCATCGCCGCCGCGCGCTCCAGCCGCCGTCCGCGCAGATATTCGCCGGGCGAGCAGCCGAGATAGCGTTTGAACACCCGGGCGAGATGCACCGGATGCACACCCGCCTCGGTCGCCATGTCGGCGACGCTCAGCTCGCTATCGTTGGCGGTGAAACTCATCTCGAACGCCCGGCGCAGCCAGGATGGCGGTTCCGCGGAGTCGGGCGCTTCGTCCGAAGTCGATGGCATAACGCTCGCGACAAGCTGATGCGCCCGCCCGTCGAGGCCGAGTGCCGGCAGCGTGGCGTCCTCCAGCTCCCGCGCAAGGCGATGCGCGGTCCAGATCGCATAGGGATCGAGCACCGTGATCGCCTGTCCCTCGTCGTTCGCCGGGCCGCCCGACACCGCGAGGAAACTGCCCTGGCCGCGATAGAAACGGTCGCGGTGGGTGGTGCCCGCCGGATTGAACACTAGCAGCGGCGTGGACGACGCTAACGGCGCGCCTTTGGCGGAGGACATATACCGCCCGCCGAGCACGAGCACGAAATGTGCTTCGTCATGACTATGGGTTTCCACCTCTTTCTCGGGCGCGGTCGCGTCGAGGCGGTGGAAGGTGAAACCGGCGGCTTCGCGATAGGCCGGCCCGGAACCCCAGAATTCATGCCGCGCGCGTCGAATGGCCAAGAATTGCCTCCATCTGTGTTATTCAGCTAACACAGATGGAGAGCAGGCGAAAGCGCGATCGCCTTGCTCGAGTGTTATCGCAGCGCGAAACCCAGCTCACCCAGCACCGTCCGCAGTACATGCCGCCCCGCCATCGAGTCCGGCCCGCGCGTCCGTTCCCCGGCCAATTCGGTCCAGCCGCGCTCCGCCATGCCCTGCTCGCGCTGAAAGCTGCGCAGGCGCTCGTCATAGGCATGCGCGCCGTCATGCTGCCGGTCGGTCCAGGCATAGGTCTCATGGAACAGCACGGACGATTGCGGCAGGCGCGGTTTGATCGAGGCCGGGCGTGCCGGATCCGGCACGCCGACCACCAGGCCGAACAGCGGGAACATCCGCGGCGGCAGGTCGAGTTCCGCCGCGACCTCGGCAGGCCGGTTGCGGATCCCGCCGATATAGACCGATCCCAGCCCCAGCGATTCCAGCGCGACCACCGCATTCTGCGCCGCCAGCGACGTGTCCACCGATCCGAGCAGGAAGGTTTCGGTATAGTCGAGCGCCTCGGCCGGCACGCCGCGCGCGGTCGCCAATTGAGTCAGCCGGTCGAAATCGATCAGCCACACGAGCAGCAAGGGCGCCTCGACGATATGCTTCTGCGATCCGGCCAGCGCCGCCAGCCGCGCCTTGCGTTCGGGGTCCTGCACCGCGACCACGCTCCACACCTGAAGGTTGGAGGAGGATGCGGCCGATTGCGCTGCGGCAACCAGGGTCTCGATCGTGCCCTCGGGCAGCGGGTCGGGCAGATAGGCTCGCACCGATCGATGCCCAATCAGCAGGTCGATCGCGGGGTTGCGGTGGATCGCTGCGCCGCCGTCATGGCGATAGCGCGCCTGAAGTGCCTCGCTCACGATGCCTCCGCCACGGCAGCCGCGCGCCCTGCGAAGCTGTTCACCGGCCGCCTGAGCCCGAGATTCTCACGCAACGTCTTGCCCTCATACTCCTCGCGGAACAGCCCGCGGCGCTGAAGGATCGGCACGACCTGATCGACGAAATCGGTTAGCCCGGTCGGCAGGATCGGCGGCATCACGTTGAAGCCGTCAGCCGCGCCGGTCTCGAACCAGGTCTGGATCAGGTCGGCGACCTGCTCGGGCGTGCCGACCGTGGTCAGATGGCCGCGCGCGGTCGAGACCTGGCGATAGAGCTGGCGCAAGGTCGGCCGCTCGCGCTCGACCAGGTCCGAGACCAGCTTCAGCCGGCTCTTGCTGCCATTGGTGTCGTTGGGCAGCGGCGGCGCGACATCGTCGAGCGTATAGCTCGACAGGTCGACGCCCTGATAATGCCGGTTCAAAATGCCCCAGGCGATCGCCGGGTGTACCAGCGACTGCAGCTCTTCGTACTTTGCCTGCGCCTCGGTCTCGGTACCGCCCAGCACCGCGAAGATGCCCGGCATCACCAGCAGATCCTCGCGCCGTCGGCCATATTTGCTGAGCCGCGCCTTCACATCGCCGTAAAATTCCTGCGCATCCTCCAGCAGCAGATTGGCGGTAAAAATCACTTCGGCCGTCCGCGCCGCCAGTTCCCGGCCCGGCTCGGACGCGCCGGCCTGGACGATCACCGGATAGCCCTGCGGCGGACGCCCGATATTGAGCGGCCCGCGGACCTGGAAATGCTCGCCCTGATGGCCGAGCACATGGAATTTCTCCGTGTCGAGGAAGACGCCGGACGCGCGATCGCGCACGAACGCGTCGTCCTCGTAACTGTCCCACAGGCCCTTCACGACATCGATATATTCCTCGGCGCGTTCGTAGCGCTTCGAATGCTCGAGATGCTCGGTGCGGCTGAAATTGGCCGACACGTCGGCGCCGGTGGTGACGACGTTCCATGCCGCGCGTCCGCCGGTGATCCAGTCGAGCGAGGCGAATTTCCGCGCCGTGGTATAGGGGTCTTCATATGTGGTGGTGGAGGTGGCGGCGAAACCGACGCGCTCGGTCACCTGCGACAATGCCGCCCAGAGCGTCACCGGCTCGAAATGCGCTGCCTTGGCATTTTGGCGAAAGGTCGCCTCGTCGGTGAAATCGGCATAGCCGCCGGGGCTGTCGGCGACGAACACCAGGTCGAACTTGCCGCGCTCCGCCGCGCGCGCGAGATTCCTGTAATGCTCCAGATTATGCCCCGCATCCGCATCGGTGTCGGGATGCAGCCAGGCCGAGACATGATGGCCGGTCGCCTGGAGAAAGGCGCCGAGACGAAGTTTCCGATCGGTGCTCATGCGGGAATCCTTTCGCTGCGGGCATAGGGAGAGGTGGCGGCATCGACCGCGACGCCGAGCAGGCCGAGCAGCTCGTGCTGAAGCGCGGCGGTCCGTTCGCGCCGGGCCACGCCATCGGGTGGGAGGGCGACGCGGATGTCGGCGACGATCTTGCCATCGTCGAGCACGACCACCCGGTCGGACAGTTCGATCGCCTCGTCGACGTCATGCGTGACGAGCAGGACTGCGGGATTATAGACTTCGGACAGGCGCCGGAGCAGCGCGTGCATGCGGATTCGCGTCAGCGCATCGAGCGCGCCGAACGGCTCGTCGGCCAGCAGCAACGCCGGTCCGCGCACCAGCGACCGCGCCAGCGCCACGCGCTGCTGTTCGCCGCCGGAAAGCTCGTACGGCCAGCTATTCTCACGCCCGGCCAGCCCGACTTCGTCGAGCGCCTTCAGCCCGCGCGCGCGCCGATCCGCGCCCGTCAGCCCAAGCAGGACATTGTCGAGCACGCGCTTCCACGGCAGCAGCCGCGCGTCCTGGAACACGACCGACAAGCGTTCCGGCACCAGGATCGTGCCCGTTCCTTCCGCTTCGTGATCTAGCCCGGCGAGCGCGCGGAGCAGGGTGCTCTTGCCCGATCCGCTGCGGCCGAGCAGCGCGACGAACTCGCCGGCGGCGATGTCGAGATCGATGCCTTCGAGCACGCCTTTCCGGGTGAAGCGGCGAACGAGCCCGCGGACCTGCACGACGGCGCTCACGACGCGAGCGTCCGGCGCCAGCGCAGCGCGCGCTGTTGGATCAGCCGCACCACGGCGTCCGAGGTCAGGCCGAGCAGGGCGTAGACGACCAGCCCGACCAGCATGATGTCGGTCTGCGCATAGTTGCGCGCGAGCGTGATCATATAGCCGATCCCGCTCGTCGCATTGAGCTGCTCGACCACGACCAGCGCCAGCCATGACGCGGTCACGCCGAAGCGCAGGCCGGTAAGCAGGCCCGGCAGCGCGCCGGGCAGCACGACATGGCGGATGAAGCCCCATCGGCTCAGTTCGAGCGTCTCGGCCAGCTCGACCTGCTTCAGGTCGATCGCCCGCAATGCCGTGTGAGTCTGGATATAGACCGGCGCGAACACCGTGACGGCAATCACCGTCACCTTCATGCCTTCGCCGACGCCGAACCACAGCACCATGAACGGGATAAGCGCGAGCACCGGGATGCCGCGTTTCAGCTGCACCAGCCCATCGATCACATAGCCGCCGAGCAGGGTCAGGCCGGACAGCAAGGCAAGCACGACCCCGACGGTCGTGCCGAACACCAGCCCCTGTCCCGCGCGCCAGGCCGACACCGCGAGATTGTCCTGAAGACGCCCGTCGCGGATCAGCTCGATCGCCGTCTCGACCGCGGTCCAGGGCGCCGGCAGCACGCGGGGGTCAAGCCATCCGGTCGCCGACAACACGGACCAGTAGAGTAGCAGTAGCCCGGGCCCGAGGATCCAGCCCCAGGCGAGCGGTGCGCCGAGGCCCAGCCGGCGCACCCCCGATTGCTGGCTTCGCGCGACCTGCGCCGGGGCGAAATGCTTGGGCGGCGCGACCACCAATTGGGGGAAGGGAGCGTTCATGACACCTCCGGTCATTTGGAACTGGCTGCGGAGAAGCCGTCAGCGGCGAGCTTCTCGAAACGGCGGTCGAACAGCGTGCCGGCCTCGAAGCGTGGATTGCCCAGCTCAGGCGCGAGGATGTCGATCGAGGCCTGCTGATACCGGATCGCGTCGGTCCATTCGGCCGGGATGTCGGGCCTGCCCGCCGCAGTGACGATCAGCCGCGCATCCTCCAGCTTCAGCCCCTGCTCGCCGACATAATAGCCGCGCGCCAGCTCCTCCGGATGAGTCTGGCGCCACGCCCATGCCCGGCCCCACAAGACAACGAACTGCTTGAGCGCGGCGGCCTTGGCCGGGTTTTCCAGGACCTCGACCGGTACATAGGCGAAGACGGGATCGTCGCGGAAATCGGGATGCTTCAGGACAGTGGCGCCGTCGTCGCCATATTTGCGCAGATAGCGCTCGGCGACGATCCCGCCGCCGATCGGCGCCATGTCGACCGCGTCGCTGGCCAGCGCGCTGGTATAGACGTCGCCGCCGATGTTGGACGGAAGCTCGACCAGAGTGACTTCGCTCTTGGCGATGCCCGCGCTCTTCAAGGTCTGGAGGACGATCTGCCCCTGCACCTGGCTCGGGCTGATCGCGATCCTCTTGCCGCGCAGATCGGCGATTGTCCGGATATTGGCCTTGGGCGCGATGCCCAGCACGAAGGCGGGGTGGTTCAGCGGGTCGTGTCGATAGGCGGTGGCGATGATCTTGACCGGCAGGCCGACCCAGGTCGCATGGATCGGCGGCACGTTCGCGCCCAGGCCGACATCGAGCGCCTTGGCGTGGAACGCCTCGGTCACGTCGGGCCCGCCGGTGATCTGCACCCATTTGATCCGGAACGGCAGGTCCTTGTCCCAGCCATTATGGTGGACCACCCATTCCGTCACGGGATCGCCGACCGTCAGCAGCGTGCCGTCCGGCACGGTGTCGGGCAAGGGCGCCGACAGCGCCAGCCCGCCCGCCGCCTTGGCCTGTCGGTTGGGTGCGAACAGCACCAGCAGGCCGATCGTGACCGCGACGAACGCGGCCAGAGCGATAACACCCCATGGCTTCGATCTGGCCGCGACCGGCATCAGCCGAGCACGTTGAACAGCGCGCCCTCGAGCTGCTGCGAGACGAAGCCGTCGGGCCCGCGGGTCAGTTCGCCCGCGACGGTGATGCGGCGCACCGCGCGCGCCAGGTCGAAATGGGCATAGTCGATCGGCCCGGCATGGGCCGTCGCCTGATTGTCCCACACCACGAGCGATTTGGGCCGCCAGTGGAACCGGACCTGATATTCGGGTCGGGTGACCTCATAGAAGAGCAGGTCGAGCAGCGCCTTGCTCTCCGGCTCCTTCAATCCGACGATATGGCTGATCGTGCCCGGGTTGAGGAACAGCAGCTTCTCGCCCGTCTCGGGATGAATCCGGACCAGTGGGTGGAGCGCGACGAACGGGCCCTTGGTGCGGCCATCACGGCGTGGCTCGCGGGTGCCGCCATCATAATCCGTGGTGCGGTGGACTGCCTGCAATCCGTCGATCAACGTACGGATCGGCGCCGACAGGCCTTCATAGGCGGCCACGAGATTGGCGAAGAGCGTGTCGCCCCCATAAGGCGGGATTTCGACGCCGTGCAGGATCGAATAGCGGTTCGGGTTCGCGACGAAGGTGATGTCGATATGCCATCCCTTGTAATCGCGCGGCGGCTCGCGGCCGGGGGGGAGGGTGGTGTTGCGTTCGTGCCGGGCGCGATATTCGGCGACCGATCGTTCCCAGATTTCCGGATGGTCGAGCAGCCCTTCCGCGATCGGATGTGCCGGCGTCAGCGGGCCGAACGCCCGGCCGAACGCCTTCAGCTGATCGTTGCTGATGTCCTGATCGCGGAAGAACACGACGCGCCAATCGTGCAGTGCGCGCTGGATGTCGGCGGCGATCTCGGGCGTGATCGGCTCGCGCAGGTCGACGCCTGAAATCTCGGCACCGATCGTCGGCGTCACCGCCTCCACGGTGATATGGTCATAGGTGAAGCGGTCGCGGTTGGTTTCGGGGCGAAGTGCGGTGACGGCGTTCATGGCGGCTCCTTCAGCTTTTCGTTCAGGCGGCAACGGGCTCGGGCGGGACGAGCCGGAGCGCCTCGGCCGGGTAGCGGGCGCCGGCGGTAGCGCCCCGGGGGAACGCCGCTTCGAGCGCGACGAGCGATTCGGGATCGAGCTCGAGATGATTGGCCGCCCAATTGGCCTCGAGATGGTTGATGTGCCGCGTGCCGGGGATCGGCACGACGTCCTTGGACAGCACCCAGGCCAGGCTCACCTGCGCCACCGTCGCCCCGACGCGCCTGGCGACCTGCTCGATCGTCGCGCGGCGCAGGCTGTTCGCGGCGACCGCGTCGGGCTGGAATCGGGGATGGTGCCGACGTCGATCGTCGGGATCGCTGATCTCCGCGCCCGCCAGGAAGCCGCGCCCCAGTGGGCTATAGGCGACAAAGCCGATCCCCAGCTCGCGAACGGCCGGCAGGATCTCGACCTCGACGTCGCGGGTCCATAGCGAATATTCGCTCTGCAAGGCGGTCAGGGGATGAGTCGCATGCGCTCGGCGCACGCCGTCGGCCGAGGCTTCCGACACGCCGACGCCGCCGATCTTGCCCTCATCGACCAGCCGGGCGAGGTCGCCGATCGATTCCTCGATGGGAATGCCGGGGTCGACGCGGTGCAGGTAATAAAGATCGATATGGTCGAGCCCGAGCCGGGTCAGGCTTGCCTCGACCGCGTCGCGCGCCTTGACCGCGGGCACTGCGACGCCGCCGCCGTTCGGGCGGGGCACGAACTTGCTGGCGATGACCAGGCCGTCGCGCCTGTCCCTGATCGCCTTGCCCAGCAGCTCTTCATTGTGCCCCGGGCCATAGCCCGTGGCGGTGTCGAAAAAAGTGACCCCAAGGTCGATCGCGCGGTGCAGCGTCTTGATCGAACTGGCGTCGTCGGCCTGTCCGTAGACATGCGACAGGCCCATCGCTCCAAAGCCCTGGCGGCTGAAGTCTAGATTCCCAATAGTCGGCATCTGCGGGTTCCCGAACGAAGAGTTGAAACCGAAGACTGCCTGCGGGCGGCCGATCGGCGAACGTAGGATATCTTTCCTTCGTCGTAGAATCCATATCTTATTGATGGGAATTAAAGCGGGGAACCGTTCGATGGCTCGCGCGTCCGCGCGCGCCGTCTTTCATGGCAGAATGCCGAGATAAGATACTGATACATAATGGATATGATCGACAGAAAATCGCCGGAGCGACTGGCGAAGCGGGGCGCCTTTAGAAAAACTTCGAGCCCCAGAAGAATCAATTCCCATTGACTTGGTAGGAATTAAGAATCAGCCTTGCGCCTTCGATCTGGGGCGGATCGGGCCGTCCCGCGGCATGCAGCGAAGCATGGCGTCGAGAGATGGCCGGCCTCGTTCAGAGCCGTCCGGAGAGGGGCGGCCGAGACCCGTCGATCGACGATTTACCGGGGCAAGGGAGGCCATCATGAACACGTTCCGCCAGTCACTTCTGCTGTCATCGATCATCGCGGGCATGGGGCTCGCCCAGCCGGCCTTCGCGCACGGCGCGGGGCCGGAGGGGGAGGATGCCGTCGCGAAGGCAGGGGCAGCGGTCGCCGCTGCGGCGGCGTCCGATCCCACCACAACCTCCGATGAGGGCGCCGATGTCGTGGTCACCGCGCGCCGCACTTCGGAGCGCGCGCAGGACGTGCCGATCGCCCTTTCGGTGGTCTCGGGCGAGACGCTGGAGCGTAAGGGCGGCTACACGCTGACGGACGTCCAGTTCCAGACGCCCAGCCTGACCGCCTATAATTCCAACCCGCGCAATTCCTCGATCGGCATTCGCGGCATCGGCGTTTCCTCCGCATCGGACGGGCTCGATACTTCGGTCGGCGTCTATATCGACGGTGTCTATCTCGGCCGCCCCGGCATGGCGCTGTCGGACCTGATCGATGTCGACCGAGTCGAGGTGCTGCGCGGCCCGCAGGGGACGCTGTTCGGGCGCAACAATTCGGCCGGCGTGCTCAACATCACGACGCGGGGGCCGGAATTCGAGTTCAAGGGCACGGCGGAAATCTCCGGCGGCACGTATAATTACAACCAGGAGCGCGTGAGCGTGACCGGCCCGATCATCGACGGACTGCTCGCTTTCCGCGTCACGGGGTTCAACACTCACCGCGACGGCGTGCTCGACAATATCAAGACCGGGGTGAATGCGAACAGCGTCGGGCGCAGCGGCGCGCGCGTCCAGCTTCTCGCCACGCCCGCCAGCAACCTCACCCTGCGGCTGATCGGCGATTATTCGATCGAGGACGATACCTGCTGCGTCAGCGCGACCAAACTGGTCCTGCCCGCAAGCCTCAGCGCGACCACCGGCCGCACGCTCCAGGCGCTCGCCGCGCTCGGGTACGTGCCGAAACGGAGCCTCGACTACACCCAGAACAATTCGCTTCAGAACATGAAGACCGACCAGAAGGGCGTGTCGCTGCAGGCCGATTGGGATCTCGGCCCGGTCACGCTGACGTCGATCAGCGCGTGGCGCTATTGGCACTTCGCGCCGTTGCAGGACAGCGACGGCACGCCGCTCGACGTCATCCAGGTCAATGTCGCCCAGACCAAGGACGATCAGTTCTCGCAGGAAATCCGCCTTGCCTCACAACCCGGGCGATTCACCTGGCAGGTCGGCGGTTACCTGTTCCACCAGGTGCTGCGCGATCATTTCATCCTCAACCAGTTCGGCACGGACGCGAGCAATTTCTACACCACCTATGCCCGGCTCGCGAACCCGGCGGCGGCGGCGATCAACATCGCCCCCGGCTCGCAATATCTCGACGACGTCCGCACCACGGTCGACAGCGTCGCGGTGTTCGGCCAGGCGAACTACTCGGTCACGGATCGGCTGACGCTCACCGCCGGCATCCGCTACACGCACGACAAGCGCTGGGGCCGGTCCGATACCTCGACCGTGGGCACGCCCAATCCGGCGACCTCGATCCCCTTCCACTACAACACGTCGGTGACGGGCGACAATGTCTCGTACCTCGCCAGCATCGCCTACAAGATCGCGCCCGATGTGCTGGTCTACGGGTCCTATTCGACCGGCTACAAGGGTTCGGGCCTGAACCTCAACGCCGCCGTCTCGGCGGGAACGCCGCTGGTTCTGGAGCCCGAGGACGTGAAGAATTGGGAGATCGGCCTTAAGACCCAGTTCTTCGATCGCCGCCTGACCTTCAACCTCAGCGCCTTCTCGACTGACCTGTCCGGGCTTCAGGCCAATATCGTGCCCACCAATGGCAACCGCTCCTATCTTGCCAATGTCGGCGACGTACGGGCGCGCGGCGTCGAGGTGGATGCGTCGCTGAAGGTGACCAATAACCTGACGATCGACGCCAATGGCTCGTACAACGACGCCAAGTACAAGAGCTATGCCAATGCGCCGTGCCCGGTCGGGGTCACCGGCGTATGCGACCTCACCGGCAAGCCCCTGTTCCAGGCGCCGGAATGGGTCGCCAATGCGTCGATCGACTATCATGTCCAGCTCGCGAACGGCGTGCGACCCTATGCGATCGGCCAGTTCAGCTATCGCTCCAGCACGTTCGGCACCGCCGATGCCGGGCCCTATAGCCGGATCGACCCCTATGCCCTGTTCAACTTCCGCGTCGGTACGTCCTTCCGCGACGGACAGTTCGACGTGTCGGCCTGGGTCAACAACGCGTTCGACAAGAAATACTTCCAGAACCTGTCGACCACCGCGATCGTCGGCACTTCGCCCTTTGCCTATGCCGGCCAGCTCGGCACGCCCCGCACGGCAGGGGCGACCTTCCGGGTCAATTTCTGAGACAGGATTTCTGAGACAGGGAGGGGACGTGGCCGGGAAGTCCCCCCGGCCACGTCAAACCCTCAGAAGAACAGCTTCCGGATGCTGACCCGTACGCTCCGCCCCAGCGGATCGAGATAATCGGGCTGATAGCTGACCGGCGTGATCCCGGCGGCATTGGTCACGCGCTGCTTGCCGTCGAAGATGTTGGTCACCCCGATCGTCAGGCGGGTGCCGCGCAGCCAGGGGTGCTTCTTGACCAGATCGAGCCGCTGGCCGAAATCGGCGAACAGCCTCAGGTCGAGCGTGCCGAGCCCCGAAAAATCCAGCCGCTGCGGCGCGGCCGGCGTGCCGCCATTCACTTCGGTACCGGTGCGGTAATTGCCCGACAGGCGGAACCCCACGCCGTTGTTCGTGTACCCGGCCTGCGCCTCGAATTCGTGGCGTGACTGCCCGCCGCTGCCGCTGGTCGCGTCGCCATTGAGCAGGTCGAGCCGCGGCCCGCCATTCTGGACCAGCACTTCCTCCTTGAAATGCCAGGTGTGGTAGAGCGCGAAGTTCAGCCGCCCGCCGCCCTGGCCGCCGCCGCCGAATCCGCCGCCACGCCCRCCAAAACCACCGCCGCCGGGGCCGCGTCCGCCGAAACCGCCCGGACGTGGGCCGCCGTCGCCGGCGCCGGGTCC